>JAFIED010000026.1 GCA_020832805.1 Pararhodobacter sp.
GCGGTCAAACGGGGTTGGGGGGGCGCGGGGGGGCCCGGGCCCCAGCCCGTGGTTGATGCACCTGCCGCGCTCAATGCACCAGAGACATGCGGGGAGGCAGATCGCCATCCGACGGATCGTCGGCTGCGACCCGGCCGGCGATCACCAGACCCTCTGCCCCGGCCGTGACCGGGACCGTCGCCCCGTCCAGTATTTCGCCGGCCAGCAGCATCTGTGCCAGCGGGTCCTGCAGATAGCGCTGGATCACCCGCTTCAACGGCCGCGCCCCGTAGACCGGGTCATACCCCTTGTCGGCCAGCCACTGACGGGCGCCGGAATCCAGATCAAGCGTGATTTTCCGCCCCGCCAGCCGCTTCATCAACCGGCCCAGCTGGATGTCGACGATCCCGTTCATGTCTGCGCGGGCCAACCGGTCGAAGATCACGGTCTCATCCAACCGGTTCAGGAACTCGGGCCGGAAATGGGCGCGCACTGCTTCCATCACCTGCGCCTTGGCCGCGCCCGCGTCACCATCCTCTGGCAGCGTGCTGAGGGCCTGGCTGCCCAGGTTCGAGGTCAGCACGATAAGCGTCTGCTTGAAATCGACCGTGCGCCCGTGGCTGTCGGTCAGGACCCCGTCGTCAAGCACCTGCAACAGCACGTTGAAAACGTCCGGGTGGGCCTTTTCCACCTCATCGAACAGCACCACCTGATAGGGACGGCGGGGCACGGCCTCGGTCAGCACGCCGCCTTCCTCGTAGCCGACATAGCCCGGCGGCGCGCCGATCAGCCGCGCCACGGCGTGCTTTTCCATGAACTCCGACATGTCGATGCGCACCATCGCGCTGTCATCGTCGAACAGGAATTCGGCGACGGCCTTGGTCAGTTCGGTCTTGCCGACACCGGTGGGGCCCAGAAAAAGGAACGACCCCAGTGGCCGCCCTTCATCATTCAGCCCGGCCCGCGCGCGCCGCACGGCATTCGCCACCGAACGCACGGCCTTGTGCTGACCGATGACACGCTTGTGCAGACCTTCTTCCATGCGCAACAGCTTGTCGCGTTCGCCTTCCAGCATCTTGGTCGTGGGAATGCCCGTCCAGCGCTCGACAACCTCGGCAATCTGCTCTGGCCGCACCGCGTCGCCCACCATCTTTTCAGCCTCGCGGGCCTCGGCCTCGGCCAGGTTGCGCTCCAGTTCCGGAATGCGCCCGTATTGCAGCTCGCCGGCCTTGGCGAAATCGCCCTGACGCTTGGCCTGATCCAGTTCGGCCCGCGCCCGGTCAAGCTGTTCCTTGACCTCGCGCGCGGCTTCCAGACGGTCACGTTCGGCCTGCCACTGGGTGGTCATCTCTGCCGATTTCTGCTGCAGCTCTGCCAGTTCCACCTCCAGTTTCTCAAGCCGATCCTTGCTGGCGGTGTCGTCTTCCTTCTTCAGGGCCTCAGACTCGATCTGTTTTTGCAGGATTTCGCGGTCCAGCGCATCCAGTTCCTCGGGCTTGCTGTCGATCTGCATCCGCAGGCGGCTGGCTGCTTCGTCCATCAGGTCGATCGCCTTGTCGGGCAGAAAGCGGTCAGTGATATAGCGGTTGGACAGCGTCGCCGCAGCCACAAGCGCCGAATCCGCGACGCGCACACCATGGTGCAGCTCGTATTTTTCCTTGATGCCGCGCAGAATGCTGATCGTATCCTCGACCGTGGGTTCAGACACGAACACCGGCTGGAAACGGCGCGCCAGCGCGGCGTCCTTTTCCACATGCTTGCGGTATTCATCCAGCGTGGTGGCACCGACGCAATGCAACTCGCCCCGCGCCAGCGCGGGCTTGATCAGGTTGGCGGCGTCCATCGCGCCCTCGGACTTGCCCGCCCCGACAAGGGTGTGCATCTCGTCGATGAACAGGATGATCTCGCCCGCAGCGGCGGTGACCTCGTTCAACACACCCTTCAGGCGCTCCTCGAACTCGCCACGATACTTGGCGCCGGCGATCAGCGCGCCCATGTCCAGCGCCAGCAGTTTCTTCTCCTGCAGGCTTTCGGGCACATCGCCATTGACGATACGCAGCGCCAGCCCCTCGGCAATGGCGGTCTTGCCGACACCCGGCTCGCCGATCAGCACCGGGTTGTTCTTTGTGCGGCGCGAAAGCACCTGCATGGCGCGGCGAATTTCCTCGTCGCGGCCGATGATGGGGTCGATCTTGCCATCGCGCGCGGCCTCGGTCAGGTCGCGGGTGAATTTCTTGAGCGATTCATAGGTATCTTCGGCCGAAGCACTGTCAGCGGTGCGGCCCTTGCGGATGTCATTGACCGCGGCGTTCAGGGCCTGGGCGGTCACCGCACCGGTTTCCAGCGCCTCTTTTGCCGGGCTTTTCACCAGGGCCAGCGCCATCAGGATGCGCTCGACGGGCACGAAACTGTCACCAGCCTTCTGGGCCAGTTTCTGGGCCTCGTCCAGGACCCGCATCACGGCCTGGTCGGTGTACATCTGGCCCGCGTCGCCGCTGACCTTGGGCAGTTTGCCAACTGCCAGTTCGGTGGCCTGTGCCACCCGCTCGGGCGCGCCGCCGGCGCGGCGGATCAGATTGGCACTCATGCCCTGATCATCGTCCATCAGCGCCTTGAGCAGGTGTTCGGCCGTCAGCCGCTGGTGGCTTTCGCGCATCGCAATGGTCTGGGCAGCCTGCAGGAACCCCCTTGCCCGCTCAGTGAATTTTTCAAGATTCATCACATTCTCTCCTCGTCAAGCGCCCGGGCTTGGCGGGGCCTGCGCATCAGCGCCCAGCCAGTTCGGGCCTCGACTGATATGTGGGAAGCGCGCAGGTGCGTTGCAAGAGAGCAACAGTCGCCGGGTCAGCGAAAAGCGTGGCTCAGGCGTCGGTGCGCGCGGCCGCGCGGATGGTGCCCGCCACTTCGCCCAGCACCGCATCCAGCAACGCCTCATCCTCGGCCTCGACCATGACGCGGATCAGGGGTTCGGTGCCAGAGGGACGGATCAGCAAACGCCCATGCGTGCCCAGCCGCGCAGTCTGCGTGGCGATGACCGCTTGCACGTCAGGCCGGGCAAGCGAAGCCCTGGCCCTCGTACAGCGAATATTCTCCAGCCGCTGCGGCACCGGGGCAAAGTTGCGCGCCAGGACCGAGGCCGGCTTGCCGGTTTCGGTCATGGCAGACAGAAACTGCAACGCGGCAATCAGCCCGTCGCCGGTGGTGGCATGATCGGTCATCACGATATGGCCTGACTGTTCGCCACCCAGGTTCCAGCCGCCCCTGCGCATCCGCTCTACCACATGCCGGTCACCAACCTTGGTACGCTCCAGCCGCAGGCCGTGTCCGGTCAGAAACTGCTCCAGCCCCAGGTTCGACATGACGGTGGCAACCAGCGTGCCGTCCTGCAACCTGCCCTGCTGCGCCCAGCGATGCGCGAACAGGGCCATGATCTGGTCACCATCGGCCACGGAACCCTGCTCGTCGATCAGGATCAGCCTGTCGGCATCGCCATCCAGCGCGATGCCCAGATCGGCGCCGGTTTCGCGTACCAGTGCCGCCGCTGCCTGCGGGTGGGTCGAGCCGCAATCGCGGTTGATGTTGAACCCGTCCGGCTTGACCGCCATCGGGATCACATCGGCACCCAGTTCCCACAGCACCTCTGGCGCGGCCTTGTAGGCGGCACCGTTGGCACAATCGACCACCACCTTCAGCCCGGAAAGCCGTTTGCCGCGCGAAAAGGTGGTCTTGGCATACTCGATGTATCGGCCAAGCCCGTCTTCCAACCGGCGGGCCCGGCCGATGTCATCAGGCGCGGCAGGGTGCTGGCCGTTGTGGAACAGTGCCTCGATCTCGGTCTCGGCCGCATCCGACAGCTTGAAGCCATCAGGGCCAAAGAACTTTATCCCATTGTCATGATGCGGATTGTGGCTGGCCGAAATCATGATTCCCAGATCAGCCCGCATGGAGCGCGTCAGATAGCCCACGGCCGGTGTCGGCACCGGGCCCAGCAACAACACATTCATACCCGTGGAGATCAGCCCAGCAGACAGCGCGTTCTCCAGCATATAGCACGACCGGCGCGTATCCTTGCCGATGACGACCCGGTGCCCGTTCAGCCCATCCGCGCGAAAGTACCGCCCCGCCGCCGCGCCCAGCCGCAACGCCGCCTCTGCGGTGATCGGATAGGTATTTGCCGTGCCTCGCACGCCATCGGTGCCGAAAAGCCTGTCTGCCATGGGTTATCCCGTCCCGCCTCGCCCGTTTTGCCGGTGCGTTCCTGCCTTTGTCCGGTCTATCGCCCGCCCCCGTTTCGTGCAAGCTTTCGCGCAGCCGGCGCCCGCGCATAGGCGGGCATTGGCCAATGGGGCAAAGACTTGCTGCCGGGCAGTTGCATGCTAAACGGGAAGCATCGGCCATAGGCCAGCATCAAACAGCGACAGGACGAAACATTGACCATCTACCTACACAAAGGCGATCTGCCCGATGGGCTGGACCTGGGCGCCAGCGTGGCCATCGACTGCGAAACGATGGGTCTGAACCCCCAGCGCGACCGGCTTTGTCTGGTTCAACTCAGCGGCGGCGACGGACATGCGCATCTGGTACAGATCGGCATCGACCCGGCACCGGCCCCGAACCTGTGCCGACTGCTGGCTGATCCGCAGGTGCTGAAACTGTTTCACTTTGGCCGGTTCGACATCGCAGCGCTGCAGCAGCATTTCGGCGTGCTGGCATCGCCGGTGTGGTGCACCAAGATCGCCTCCAAGCTGGTGCGCACCTATACCGACCGGCATGGCCTGAAGTATCTGTTGTCAGAAATGCTGGGCGTGGACATATCCAAGCAAAGCCAGAGTTCGGACTGGGGCGCAACCAGCCTGACCGTGGCACAACAGGAATACGCGGCATCGGATGTGTTGCATCTGCACCGGCTGCAAGCCGCACTTGAGGTGATGCTGGCGCGCGAAGGCCGGCTGGATCTGGCGCAACGCTGTTTCGATTTCCTGCCCACGCGCGCCAAACTTGATCTGGCGGGCTGGCCGGAAACCGATATCTTTGCGCATTGAACCCGGCAATGAACACCAGATCGGACATCCCGTTCCGGCCCCATGCCTCTGGCCGTTCCCGTGTGGTGTCGATCCTGAAGCTGGTGTTGCCGCTTGCCGCTCTGGCACTTCTGTCCAGCATTTTCCTGCTGGCCAGCCCCGTTGACCCCGAACGCGCCATTCGCACGGCCGAAATCGATGTAGAGGAGCGCGCGCGTGATCCGCGGCTGACGCAGGCGCGTTTTGCCGGGGTGACCCGCGACGGCAGCGCGTTGCTGATTGAAACCGAAACCGCGCGCACCGACCCGCTGGGCACACTGCGCTTTCAGGTTACCGGGCTGTCCCTGCACATCGACAACCCCGATGGCGGCACCCTGCGCGCCTATGCCGGCAGCGGCATCATTGACCGGGGCGCGGGCCGGTTCGACATGGCGGGCCCGGTGATGCTGGACGTAAGTCCGGGTTATCGGCTTGAGGGCGAGCAGGTTTCGGGTCTGCTGGATCAAACGCTTGTCGAGTCGGACAGACCCGTGCGCGGCACAGCGCCTGCGGGCGAAATCGAAGCCGGAAACCTGCGGCTTGAACGAGGACCGCCGCCAGATGGCGGGAACCGGCTTGTGTTTGGCGGTGGTGTGCGCTTGATATACCAACCGCACCCGTAAGGAGAGATCGATGCGGCGCCCTTCGCCGACGACAACGCCGACTATCGCGTTGATCGCCTTTCTGGCCTTCATGACCCCTCTGGCGCTCCCTGCACTGACAGGGACCGGCGCGGCATTGGCGCAAGCCATGCAGATCCGCCTGGGGCAATCGCTGCAACTGACAGAGCGGGCGCTGGATATCACCGCCGATTCGCTTGAGATCGACCAGTCGACCGGGGTGACGGTATTCAGCGGCAATGTTCGCGCCACGCAGGGAGAGTTGCGTTTGCGGGCGGGCCGGGTCACGCTGGAGTACCAGCCCCGCGCCGATGGCAGCGGGCAGCGCATTCATCGCCTCATTGCCTCTGGCGGCGTGACCCTGGTCACCCCGGACGAGGCTGTCGAGGCAGGCGAGGCAATCTATTCGCTCAGCGCCCAGTCACTGGACATGCGCGGCGACGTTGTCTTCGTGCAGGGCGACAACGTCTTGTCGGGCGATCGGTTCACCGCCGATCTGCAGGCGGGCACCGGCCAGATGCAGGGTCGCGTGCGCACCATCATCAGGCTGGACTGAGCGGCAATGACAGAACCGGATGCCGCCAATGAAGGATTGCAGATCGTTGCCTTGCACAAAAGCTACAAGCGCAAGCATGTGCTGCGTGGCATTTCACTGAATGTGCAGCGTGGCGAGGTGATTGCGCTGCTGGGGCCAAACGGCTCTGGCAAGACCACCTGCTTTTACTGCATCGCCGGCCTGGTGCCGGCCGATGGCGGCCGCGTGCTGCTGGACGGGGTCGATGCCACCGGGCTGCCGATGTACCGCAGGGCCCGGCTGGGTATTGGCTATCTGCCGCAGGAAATGTCGATCTTTCGAGGCATGAGTGTGGAAGACAATATCCGCGCCATTCTGGAAATTGCCGAGCCGGACAGTGCCCGCCGCGCCGCACGGCTGGAAGAATTGCTGGCCGATTTCTCTATCACCGGGCTGCGCCGGGCGCCCGCGCTGGCGCTGTCCGGGGGCGAACGCCGGCGGGTGGAAATCGCGCGCTGCCTGGCGTCCGGCCCGTCATATGTGTTGCTGGATGAACCGTTCGCGGGGGTTGACCCCATCGCCGTTGCCGATATCCGCCATCTGGTCAGCGACCTGAAATCGCGTGGCATCGGCGTGCTGATCACCGACCACAATGTGCGCGAAACGCTTGAGATCGTTGACCGGGCCTATATCCTGCATGATGGCGGGGTACTGATGAGCGGCACCCCGAAAGAGGTAGTGGCCAATGCAGAAGTACGCCGCGTCTATCTGGGCGACAGCTTCCGCTAGGGTGGAATCATGACGTTGAAGCCCAGCCTGTCGCCGCGGCAGAGCCAGACACTGGCCCTGACCCCGGGCGTGCGTGTCGCGCTTTCGGTGTTGCGCATGAATGCCGCCGAGTTGGACGACATGGCAACGACCGAAGCTGCGCGCAATCCGTTCCTGTTGCGCGAGCCCCGGCGCATGACAGCACAGCCGGTCGATGCCCCGAATCTTGTGCTGCCGGCACGGGCGGGTTCCTTTCAGCAATCGCTTGACCATCAGATCGGCATGATGGCCCTGGAACCCGGCGTGGCGGCGCTGGCGCGCCTGCTGATCGGCGAGTTGCGCAACGATGGCCTGCTGGACACGCCGCTTACGGAACTGGCCGAGACCTGGGGGCTGCCGATAACGGCACTGGAGCAGGCGCTTGACGTGTTGCAGCGTTGCGAACCCGCCGGCATCGGTGCGCGCGATCTGCGCGAATGCCTGTCGTTGCAACTGGTCGACGCCGGGCTGTCACAGGCGGCAGCGGCCGAAACCATCGCCCATCTGCCGCTCTTTGCTGCGGGCGACTGGTCAGCCATCGGCCGCCGCCTGGGGCTTGCACCACAGGCCGCGCGGGAACGGGCCGCCCTGTTGCGCGGCCTGTCGCCCCGGCCCGTCGAACCGCAGACCAGCGCCGATGCCCCCCCGGTGGCGGTGCCCGATCTGGTGCTGGAACGCCTGCCGGGCGGCGGCATGCGTCTGGTGCCGCCAAACACCCCCACTATCGGTCTGCGCATGGACGAGGCGCTGGTCGCCCGCGCCCGGCGCGAAGGCTTTGGCGCCGACCTGTTGACGCGCGCCCGCGCCGTGATCGATGCCTTGGCCCAGCGGGGGCAAACCCTTGCCCGAATCGGCGAATGGCTGCTGGAGCATCAGCACGGCTTTCTCTCGCACGGGCCGCAGGCCTTGCGCCCGGTTACCCGGGTAGAGCTGGCCCAGGCGCTGAATCTTCACCCCTCGACCATCGGGCGGGCGGTGGCAGGCAAACATATTCTGATCGATGGCATGCTATGGCCGCTTTCGCGTTTGTTTTCAAATGCTATGCCATCGCTAGACGGGCCGGTGTCAGCCTTTACCTTGCAGCAACGCATCGCCACCATGATCGGCAGGGAAACCGCAGGCGCACCCCTGAGTGACGAGGAAATCGCCCACAGGTTGCGCGCAGAAGGCGTTGACATAGCCCGCCGAACTGTCGCCAAGTACAGACAGGGCCTGCGCATTCCCGCCTCGGCCTCGCGCCGCCGTCAGGCACGCTTGGCGCAGGCTGGCGGGCATAAACGATGGGATACCCACGCGTGAACCGGCGCCGGATCGGCGATGTCAGGCACGCGTCAACAAGAAGGAGAGGCATATGCGATACCAGATCAGCGGGAAACAGATCGACATCGGCGAGGCATTGCAGACCCATGTGAAAACCGAACTGGGCGCAGTGATGGAAAAGTACTCGCAACGGCCCACCGATGCACAGATCGTCTTTTCCCGTGATGCCCATCTGCATGTCTGCGAGGCAACGGTGCACCTGTCATCCGGCCTGACCGCCCAGGCGCGTGGGCAGGCAAACGAAATCTATGCCGCCTTTGATGCCTGCAGCGAGAAGATGGACAAGCAGTTGCGCCGCTACAAGCGCCGCCTGAAAGACCATCACCGCGACCGCGTGGCCCCGGTCGAGTTTGCAGAAGCACCATCATATGTGCTGTCCTCCGGCAATGGGCTGGATGGCGCAGAGGAACCCGATACGCTGCAACCGATCATCATCGCCGAGATGGAAACCCGAATTCCGTCACTGTCGGCGGGCGAGGCGGTGATGCAGATGGAACTGGCGCACTCGCATGTGCTGGTTTTCCGAAACGAGCGTCATGGCGGCCTGAACGTTGTCTACCGACGCGAGGATGGCAACATCGGTTGGATAGATCCGCAGTGACGCTGCCCCTTGCCGCGCCTTGCCACACGCGTTAGGGCGCGGCGCCGGCCCCTTTGCAAAGGCTCCGGCCGGAAATTGCCCGCCCAGGCGCAACAGGAGTATTGCATGGAACTCGCTGCCCTCGTGAACCCGCAGGCTGTACGCCTGTTTGGCACCATCAAGAGCAAGAAGCGCCTGTTCCAGGAAATTGCCGATATCGCCGCCGCCGCCTGGGGCATCGACCCGGCACAGGCCGTCGATGCGTTGCAAGAGCGTGAAAGCCTTGGGTCTACCGGCGTGGGACAGGGTGTTGCCCTGCCCCACGCACGGATTGACGGGGTCGAACGGGTGCGCGGCGTTTTTGTCCGGCTGGAAAACACACTGGACTATGGCTCGGTAGACCGCGCGCCGGTCGATCTGGTGTTTGCCCTTTTCGCCCCGCACGAGGCGGGGGTAGAGCATCTGAAGGCACTGGCGCTGGTATCACGCATGCTGCGTGACAACTCGCTGTGCGCCAAGCTGCGCGCAAACAGCGAAACCGACAAGCTTTTCGCCATCCTGACGGCCCATCCGGATATCAAGGCCGCCTGACAGCGGGAACCGGCGGGGTGACGGACGGTCAGCCCTGCGCCTGCGCTGCGGCGCCATCCGGGCACCAGGCCGGCTGTTTTGGCACGAACAGGCGCAGCCGCTCTCCCAGACGAATCACGCCTTCGGCCTCGACCCAGGCCGTGACACCACGGCGCCCCGTGGCAGCGGCCTTGAACAGCGCGCCTTTCCCCGGATGCTTCCGCTCTATCGGGCGGGCGGGCAGCGTGCAGGGCAGGTTTTCCATATCGACCGTCAGGCAGGCGCCGCTATCGGCCAGCAGCCGGGACGACGGCGGCAGATGGGTCAGGTCTGGAAGACCGCACAGCACCATCGTTGCACCCACAAGCGCTGGATCCAAGGCCTCGGTCAACCCCATGTCAGATGCGATGCGGGCCAGTTCCTCGGCCGAGAGTACAGACAACTGGCGGGTATTCCTGATTTCGGTCCCGCGCGGATACAGTGCCCGCACGCGCGAACAAGAGGGCCGCGTCAGACCGCCATGCGCCTCGCCCTCGGGCCCGGAAAAGCGCAGTGTCATCGTATCCTGCCCGGTTGATTCCAGTGCTGCATCACGGTCAGGCACATGGCCCAGCCAGACAACAGTCGCGCTGAACCCGCTGTCGATCAGGGCAGCCATATGTTTCTCCTCAGCACGATGAAGACTCTGCAAACAGGCACAACCCGGCGCCATTCAGCTGATGCAGATACGCCAGAAGCAGACGAAAACCCCGGACCTTGTCACAGGTTCCGGGGCTCCAGTCGTTGCAGGTGGCGTCGGTCACGCGCTGGGCTCTGGCTCCATCCCGCCATCGCCTGCAGGGGGCTTGCGCGGGCGCGTCTTCGGGATCGAGGCAACCGAAGGCAGACCGCTTGACGGCGTGCCGTCGTCATCATCGCGTCCGATCGGCTCGCCCCGCATGACACGGGTAATCTCTGCGCCGGTCAGCGTTTCATATTCCAGCAGGCCCTGGGCAAGACGCTCCAGTTCGTCACGGTGCTCTGTCAACAGTCGCTTGGCGGTTTCATACCCCTCATCGACAATGCGCTTCACTTCCTCGTCGATCTTCTTCTGGGTCTCTGGCGATACATTCGACGGCCCCTGATAGGCGCCAAGATAGCTTTGCTGTTCATTGGCATAGTCGATATGGCCCAACTGGTCGGAAAAACCGAACTGCTGCACCATGGCGCGCGCGATCTTGCTGACCTGCTGAATATCCGACGCCGCGCCAGAGGTGACGTTCTCCTTGCCGAACACCAGTTCCTCGGCCACCTTGCCGCCCATCGCCATGGCGATCTTGGAGGTGTACTTGGTATAGGTCACCGACAACTGATCACGTTCCGGCAATGACAGCACCAGACCCAGTGCACGCCCCCGCGGAATGATCGTCGCCTTATGGATAGGGTCGTGCTGAGGCACGTGCAGACCAACCACAGCATGCCCGGCCTCGTGATAGGCGGTCAGTTTCTTTTCATCCTCGGTCATGACCATCGACCGGCGCTCGGCCCCCATCATCACCTTGTCCTTGGCCGATTCGAAATCGTCCATGCTGACAAAACGGCGGTTCTTGCGCGCTGCCATCAGCGCGGCCTCGTTGACCAGGTTCGCCAGATCGGCGCCGGAGAAGCCGGGCGTGCCGCGCGCGATGATGCGCAGATCCACATTCGGGCCCAGCGGCACCTTGCGGGCATGCACACCCAGAATGCGCTCACGCCCCTTGATATCCGGATTGGGCACCTGCACCTGGCGGTCAAAGCGGCCGGGACGCAGCAGCGCAGGGTCCAGCACATCGGGGCGGTTGGTGGCGGCAATGATGATGATACCCTCGTTGGCCTCGAACCCGTCCATTTCGACCAGAAGCTGGTTCAGCGTCTGCTCGCGCTCGTCGTTGCCGCCGCCATAGCCCACGCCGCGGGACCGGCCCACCGCATCGATCTCGTCGATGAAGACGATGCAGGGCGCGTTCTTCTTGGCCTGCTCGAACATGTCGCGCACACGGCTGGCGCCGACGCCCACGAACATTTCCACAAAGTCAGAGCCCGAGATGGTGAAGAAGGGCACGCCCGCCTCGCCTGCGATGGCGCGCGCCAGCAGGGTCTTACCCGTGCCCGGAGGGCCAACCAGCAAAGCACCTTTGGGAATCTTGCCACCAAGGCGGCTGAATTTCTGAGGGGTGCGCAGAAACTCGACGATTTCTTCCAGTTCCTCCTTGGCCTCGTCGATGCCGGCGACATCATCGAAGGTGACACGCCCCTGCTTCTCGGTCAGCAACTTGGCCTTTGACTTGCCAAAGCCCATTGCGCCACCGCGGCCACCGCCCTGCATGCGGTTCATGAAGAAGATCCAGATACCGATCAACAACAGGAAGGGCAGCCAGACCGAAAGCGCCGACATCAGCCCGGACCGCTCCTGCGGACGCGCCTCGACAGAGACATTGGACGCCAGCAACCGCTCTGTCGGGTTCTCGCCCGACGGGCGTATGGTGGTATACACCTGCCCCGAACGGTCGGTCACGCGCAGTGTTTCGCCGTCGATCACCACGCGGCTGACATCGCCTGCCTCGACGCGGCTGAGAAAATCGGAATATCCGATCGTCCGGCCAGACTGCGTGCCCTGCCCGTTGTTGAACAGGCTGAACAGGACAATCATCATGAAGAAGAGGACGATCCAGAAAGCGAAGTTACGAGCGTTGCCCACGAAGGCTCTCCTGCTGCAAGGATAGCGGCCTACTTGGGCCGTACCGCCCTAAGATAGAGATACACGGGGTTTATTCAACGTGTTTCGGACACTTTGGGCGGGGCAATGCCTGCATGCATGCCGTTCGGCAAGCGACATTTCCGCGCAGAACCCCGCTTTCCCTGCTGAGGGCCCCCGCGCCGCTCACCGATCGCGCGCCCAGCTTTCGCGGGCCATGCCGATGATCGCATCAATGTCATCTTGCGGCACGGGCACCATGTCGGCCACGCGCAACCCGTCATCATGGAAGATGTAGAGGCGCGACGCGAACTGGCCGAAGGGCAACGAGCCCTCGCCAAACCTTTCGCCATGGCCATGGGTGGACACCACGATGCCCAGGCCCCAGTCCTGACCGCTGTCGTTGTTGGGATTGAAGAAATAGACCCGCATGATGCCGTTCTGGTCTGGCGCGACGCGGATGATTGAAATTGCATGCCAACCGATGAAACTTCCGTTGGCGTCGGTCACGGCAATGCCAGCGGGTTGCGGATGGATGACCGGCTGATTGCCATTGTGCTGCGGATGATAGCTGGCATGGAAGTCACGCAGGAAACCGTCATGATCCGTCAGCTTGCCGGTCGCCACATCGACAGCGATATGAAAGCTTCGCCCGACCCACCAGCCATGCAATTCCGGGTTGATCCATTTGTGGGGGTCTTCGTACCGTCCGGCGGTGCGGCGCCCCATCTCGGCATAGATGCGATCCAGATGCGGCACCAGGATCGTTGAAACCGGGTCTGCATCCAGCGGCGTGTGCGATGCCAGACCCAGTGGCAAAACCGCCGAATCAAGCGGCTGACCTTCGAAATGCATGACCAGGCGATCACTGTGCGTGACGGTTGCCACCAGCCACAGCAGATAATCCGGATCGTTCAGCGCCCACATCGACAGCGCCCGCGCAGACTGACAGGTCGGATTGTTGCCCTGCCCGATTCCAAGCGGCTGCCCCAGCAACATCAATACACCTGACAGCAGATGAACCTTTGCCGGCAACGCCGTGCCGAAAGCAGACTGAAGCGTTGCCTCGCAGGTCGGCGACAGCGGGGCATGGATCAACCGCCAAAGCGAGGGCGCAATGGGCGGCGAATAAAGAATGCCGCGTTCCAGCATCAAGGCAAGACCCAGCACCGCCTGGCCGGTGCCGGGGTGGACGGCATCATCGATCAGCCGATGGATCAAGGGCTCATAGCGGCGCAGCGCATCCAGGCCGACACTGCCCAGCCCCAGCGCATCTGACAGCAGGTGCGTGTGTTGGTTCTGCAAGATCCATCGCAGGAGCATGGCGTGATAATCCGACACAAGGCCGGTATCCAGCATGGCCCGCGCCATGCCCGAGGCCTCTGCCTGGACGACCCGCGCGTCGGCCATTGACAGCCTTTCGCAATAGACATCCAGGCCGGGGTCCTCTCGGCACAGGTTCGTCGGCCCGAACAAGGCCGAAATCAGCCGATCCGCGCCCAACCGCGCCTCGCCCAGACTTTCGCCGCGTTCGGAAATCGCCAGGGCAATCTGAAGGATCATCGTTTTCACATGATCCACCTGCAGCGGCCTTTGCGCCAGAATGCGCCAGATTTCGTCGACCAGTCGGCCCAGAATGCCCGCGGCCCCGATCCGATCCAGCAGCATGCCGAACAGCCGGTCAACAGCAGCAGAAAGCGGGCTTGCCTGCGCGCGCGCGGCCTCGGATGTGGCGCCGAACAGCCGGTCCAGATTCAGGGCCAGCACCTGCGTCAGGAAATGACGCGCGTTCTCGGCCGGGAAATTGGGAATGGTGTGCGCCCCCTGCACCACCGCCAGCATACGCAGCAGGTTCAGGCATTCCAGAACGATCGTTGGTGGTGCCGCATGCAACAGCGTGTTGCCAACCAGCCTGGGCAGCAAGGCAGACGGATTTTCCCAGTCCGTGCCGGCAAAGATGCCGGCCTGCTCCATCTTCACGGCACGCGTTTGCAGTAATTCCAAGCCGTCAGGATGCACCAGCACGCGGCGTGCGCAATCCAGCACACGCCCCTGGTAAGACATCTTGGCAATCGGCGCGGCTGACGAAAGCTGCTCGATCAGCCGGTCCAGCGTTCCCGCAAGCGGGTCAAGCTGCGTGGTCTGCGCATCGATCGTCATTCCCTGGTCGTCCTTCGCACGCGGGACTGGCGAACCGCGCCAGTGGTCCCGCTGTTGCCCCGTCTTCACACGGCACCGTCCTGCGGCGCAACCTGTGCGTTGCGGTTGATCGATGCAAACCGGCGCAGCCTCGCAGGGTCGTGCCGACAACACCGCCGATTCCTGCCATGGCGCGTGACGTTGCGCCAACGGGTATCAGACATAGAAATCCAGATCTTCCTGGGCTTTCAGCAGATCGCGCAGCGTGTGCGGGTCCTTGCCAAAGAAATAGACCAACCCCCAATGCGTACCGAAGGCCGTGCGTTTCGTCACTTTCTGCTCCATTGGCGGGGCGAGCTCGTGAAACTCGAAATAGGGGTGGTTTTCCGTCTCGGGCGGCATCTGCAGATCGCTGACCACCCGGCGCCGGGGGTAGACGCCGAAACAACCGGCATGGCCTGTCGCGCCGGCAACAGGTTCGGGGAAAAAGGCATCAAGCTCTGCCTGGGTGGTCTTTGGGTCAAAGGCCAGCACAAGCGCCTGATAGGCGTTGAAGCCATACGCGCGCTCCATCAACTCGAATGCGTTGAACCCTGGCGGGCGATAGGCGACCTCGCCGAAATACATGGTGCCGTCACTGGTGACGAAATACTCGGGGTGGATAAAGCCGAAGTCGATGTCGAAAACCTCGATCAGCTTTTCAATCTCCTGCGTGATCCTGCCGCGCCATTTCTCCAGCTCTGGTGTGGCCGGCACGAACACGGAATACCCCAGCGTCACGTATTCCGAAATGTTGAGGAACTGGATCTTTCGGTCCTTGATCCATGCCTCTACCGCGAACTCCCAACCGTCCAGATGCGATTCCAGCAACGCCGGAAACTCGTCATCCGAAATCGACGCAACATCGTCAGAGCTTCTGACCTGCCCCCCGGTCGTCCCTCATTCATAACGAGAGTCCTTGGGGTTGATAGTCGTCGTTTTGGGCTTGGGCAAGCGCGCCGGGCGCGGAGCCCTCAGATTGCTCAAGCGCTCG
>JAFIED010000027.1 GCA_020832805.1 Pararhodobacter sp.
CGGGCATGGCCGCCGCAGGCATGGCGGGGCGCCCCGCGGGCGGGCGCGCGCGTGTGCTGCGCGCCGCGCCGAAGCCCAGAAATTCGTCGATCCGGGCCTGATCGTGCAACTCGTCGCGCATCAGGCTGCCGGCAATCCGGCCCCGTTCCAGCACCAGCACCCGGTCCGACAGGTCGGCGATGAAATCGAAATTCTGTTCGACCAGCAGGATCGCCAGCCCCTGTGCCTTTTGCAACTGCGCCAGGGTCTGGGCGATCTCCTCGATGATCGAGGGCTGAATCCCCTCTGTGGGTTCATCCAGCAAGATCAGGTCCGGCCCGCCCATCAGACAGCGCGCCAAGGCCAGCAATTGCTGTTCCCCGCCAGACAGCGCGCCCCCTTCGCGCGCCAGCAGCGGCTTCAGGCGCGGGAAACTGGCCAGCACGCTTTCCAGCACCGCGCCCTCGACAGGCCCGGCATGGTCGGACCAGGCGAAACGCAGGTTGTCGCGCACGGACAGTTGCGGAAAGATCCCCCGTCCCTGCGGCACATAGCCCATGCCGGCCGCCGCGCGCCGGTGGGGCGCATCACGCGTGATATCGGAACCGCGAAAGCGCACCCGCCCGCCGGTTGCCGGCAGAAAGCCCATGATCAGCTTCAACAGCGTGGTCTTGCCCATGCCGTTATGGCCAAGAATGCCGACGACCTCGCCTGCCGCGACCTGCAGGTCGACACCGCGCACCACTGGAACCTTGCCATAGCCGCCGGCCAGCCCCGCCACCTCAAGCCAGGTGTCTGCCGCCTGCCCCGCCATCACGCGCCCTTCCCCAAATACACATCGCGCACCACCGGATCGGCCATCACCCGATCGACATGATCCTCCACCAGCACGCGGCCACGGTGAAAGACTGTCACGGTCGAAGCCAGCGAGCGGATGAACTGCATGTCATGTTCCACCACCACCACCGCCGCCGTGCGGGTCATTTCACGGATGATGTCGCCCATGCGCGCCACCTCTTCGGCGGTCATGCCGGCGGCGGGCTCGTCCAGCAGCACCAGCCAGGGGTCCTGTGCCAGCACCAGCCCCAGTTCCACCCGTTGCCGCTCACCATGCGCCAGCCGCCCCAGATCGGCCCGCGCAATGGCCCCCAGTGCCAGACGGTCGATCACCTCGCCGGCCTTGTCCGTGGCGGCGCGGGCGTCCATGTGGCGGCGCGCGGCCATCCAGATGTTTTCCTGCACGCTCAGCCCGTCCATGACAGACGAAACCTGCATCTTGATGCCCACCCCCAGCGCGGCAATGCGGTGCGGGTCCCAGCCGGTAGTTTCCTCGCCGCGCAGGAACACCCGGCCCTCTGTCGGTTTCAGGAGGCCACACAGGCATTTGAAACAGGTACTCTTGCCCGCGCCATTGGGCCCGATCAGGCAGCGCAGCTCGCGCGCCCTGACCTTCAGCGACACCCCGTCCACCGCCACCACGCCGCCAAAGCGCATGGTCAGGCCTTCGGTTTCCAGCACCGTCTCAGCCATCTGCGGTGCCTCCGCGCGGGGCGCGTCTGCGGGCGGGGCGGCGTGTGCCGCCCGTCACCCAACCCCACAGCCGCGCCAGTTCGGGCGCAATGCCGCGTGGCAGGAACAGCACGAACAGCACCAGGATCAGCCCCATCACCAGCATGTTGTCGATGGCCCCCTGCCCGCCCAGCACGATCTTGACCCAGGTCAGCACCGCCGCCCCCAGCACCGGGCCGAAACGGGTGCCAAGGCCGCCGACGATGCACCAGATGATGATCTCGGCCGATTGCTGCAGGCCGAACAGCGAGGGCGTCACCACCTCGGCCCAGGCGGCGAACAGGGCCCCGGCCAGACCCGCGATTCCCGCACCGATGGCAAACAGCACCGTCTTGCGCGCGCGGATGTCATAGCCCAGCAGCGACACGCGCTCTTCGTTCTCGCGGATGCCGATGGCGATGCGCCCGAAACTGGAACGCAACAGCCAGCTGACCAGCAGGAAGACGATCAACAGCGCCGCGGCGGCGACATAGTACAGCGGGTCGCCCCACAGCTCCCATCGGGGATAGCCGGGCACATTCAGCAGGGGAAAGCCCGGAATGCCATTATAGCCACCCAGCCGGGCATTGCCGATCACATAGGCCGGGCCCGCGGTGGTGCTGAGCCAGCGAAACAGGATCAGCGAAAAGACCAGCGTGATTACCGCCAGATAGACATCGCCCAACCGGCCATAGAACATGAAGGCCCCCAGCAGCGCGGCGGCGGCGGCAGGCACCAGCACCGCCAGGATCAGGGGCAGCGTGCTTTCGCCGATATTGATGCCGGCGATGGCAAAGGTATAGGCGCCCAACCCGAAGAACGCCGCCTGACCAAAGCACAGGATCCCGCCAAAACCCCAGATCAGCCCCAGGCTGAGGGCCAGCATGCCGTAGACCACCAGCAGGGTCAGCATGTTGGTATCGGCAATCAGGGGCAGGCCCAGGATCAGCACCGCCCCCAGGATCACCGCCAATCCGGTATCGCGCCGCGCGTCGCCCTGCATCCTACAGCCGCCCCCGGAAAAAGCGCGCGGTGATCCCGCGCGGCAACAACCGCAACAGCACGATCGCCGTTACCAGCAACGCCACATCGCCCACCACCGGCGACACGAGAAATGAAAAGACCTGGTTGACCAAGCCAAAGGTTCCGGCGGCGCTGGCCAGCCCCGCCACCAGGACCGGCCCGCCCGCGATGACCGTGATGAAGGCCTTGGCGATGAAGGCCGCGCCGGCTGTCGGCACCAGCCCCACCAGCGGCGCCAGCACCGCGCCCGCCAGCCCGGCCAGGGCCGAACCCAGCGCAAAGGTCATCATGTAGATCCGGTCGGGGCTGTGGCCCATTGCGGCGGCCATGTCAGCGCGCTGCATGGTGCCGCGGGCGATCAGGCCAAAGCGGGTCCCGCGCAGCAACGCCAGCATGGCCAGCAGCAGCAGCACAGAGACCACGATGATGAACAGGTTATAGCCATTGACCTGATAATTGCCGACCGTGAACCCCGGTATCGGCCCGGCGACCCCGGTGGTGGTGTTGCCGAAGATCATCTTGAACCCGCCGATCATCATCAGGCTGAGGCCCCATGACGCCAGCATCGTGTCGATCATCCGGCCATAGAGATGCCGAAACACCAGCCGTTCCACGATCAGCCCGAACAGCCCCACCACGATGGGTGCGACAATCAGCATGGCGACAAAGATGTTCACCCCCAGCCCTACGGCGGTGATGGTGGTATAACCACCCAGCACCATGAATTCGCCATGGGCCAGGTTGATGACCTTCATCATGCCGAACACCACCGCCAGCCCGGCGCTGATCAGGATCAGCGAGGCAATGGCGTAAAGCACCTCGATCAGGATGACGACGCTGAGATCCATCGGGCAGGGTCCAGAGGCTGAATTGGGTCGGCAGGCGCGGGCGGCCCCGGGGTATCCCGGGACGCGCAGCCGCTGCCGGGGTGCAGGGCGATCAGATCTCGATTTCGAACTGCGTGTTCTCGTCCGGATTGGCGATCAGGTCACACACCGCCTGGGTGTCCACCGGCGGGCGCTGGGGCAGCGTTTCCACCAGTTCCATCTCCTGGTTGTTGAACACCATCTTGTGCACGTCCAGAATGGCATGATGGGTCTGCGGGTCGATGGTCATCACGCCCGATGGCCCCTCGATCGACAGGTTGTCCTCCAGCGCCTCGATCACCGGCATCCGGTCAACGGTGCCCGCGCGGCGCACGGCCTCGGCCCACAGCTGGACACCCATGTAATGCGACACCGCGATCTCGTGGATCAGGTTGGTATCGCCATAGGCCGCCGTCCAGGCCTCCTTGAAGGCATTGTTGGCCGGCGTATCCAGACCCTGCGAATAGTTGTAGGCGACCATGATGCCGTTGCCCTCTTCGGCGGTCAGCACCCGGTGTTCGTTGCCCACGCCCATGGTCGTCGAGGCCAGCGGGATACGCTGGTTCATCCCCGCCGCCGCCCATTGCCGGAAAAACGAAAGATGCGCCCCACCCACCAGCGGTGCCACCACCAGATCGGGTGCCGCCGTCTGGATGCGCGCGATGGTCGAACCGAAATCGGACACGTCAAGCGGGAAGAAATCCACCCCGACGGTTTCGCCGCCGTTGTCGGCGACGAATTTCTGAATCCAGCGCGCGGTGATCTGGCCGTAATTGTAGTCGGCGGCCAGGATATACACCCGCGGCCCCGACTCGCTCATCGCCCAGGGCACCAGCACCTCGGCCTGCTGCGCCGGGGTCACGCCGTTGATGAAGGTGTTGCGGTCGCACACGCCGCCTTCATACTGGACATTGTAGAAATACAGTGTCTCGGCGCGGCGCAGCGTCTGGCGAATTGCCTCGCGCGAGGCGGAAAGCACCCCGCCCTGCACCACGTCGACACGGTCCTGACGCACGAGGCGCTGGGCGAACTGGGTATACAGCGCCATGTCCGACTGGGTGTCATAGCCGACGATCTCCACCTCGCGGCCCAACAGGCCACCGTCGGCATTGATCTGGGCCACGGCCAGGCGCTGGGCCATGTCCATCGGCGTGCCATAGGCATCAAAGATGCCGGAAACATCCAGCACCGTGCCCATGCGGATGGGGCCGGTCTGGCCCAGGGCCCAGGTGGGCATCGCCAACGCGCCGGTCGCAGCGGCAGAGGCGGTCAGAAAACGGCGGCGGTTCAGTGTCATGCGATTGTCCCCCTGTAGGTTCATGTCAGTGACGTCTTGTCTGTCGGCCTGGTTGTCGGCTCGGTACCCGGTGGTTGCGTGCCCGGTGGTTGCGTGCCCGGTGCGTACCCGACCGCCTTTCCGCGCGCTCAGGCGTGGGCGCTCGGGCGTGGCCTCCCCGGGTGTCGGTGGTCATTTGTCATCGTCCAGCCTGTCGCGCTCGGCCGGGTCATTGTCGCCTGAAGAGGCGGCAGTGCCCGCCGCAGGCTTCTGCCCGGTCTGATCGCCGGGCTTGCCCTTGATCCGGTTGGCATAATCGGCGGTCCGGCCGGCCAGGTTGGCATCGAACTCCAGGCCGATCTCGGCGCCCATCTGTTTCATCGCCGGCAGGCGCACGGCCATGCCCAGGATCTGTTCCATCGCGGTACCAAAGGCGCCATCGCTGCCGCCCGTCGCCCCCAGACCGCCACCACCGCCATTGCCGCCCATCCCGCCGATATGGTTGATGCGGATCGAGTCGATCTTTTCGACCGGCTTCATCATCTGGGTCATGATCTCGGGCAGGCGGTCCAGCCGCCGCTCCTCCAGCCGCATGGCGATGACCGCCGGGTCCAGCCCGTTTTCGGCCGCGATCAGGGCGGCGCGCCCCTCGGCCTCGGCCAGCATGCGGGCGCGTTCTGCCTCGGCGCGGGCCTGCAGGGCCTCGGCCTCGGCCCGGGCGCGGGTACGCTGATCGCCCGTTTCGGCCTCGGCGCGGGCGGCCAGCAGCTCGGCGTCACGCTTTTGCCGCAGCAGGGCGATTTCGCGCTCGCGCTCGGTGGAGACACGCTCTTTCTGCAACTGGACGGACTCGGCCGCCAGCAGCACCTGTGCACGCGCCGCCTCCTCGGCCGCCCTGGCCTCGGCGGTTTCGGCGCGCTTGCGGGCCAGCGCGGCCTCCTGGGTCAGCTTGGCCTCCTCCAGCCCCTGAATCGCCGCCATTTCGCGGCGGCGCAGGGCCTCGTCACTGGCTACCTGTGCAGCCTTGATTTCCTGTTCCTTGGCGATGCGCGCCTCTTCCGACGCGCGCTCGGCGGTGGCGGCCTGAATGCGCGAGGTGCTCTCGGCCTCGGCTTCCAGCCGGCGCAGGTGTTCGCGCTGGGCGATCTCTGCCTCGCGCTCGGCGCGGGCGATATCAAGCCGTCGCTGGGTCTGAGCCAACTGCGTTTCGCGCACCACCAGATCGGCCTCGACCTCGATGCGCACGCGTTCCTTGCGTTGTTCGGCCACCAGCTGCGCCAGCTTGCGCATCCCTTCGGCGTTGAAGGCGTTGTTTTCGTTCAATCGGGTGAAATCGGCCTGATCGACGCTGACCAGCGCGGTGCCGATCAGGGTCAGGCCCAGCTTGTCGGCATGGGCCGAAACCTCGGCCGCGACCTCGGCGGCAAAGCTGGCACGATCAAGGTGAATCTGGTCCAGCGTGCGGCTGGCGGCGGCATTCTGCATGGCGGCGATGATCGGCGCTGTGAACAGCTCTTCCACGGCCTCGCCGCCGCGGGCAATCCGGTTGCCCAGTGCCTGGGCGGCCGTGGCCACGCCGTCACGCGTGGGAACCACCCGCAATTCAAAGGCCATTTCGACATCGGCACGCAGCCGGTCACCCGTCAACAGCGCCTCGGCACCGGCGCGGCTGGCCCGCAACGAAAGCGTCGCCATGGTGACACGCTGCACCTGATGCAGGATCGGCAGGGCCAGACAGCCCCCATCCAGCACCACACGCTGCCCGCCCAGGCCCGTGCGCACCAGGGCCGATTCGCGGCTGGCCTTGGCGTAAAAGCGCTGCAGCAGCCACAGGCCGAACAGCACCACAATGACAAGGACGACGATCCCGAGAAACCAGAGCAAGTCAGCCTCCTGTCGTGACCCGGGACTGACGCCCGGCGTTGCGACTCGCAGGCTAGTCGAAAACCGTTTTCCATTTCAAGTAATTTATTTTCCGTTTCAAATAACGGCTCAGACGGCGATCCTGTCCAGCCGTTCCTCGATATGGAAAAGCAACCCGTCGGCGCGGGCCAGATAGATCGGACGCTCGCGCCCGGCGCCGCCGCGCACCTGCCAACGGGCAGAGCGATGCGCCACGCGCGCGGCCTGCGGGCCGGTCCAGCCCCGCCATTCGTCGCCCCCCGGTGCCATCAGGGCACGCAGAAAATGCATCCCCTCATAAGTGGACTGGCCCAGCGCGTTCAGCATCGGCGCATGATCGCCGTGAAAGCTGTGATACCCCTCACGAAAGGCGGCATTCGCATCGGTCGACAGCACACCGAAATAGGCGGCCGCCGAGAACAGCCGTTTCAGGTTGTCGGCGCCGATGGCCAGCAGGCCGTTTTCCTCGACCGCACAGCACAGCCGTATCATCTGACGGTCAAGCCCGGCGGCGCCAAAGGCCCGGTTGAATTCGACCGCATCCTGCCCCACCAGCGACAACAGCAAGGCGTCGGCCCCGCTTATGGCAAGCGCCTCTACCTCATGATCCATCGCTGCCAACCCAAAGGGCAGATAGCGCTCATGCACCAGTTCGGCGCCGACGCGGCGCAGGTGATCGCGCGCAAAGCCATGCGAGGTGCGCGGCCAGACATAATCGTTGCCGATCATCGCCCAGCGCCGCGGGCGATAGCGGGCCTGCAGCCGGTCCAACGCCGGGCCCAGCTGTTCGGGCGGGGTTTCGCCAATGGCAAAAATGCCCGGCGTCCGCTCGCCGCCCTCATAAAGCGGGGTGTATACATAGGGCACGCGGCATTGGACGATCTTTGCCAGCCGCTGCCGGACCGCGCTGATATGCATGCCGACAATCGCATCGATTGCGCCGAGTTCGATCAGCGCATTGACCAGCGCATCGACCGGCGCCGCCGCCTCGACCGCGCTGTCGATCATGATCAGTTCGACCGGCCTGTCCCTTATGCCGGCACCGCGGTTGATCTCTTCCACGGCAAGCTGGGCAGCGGCAATGCACGATGGCGCCCACAGCCCGGCCGAGCCGCACATCGGAATGGCCAGCGCCACCCGAAAGGCCGACCGGGGTGACAGCAACAGGTCGTCGCGGGCGCAGGCCACCATGCGCGGAAAGTGGCCCCCGCCGGGGGCCCCGTATCGGCTGAGTGCGGGCATCATCTTTTCTCCGACCTGTCTGCCAAGTGAATTGAAATTATTTTCCCAGTCAAATACTTTCCGACCCACACGGGTTCGGAGTGCAGGAAATGAACAGAAACGAGGCTGGGGTGACGGGATATCTGGCCTATGCGCTGGCCGCCGCGCACCGGGCGGTGCATCAGGAACTGTCCCAGTTGCTGAAGGAAGAGGGTGTTCAGGTCGAGGTCTGGCGCATCATGGAAGCCATCGATTCCGAACAGACGATCACCATGGGCCGCCTTGCCGAGCTTGTCCTGCTGGCGCCGCCGACGCTGACCAAGATCGTGGACCGGATGGTCGCCGATGGCTTGGTACAGCGCCAGATATCGGCCAACGACCATCGCCATGTGCATCTGGTGTTGTCGGCGCTGGGGGAACACAAGCGCGACCGTGTCAGACGGTTCGCCCATGAACAGGAGGCCGCCATGCTGCACAGCCTGGGACCAGAGAACGCGCGCCTGCTGCATGATGCGCTGGCCTCGCTGGCCGAACGCAACACGCGGTCCGGGGCCGCCGCGCATCAGGCCTGACAACCGCCGCGCATCAGGGCAGGCCGGGGCGCGCCGGCCGATCGCCCGGCAGGCATGAACGCATCCCTGTCGCAACGCCGCGACCCAGTAAAAGAGGGCATGATGAAACCCCCGACCAACGCCCTGCTGATCATCGACATCCAGAACGATTTCTGCCCCGGCGGCGCGCTGGCGGTGGCGGGGGGCGATGCCATCGTGCCCGGCGTCAACGCCCTGATGCAGGACTTCCCCACCGTGGTGCTGACCCAGGACTGGCATCCCGCCGATCACAGCAGTTTTGCCAGCCAGCACCCTGGGGCGCAGCCGTTTTCAACCACCCGGATGCCCTATGGCACACAGGTGCTATGGCCCGATCACTGCGTGCAGAACAGCAACGGTGCCGCCTTTCATCCGGGGTTGCGGACACAGGACGCGCATCTGGTCCTGCGCAAGGGGTTTCGGCGCGGGCTGGACAGCTATTCGGCGTTTTTCGAAAATGACCGCAAGACCGCCACAGGGCTGGCCGGGTATCTGCGCGAACGCGGCGCCACCGAACTGACGCTGGCGGGGTTGGCCACCGATTTCTGTGTGGCCTGGTCGGCGCTGGATGCGGTGCGCCTGGGCTTTGCCGTGACCCTGCGCGCAGATCTGTGCCGCGCGATCGACCTTGACGGCTCGCTGGCCGCTGCGCTTGAACAGCTGCGCGCCGCCGGCGTCGACCTGCAGGGCTGAACGCGCCCACCATCGCCGGCCCCCGCCCCCCTTTCCCTGCTGTGCCAGCGCGATGCCACGCGGCACGGCGCGGAAAAAGCTTCGCAATCGCGACGGCCGATGTCGTTTTTCGTGGATGGCGGTCACGCGCCTGCGGTATAGTTGCCGGGCAAGGTGCTGCTGGTGACAGCAGAGAATTGGGAAACCGGTGAAAATCCGGTGCTGCCCCCGCAACGGTGACGAAAGAGCGGCGCGACGAAAAACCACTGAGGGATGTATCCCTTGGGAAGGTGTCGCGCCCGGGCCCGCAACGGCCCGCTTTCCAGCCCGGAAACCAGCCTTGCAGGAAGTGGCAACCGCGGCGGGCGGTGGGGCCGTGCAGGACCGGCCCGCAGGCCGTGCCGCGCCCCCCTTTGCACACCGCATTCAACTTTACCGGCCCATGCGGCAAGGCAGGGGCAACACGAGGTCAACATGCTTCGCCAAGCCGAGATTCATGCGCATGTCACGGCGCGAAAGTCTGATCTCTCTCTCGTCGGGGCGCTGTACTGCGACCCGGGCGCCTATCAGGCCGATCTGCAGGCGATCTGGTACAGGGAATGGCTGTTCGCCACCCCGGCCTGCCAGCTGGACCGGCCCGGCGCCTATGTGACGCTGCAGGTCGGCGCCTTTCCGGTGGTGGTGGTCCGGGGCAAGGACCAGCGCATCAGGGCCTTTCACAATGTCTGTCGCCATCGCGGCCAGCGACTGTGTTCAAAGGCATCGGGGCAGACGCAAAATCTGGTGTGCCCGTATCACCAATGGACCTATGATCTGGACGGCAAGCTGATCCATGCCCGCGACATGGGCAAGGGGTTCGACGCGGCAGCCCATGGCCTGAAGCGGGTGCATTGCGTCGATCTGGGCGGGGTTGTCTATATCTGTCTGGCTGAAATCCCGCCGCCGGTTGCCGATCTGGCCAGAACCGCCATGACCTATCTGGCCCCCTCTGGCCTGGCCGATGCCAGGGTGGCCTTTAGCTCGACCATCGTCGAACGGGGTAACTGGAAGCTGGTGATCGAGAACAACCGCGAATGCTATCATTGCAGCGGTGCGCACCCTGCCCTGTGCCGGACCTTTTCGGACAATCCGCTGATGGGCGCCATGGACGGGCCGCAGTCGGCCAGCCCCGACATTCTGGCGCATTGGGCCCGATGCGAGGCGGCGGGCCTGCCATCACGGTTTGTGCATGACCCGGCGTTCCAGTGGCGGCTGGCGCGCGTGCCGCTGCTGAACGGAGCGGAAAGCTATACCATGAGCACCCGCGCCGCCGTGGCCCAGCGCATGGGCCGGATGCCGTTCAACGATGCGGGCAGCCTGCTTTTCTATCACTATCCCAACAGCTGGAACCATTTTCTGGCCGATCATGCGATCACCTTTCGCGTGCTGCCTGTCAGCCCCACCGAAACCGAGGTGACAACAACCTGGCTGGTGCACAAGGACGCGGTCGAGGGGGTGGATTACGACCTGAACACCCTGACCGAGGTCTGGCTGGCCACCAATGACGAAGACCGCCAGGTGGTCGAGGAAAACCAGAAAGGCATCCTGTCGCCCGCCTATGTACCCGGCCCCTATTCCCCGGTGCACGAGGAAGGGGTGATTCAGTTCGTCAACTGGTACTGCGCGGTCATGGCCGCGCGCCTGGCAGACGGCAAGGCGGTGGCAGCACATTGACACGGGCACCAGACAGGCCGGGGCAGCACGTCAGACCGGGGTCACAGATCAACTGGTCCGGCAGGCCATGGACCGATGCGGAACCGCTGGAATGCGTGATGGTCACGCCCGAGACAGCGGCGGCGGCCACCTTTACCTTTCGGGCGCCCTCGCAGGCGTGGTTCGATTATCAGCCGGGGCAGTTCATCACGCTGGACCTGCCTGTGCCGGGCGGCAATGTGCAACGGACCTATACGCTTTCGTCCTCGCCCTCGCGGCCCCTGTCGATTTCGGTGACGGTCAAGGCGCAGGCAGACAGCATCGGCACGCGCTGGATGCTGGCTCATTTGAAACCCGGCATGCGGATCAGGGCCTATGGCCCCTCGTGCATCTTCAGTTTCATCCGTCATCCCGCGCGGAAATACCTGTTCATCTCTGCCGGGTCGGGCATCACGCCGATGATGTCGATGACCACCTGGGCGTGGGATTCGGGCGCCATGCCCGACATCAACTTTGTCCATGCCGCGCGGCGCCCCTCGGACATCCTGTTTCGGGAACGGCTGGAACAGTTTGCAAGGCGAGTATCGGGGCTGACCCTGCGCTTTACCGTGACCGAGCCTGACCCCTTCAGCGCCTGGCACGGCTACCAGGGGCGGCTGAGCCAGATCATGCTGGGCCTGATGGCCCCCGATTATCTGGAACGCACGGTGTTCTGTTGCGGGCCCGAACCCTTCATGCAGGCGGTACGCGAGATGCTGGCCTCGCTGGGGTACGACATGGCGCAGTATCATCAGGAAAGCTTTGGCGCGCCGGTGCGCAGCATGGCCGAGGCGCCCGTGATCGACGATGTGACCCCCGACCCGGCCGCCGGCGCCGAGATCGCCTTTGCGGCCAGCGGCAGGACGGCACGCTGTGCCGAGACCGATACTGTGCTGGCAACCGCCCGGGCAGCGGGGTTGAACATTCCCTCGGGCTGCACCTTTGGCCTGTGCGGCACCTGCCGGATACGCAAGCTGTCAGGCGCGGTGCATATGGTCCACAATGGCGGCATCAGCGACGAGGACATCGCGGCGGGCTGGATTCTGGCCTGTTGCTCTAACCCGATCGGCAAGGTCGTGGTGGATGTGTGACGACAACAAGAACCGGAAAGGAAAACAGACAGATGCGTGACACAGACAACGGGCAGCCGGCCCTGTGGATGGGGCTTTTGGTGGCGGTGGCCATCCTGTTCAGCCTGGCGCTGGCCTGCGGCATGCCCTTTGCCGCCCTGGGCGCGCTGGCCGCCCTGACCCTGGCACCCAGGGATGCGCTGCTGCTGGCCGGGCTGGGCTGGCTGGCCAATCAGGCCATCGGCTTCGGGCTGATGGGTTATCCGCTGGACCCGCGCACATTGGCATGGGGCATCGCGCTGGGGCTGTCGGCGCTGGCTGCGGTCGTTGCGGCGGGCGTGGCGCGGCGTCTGGCGCGGTCCGGCATGCGGGTGCCGCTGGCCCTTGGTGCCGCCGTGATCGGGCAGCAGGGCACGGTGTTTGCCGCCAGCCTGGTGCTGGGGGCCTCGGCCTCGGCCTTTGCGCCGCCGGTTCTGTGGATGATCCTATGGACCAATACGCTGGCCTTTGCGCTGTTGCTGCTGGCGCAGGCGGCGGGGGCGTGGCTGGGTCTGGCCCGCCCGGTCAGGCTGCAGGCGCCAACGTGAAATCGGTACAGACCAAGCCGCCCCGCTGCACCGTCTGGCCGCGCAGCAGGTCCAGGCGGTGGGCAAAACCCGGTGCATTCGCAACAAGCGTGTGAAACTCGCCCCGCTCGCCGCACGGGTCCACGCCGGCAGGCAGCGCGTTCAGGAACGCCGCGTCATAGCGTGTACCGCACAGGGCCGGCGGCAGGTGACGGGGGTCCAGCGTGACAAGATGCGCCTCGACCCCGGCCGCCAGCATCTCATGCGCCAGCGCGGTGGTATCGCTGCCCCAAAGCGGAAAATGCGCGGCGATGCCATGCGGGGCCAGCTGCGCCTCGCGATAGGCGCGCACATCGGCCAGGAACAGATCGCCGAACACCCAGTCGCGCACGCCATCCGCCAGCAGGGCCCGGGTTGCCGCCCCGATCCGCGCCTCGTATTCCGCATTCGGGCAGGGATCGGGCAGATCGACCTCGATCAGCGGCAGGCCCAGCGCCGCCGCCTGCGCACGGGCGACGGCCCGCCCGGTACCGTGGATGGCCACGCGCCCGGCGTCTTGGTTGAACGTACTCAACAACGCCACGATCTGCAGTGACGGGTCTTGCCGGGCGCGGTGCAGGGCCAGGGCGCTGTCCTTGCCCGAACTCCATGACATGACCGCGGGCCGCGCGCTCATGCCAGCGCCGCCAGTATGGCATCCAGCCCATCGGTCAGCGCTGCCGGGCCGGGTTGCAGGATCAGGGGCGACTTGATCTCGTGAATGCGCCCGTTGCGCACCGCCGGGATTGCCTGCCAGCCGGGGCGCGCGGCGATCTTTTCGGGCCGCACCTTTTTCCCGCACCACGAGGCGATGATCACATCCGGTGCCGCGGCGATGACCTGTTCCGACGTCACGATCCGATCGCGTGCCGCCCCCTGCGTGGCCAGGGCGGGGAAGGCCTCGCGCCCGCCGGCGATCTCGATCAGTTCCGACACCCAGGCAAGACCCGAGAGCATCGGTGCGTCCCATTCCTCGAAAAAGACCCCGGGCCGGGCGCCCCCCTTGGCGCGCGCGGCGACCGCCGCAAGCCGCGCCTGATAGCCT
>JAFIED010000169.1 GCA_020832805.1 Pararhodobacter sp.
AATCCTTCTGGCGCGCGAAACGCGACAACCGTATCCTTCGTCATGTGGCATATCCTTTTCTCTGCGAGAACTGTGGCGCGTCAACAACGCCTTGATATGCCACCCAATCACCCCATCACCAACTTTCGGCTATTGCTCGGCGCAAGGGTCCAGGGTGGGGCTGGGCGAAAGCTTCATCGATTGTCGCCGCACCGCACCGGTACGCATGCGCGCCGGCAGTCGGGCAGGGCGCTGCAGCAGTTAGTCGGCGGCTTTGCCCGTCCTGGCACCGCTTACAGGTCAAGACTGATCAACGTTGCCGGTCAGGGAATGATGCGCTGATAGCGCACGCCGGCAAGCGAGGCACCGGCGATCAGCCCCGATTGACCGAAAACCACCGCGATCACCGGCGAGAAGACCGTGGTCGTCTGCACCCCTGCAGCGCCCCCGCTGCCGGGGACGGCATAGCGCACATCGGCGCTGGCGGCCCAGCCTTCGGATGCACGGAAATCGGCCAGTGACTGGGCGGTCATGAAAAACAGCACATGCGCATATTGCTGCGCCCCTGCCTGCAGCCCGAAACTGGCGCGCATCGCCGAATAGTAATCGACCGTGGCATCGTTGATGCGCAACGCGCCCTGACCATAGGCGCCGCCCACCAGGAGCCCGGCCTCGCTGATCAGCGGCATGTAGAGAATGCCATGCGCATTGGTGAACAACTGTTCGGTATCGGGAAAGTTCTGGCGCAGATAATCACGGGTGGCATCGACCCGTGCATCCAGCCGTTCGGCATTGACCGTGCCCACCTGATTGCCGCAACCGGCCAGCACGGCAACGGAGGCCGCACCACAGGCAAGAAGTGCCCTGCGTGAAATCATGCTCATCTCTGCTCTGCCTCATCAGACCAATGTGCGGATGCGTTGTCCGCCTCGCCGGTTTGCCCGGGTAAGCAAGAATACGCGCTTGCAGCGCGCTTGTCATCCGTGCCGATGGCCGGAAAGCGCCAAAAAGGTCTTTTTCGGCGCTTTACCGCCCTCATTCCCGCAGCAGGCGCGCGGCTTCGGGGGCGAAATAGGTCAGGATGCCGTCGCAGCCGGCCCGCTTGAAACACAAGAGGCTTTCCATCATCGCTGCCTGCCCGTTCAGCCAGCCATTGCCGGCAGCCGCCTGCAGCATCGCGTATTCGCCACTCACCTGATAGGCAAAGGTCGGCACGCCAAAGCCATCCTTGACCGCGCGGCAGATATCCAGATACGGCATGCCGGGTTTCACCATCACCATGTCGGCCCCCTCATCCAGATCGCGCGCCACGCAGCGCAGGGCCTCGTTGCGGTTGGCCGGGTTGATCTGATATGTCTTCTTGTCGCCCACCAAGCGGCCCGAGGCGCCAACGGCATCGCGGAAGGGCCCGTAGAAACTGGAGGCGAACTTGGCGGCATAGGACAGGATCGCCACGTCACGGTGGCCGCCTGCCTCCAGTGCGGCGCGCATGGCGCCGATGCGCCCGTCCATCATGTCAGAGGGGCCCAGGATGTCGGCACCGGCCTCGGCCTGGGCCAGCGCCATCTTGACCAGCGCCTGGACCGTTTCGTCATTGACGATCTCCTCGCCGATCACGAAACCGTCGTGCCCGTTGGCGTTATAGGGGTCCAGCGCGATATCGGTCATGACCGACAGGCCCGGCAGTTCGGCCTTCAGCATCCGGATCGCGCGATTGGTCAGGTTGTCGGGGTTCCAGGCCTCGTCACAGGTTTCGGTGCGCAGCGCGGCGTCTGTATAGGGAAACAGGCAGATCGTGGTAATGCCCAGGGCATGCGCCTGTTGCGCGGCCACCAGCAGGCGGTCAAGCGAAAGCCGCGCCACACCCGGCATCGAGGGGATGGGTTCAGCCACATCCGTGCCCTCGCGGATAAAGACGGGCCAGATCAGGTCTGCCGCGCTGAGGCGGTTTTCGGCGGCAAGATCGCGCAGCGCGGCCGTGCGGCGCAGGCGGCGCAGGCGGGCGGCCGGAAAGGGGGCAGGGGCGTGAACAGGGCGCGGCATCGTGGCGGTATCCTTGCGGGCAATCGGTGTAAGGGCAGGGTGGCGTGCGGGTAAAGACCTGTTGTTATTGGTGCCACGGGCAGGGCGTGGGCTCAAGCGCGCACTTGCCCACTTGCACCCGCGTTCTGACACATGGCGTCAACGCCCCCTTGGCCCGGGCAAGCCAAGACGCTAACTAGGCCCGACGCACCACCGGGAGCAGGCAGTTGGATTGGTACCAAAGCGTCTTGTCGCTGATCGACCTCAGGTCGTTTTCAAACCTGTGGTACTGGATTGCGCTGGCCGTGATGTGGTCGTCGCTGTCGCATTATGTGCTGGGCGTGCCCTTTGACATGGTGCAGCGCGCGCGACGGCAAAAGGGCGATGCCATGGCAGACCTGGAACGACTGGTCGATATTCAGGTGCGCCGGCAGTTGTATATCCTGCAGACCGGCGGCATGTGGGTTGTCGGTTTCTGGGCCGCCACCCTGACGATGCTGCTGGTTCTGGGGTTTGCCTATCGCATTGAGGTGGCACAGGCGCTGACGTTGATGCTGGTGCCCATGTCACTGGTTTTCCTGCTGGGCTTCCGCCTGGCCTTTCGGCTGGACGTTATGGCGCTGAAAGGCGAAGCGCTGACCCGCCGACTGGTCTGGCACCGGCTGACCATCCAGATGATCGGGCTGGTGTCGATCCTGATCACGGCAATCTGGGGCATGTGGTACAACCTGTCGCTCAATGTCCTGGGCCGATAAGGCAGGTCTGGCGCGTGCAGGCAGAAACGGCGCAGGATTGCCGGTTTGTCGACGATCCATGAACGGAAGGTGGAACAGGGCATGACCGGCGAACGGATTGTGATGGGCGGCGCACCCGAAGGTTTTGACGCCGCACTGCTGGCGCGAGAGGCGACACGCCGCGCCGTGCCTGTGATCCATGTCGCGCGCGATGACCGCCGGATGGAGGCCATGCGGCGGGCGCTGGCCTTCTTTGCGCCTGATCTGCCCGTCCTTTCCCTGCCGGCGTGGGATTGCCTGCCCTATGACCGTGTGTCGCCCAACCCCGAGGTCGAGGCCGCCCGCATGGCAACCCTGGCCGCATTGGCGCAGGGCATGGCGGGGCCCTTTGTGCTGTTGACCACCATGAGCGCCGCCATGCAGCGGGTGCCCCCGCGCGAGACCGTCGCACAGGCCTCGTTCCTGGCGCGGGTCGGACAGCGGATCGACGAGGCGCATCTGCGCAACTGGCTGGTCCGGATGGGGTACAACCCGGCCCCCAGCGTATCGGAGCCGGGCGATTATGCGGTGCGCGGCGGTATCATCGATCTGTTTCCGCCCGGTGCCGACGAGCCGGATCGCCTGGAGCTGTTCGGCGATGGGCTGGACTGGCTGCGCCGCTTTGATCCGGCCAGCCAGCGCACCACCGGGCGGCTGGAATCGCTGGATCTGGCGCCCGCCGCAGAGGTGATCCTGGACGAGGCCGCCATCGCCCGTTTTCGCAGCCGCTATCGGGCGACTTTTGGCGCCGGCGGCCAGGAAGACCCGCTGTACGAGGCCGTCAGCACCGGGCGCAAACATCAGGGCATGGCCCATTGGCTGGGCTTTTTCCACGAAACGCTGAACACGGTCTTCGACTATCTGCCCGGCGCCTCGGTCATGCTGGATGACCAGATCGATGCCACCCACGCCGCCCGCTGGGAAACCGTGGCCGATCAGTACGACAACCGGCAAGAGGCGCTGCGCCTGCGCCGCCGCGCCGACACGCGCAGCGATACTGTCTACAAGCCCGCGCCGCCCGAACTGCTTTACCTGGACGCCGATGCCTGGCAGGCCGCGCTGGACCCGTTGCGCGTGATCCGCCTGTCCCCCTTGCAGCAGCCGCCGGGACCTGGGGCGCTGGACGCCGGCGGCCGCGCCGGGCGCAATTTCGCCCCCGAGCGCCAGCAGGATGATGTCAACATATTCAAGGTGTTGTGTGATCATCTTGCAGTCGAGAGAAAGGCGCGGGCGGTGGTCGTGGCATCCTGGTCCGAAGGGGCGCGTGACCGGTTGTCCGGGCTGCTGGCGGAACACGGTCTGAACGATACCGCATCGATCACGGATGCGCGCGCCGTGACCGGCAAGGGGGGGGTGCATCTGGCTGTCTGGCCACTTGACGCCGGTTTCACCACGCCCGATCTGACGGTGATCAGCGAACAGGATGTGCTGGGCGAACGGCTGGTACGCCCCCAGAAGCGCAAGCGCCGGGCAGAGAATTTCCTGTCCGAGGCGCAGAACCTGACGCCGGGTGATCTGGTTGTGCATGTCGATCATGGTGTCGGGCGCTATACGGGGCTGGAAACCGTGACGGCCATGGGCGCGCCGCATGAATGTCTGGCATTGGAATATGCCGGGGGTGACCGGCTGTTTCTGCCGGTCGAGAATATCGAACTGCTGTCGCGCTTTGGCCATGAGGATGGCTTGCTGGACAAGCTGGGCGGCGGTGCCTGGCAGGCAAAGAAAGCCAGGCTGAAGAACCGCATCCGCGAGATCGCCGACAAGCTGATCCGCATTGCCGCCGAGCGCGAGCTGCGCAAGGCGCCCGCGCTGGAACCGCCCGAGGGCATGTGGGAGGCATTCGCCGCGCGCTTTCCCTATGCCGAAACCGACGATCAGTTGCGCGCGATCGAGGATGTGATCGCCGACCTTGACCGGGGCCGCCCCATGGACCGGCTGGTGGTGGGCGATGTGGGCTTTGGCAAGACCGAGGTGGCCATGCGCGCGGCCTTCATCGCCGCCATGTCCGGCCTGCAGGTGGCGGTCATTGCGCCAACCACGCTGCTGGCCCGGCAGCATTTTCACAGCTTTTCAGACAGGTTCCGAGGGTTTCCGCTGAAGGTGCGCGCATTGTCGCGCTTTGTCTCGGCCAAGGAAGCCGCCACCACCCGTGCGGGTCTGGCCGATGGTACGGTCGATATCGTGATCGGCACCCATGCCCTGTTGGCCAAGGGTATAAAGTTTCGCAATCTCGGCTTTCTGGTGATTGACGAGGAACAGCATTTCGGCGTCCAGCACAAGGAACGGCTGAAGGCGATGCGGTCGGATGTCCATGTGCTGACCCTGACGGCCACACCGATTCCGCGAACACTGCAACTGTCGCTTTCCGGGGTGCGCGATCTGTCACTGATCGCCACGCCGCCGGTCGACAGGTTGTCGATCCGGACCTATGTCAGCGAATTCGACACCGTGACGCTGCGCGAGGCGCTGTTGCGTGAACGTTTCCGGGGCGGGCAGAGTTTCTATGTGGTGCCGCGCATCAAGGACCTGCCCGAGATCGAGGCGTTCCTGCAGGAGCATGTGCCGGAACTGTCGGTGCTGGTGGCGCATGGTCAGATGGCGGCAGGCGAGTTGGACACCCGGATGAACGCCTTTTATGATGGCAAGCATGATGTGCTGCTGGCCACCACCATTGTCGAATCCGGCCTTGATATTCCGCGCGCCAACACGATGATCGTGCACCGGGCCGATATGTTCGGCCTGTCGCAACTGTATCAGATACGCGGCCGGGTCGGGCGTTCCAAGACGCGCGCCTATTGCTATCTGACCACGAAACCCCGTACCCCCCTGACCCCGCAGGCACAGCGGCGGCTGAAGCTTCTGGGTTCGATCGACAGCCTGGGTGCGGGCTTTACCATTGCCAGCCAGGACATGGACCTGCGCGGCGCCGGCAACATCCTGGGCGAAGAACAATCCGGCCATATCCGCGAGGTCGGCTATGAACTGTACCAGCAGATGCTGGAGGAAACGATCGCCCGGCTGCGCGCCGGCGAGATTGCCGATATCGATGACGGGCAATGGGCGCCGCAGATCAATCTGGGCGTGCCGGTGCTGATACCGGATGACTATGTGACCGATCTGGATACGCGGCTGGGGCTGTATCGCCGCCTGTCGACGCTGGAAAGAAAGGTCGAGTTCGAAGGCTTTGCAGCCGAATTGATCGACCGTTTCGGCCCCTTGCCCAAAGAGGTGAACACGCTGCTGGTGGTGATTCGCATCAAGGCGATTTGCAAGCGCGCGCATATCGCGCGGCTGGACGCCGGGCCAAAGGGGGCGACCGTGCATTTCCATCAAGACAAGTTTCCCAACCCCGCCGGCCTGGTCGCGTTCCTGCAGGGTGAGCGGGATCTGGCCAGAATCCGTGACAACCGTCTGGTCATCCGCCGTGACTGGCAAGACGACCGCGAAAAACTGCGCGGCGCCTTTGCGATTGCACGCGATCTGGCCGAAAAGGCGCGCGCCAAGGACGGCAAACCTGCCGGCACCGCGGCGCGATAAAGCCTGCCCCGGCAACAAAAGGGCACTTTCCCGCGATGCCGGGGTGCATGCGAAAAGGGGGCCCGTGGCCCCCTTTTCCCGTTCCCGCAGACCCGCGCCCGGTTACAGCAACGAGGGCGCCTGCCAGATCGTTTCCATGTAGCTGCGGATCGTGCGGTCCGAACTGAACCAGCCAGAACGTGCCACGTTCAGCGCGGCCATCCGCTGCCAGCCGCGCCGGTCGGCCCAGGCGGCATCGACCTGGCGTTGCGCCTGCCAGTAGCTGTCGAAGTCGGCGCAGACGGTGAAATAGTCCTTGTTGCGCAGATCGTTGCACAGCGCTGCAAAGGTATCCGCATCACCGCCTGAGAAGGCGCCGCGCTCGATCATCTCCAGTGCCGCGGCCAGGCGCGGGCTGGCCGCGATGGCCTCGGCCGCGTGATGGGGGTTTTCGCGCCGGGCCACGACCTCGTCGGCGGTCATGCCGAACAGGAAGAAGTTTTCTGCCCCCACCAGGTCACGGATTTCCACATTTGCCCCATCCAGCGTGCCGATGGTTGGAGCCCCGTTCAGCGCGAATTTCATGTTGCCGGTGCCAGAGGCCTCTTTGCCCGCTGTCGAGATCTGTTCGGACAGGTCCGAGGCCGGGATCAGCCGCTCGGCCATGGTGACGTTATAGTTGGGCGGATAGACCACGCGCAGCAGATCACGCGTTACCCGGTCGGCATTCACCACATGGGCCACCGCGTTGATCAGATGGATGATCTCCTTGGCCATCACATAGCCCGGCGCGGCCTTGCCCCCGAATATCTTGACCCGCGGCGCCCAGCCGGCACCGGGATTCTCGCGCATGGCCTGCCACAGGGCGATGGTTTCCAGAATGTTCAGGTGCTGGCGCTTGTACTCGTGGATACGCTTGACCTGCACGTCGAACATGGCTTCGGGGTTCAAGGTCATGCCCATGCTGCGCCCGGCCCAGGCCGCCAGCCGCGCCTTGTTGGCCGCCTTGACGGCATCGAATGCGTCCAGGAAGCCGGTATCGTCTACCGCCGGCTCGAGTGCGCGCAGGCGCTCCAGGTCGGCCTCCCAGCCTGTGCCGATGGTCTGGGTAATCAGTGCCGACAGGCCGGGATTGGCACCGCGCAGCCAGCGGCGCGGCGTCACGCCATTGGTCTGGTTGACGATCCGCCCGGGGTGCAGCGCATCGAGATCGGCAAAGACGGTCGATTTCACCAGTTCGGTGTGCAAGGCCGACACGCCGTTGACCTTGTTGGCCATGACGAAGCTGAGGTCGCCCATCCTTACCTCACCATTCTCGATGATGCCGGCACGACACGCGGGATGGCGGCGCGCATGCAGCGTGTCGATGCGTTCGATGATCTGCATGTGCCGCGGCAGAACGCGGCCCATCAGCGATTCCGACCAGCGCTCCAGCGCCTCGGGCAGCAGGGTGTGGTTGGTATAGTTCAGGCAGCCCTGCGCCAGATCGACAGCCTCGTCAAAGTCGATGCCGCGTTCATCATGCAGGATACGCACCAGTTCCGGCCCGGCAATGGCGGGGTGGGTGTCGTTCATCTGGATGGCCACGCGCCCGGCCAGACCGCGCAGGTCGTCATGGTTGGCCGCGTCGCGGCGCATGATGTCGCGCAGGCTGGCGGCGGTAAAGAAGAACTCCTGCTTCAGGCGCAGCTCCTTGCCCTGATCGGTGGTGTCGTCAGGGTACAGCACGCGGCTGATGGTGCGGGCCAGGGCCTCGGCCCGGGCGGCGCCAACAAAGTCGCCACTGTTGAAGGCGGTCAGGTCAAAGACGTTCAGCGGCTCGGCGCCCCACAGGCGCAAGGTGTTGGCCCATTTGCCCTGCCAGCCGATGGTTGGCGTGTCATAGGCCTTGGCGATGACGGCATCCTCGGTGGTCCAGACGGCAGACTTGCCGTGTTCGGCGACCGAACCGCCAAAGCCGATGCGAAAGGCTGCTTCCGGGCGCTCGAATTCCCAGCCGTGGCGCTGGCGCAACCAGTCTTCGGCCGCTTCGACCTGACGGCCCTCGGCAAAGCTTTGCCGGAACAGCCCGTGTTCATAGCGGATGCCGTAGCCATACGCCGGACAGCCCAGGGTAGACAGACTGTCCATGAAGCAGGCCGCCAGCCGGCCCAGCCCCCCGTTGCCCAATGCGGCGTCCGGCTCGTCATCCAGCACGGTGCGATAGTCATGGCCCAGGCTGGCGACCGCCTCATGGGCGATCTCGTCAAGGCCCAGATTCATGATGGCGTCTTCCAGCAGACGACCGATCAGAAACTCCATCGACAGGTAATAGACACGCTTGGCGCGCGCGGCATGGCTGGCCTGCGTTGCCGCCAGCCAGGGCGTGATGACCTTGTCGCGCACGGCCAGGGTCAATGCCATGCGCATGTCATGCAGGCTGGCATGGGCCGGATCCTTGCCGAGCGCGCTTTGCAAATGCTGCAGGATTGCCTGACGCAGTGCGGGCGCCGTCACCGGTTCGGCCGTGGCCTGCACGGCACGGGCTGTGATGTCTCCACCTTGCTGGTCAAAGCTCATCGAGCGAATCACCTTCATCTTTGTCTCCCGCTTCCGGCGCTGTGCGCCTGTTTTTTCCAACGATGTATCTGGTACCCGGCAACAGCATGGGCGCTCATTGACACTGGGTATCGTGCTGGAAAACGGCGTTAAGCGGGCGAGGTTGGTCTACAATCCGGGCGAAACAGGGGTATTTCACGACTGGCGAGAACAAAACCGCCGCCGCCCGGGCTGAAGCGGGCAGCGGCATGGTGATGGTAGCTGACATCTCTGCAAAGAAAAGCCGTTCAGGCCGCCAGCCGGCGCCTGATCAGCGCGTGGCCTCGGTCAGGCGGCGGCGTACATAGGTGGTGACGTGGTCCAGCATGGGCTGCATGTGGGTTTCCTCGTCGCGGAAGAAGTGATCGGCGCCGTCGATCTCGGTATGGGTTATGGTGATGCCCTTCTGCTCGTGCAACTTGGCCACCAGCCCCGCCACATCGGCAGGCGGTGCAATCCGGTCGGCACTGCCGTTGATGATCAGCCCCGACGCCGGGCAGGGCGCCAGAAAGCTGAAATCATACATGTTCGCCGGCGGCGCCACCGAGATGAAGCCGGTGATGTCTGGCCGCCGCATCAGCAATTGCATGCCGATCCAGGCACCAAAGCTGAAACCGGCCACCCAGCAGTGGCGCGCGTTCTGGTTCTGTGCCTGCAGCCAGTCCAGCGCCGAGGCGGCGTCAGACAGTTCGCCAATCCCCTGATCGTATTCGCCCTGGCTGCGCCCGACCCCGCGGAAATTGAACCGCAGTACCGAAAAGCCCATCGCGTGAAAGGCGTAATGCAGGTTGTAGACGACCTTGTTGTTCATCGTCCCGCCGAACTGCGGGTGCGGGTGCAACACGATGGCGATGGGCGCATCACGGTTGGGTTGCGGATGATAGCGGCCTTCCAGACGGCCTTCAGGACCGGGAAAGATGACTTCAGGCATGGGGGGCGGGCTCTCCGGCGGCTTGTCGGGCTGGCGACGTGCGATTATCTTGACGAAAGAAGTCGCCTAACCTAGAACAGTTCTAAATCATTGCGCCCCTCGACAGGGGGCTGGGGATTGACCGGCGGCACGCAGTTGTGACGCGCAGGTCTGACCGGAAGTAAGCGACGGCTCGATGCGCGTCAATCTCTTTGCTGCGCCCGGGCCTTTTCCCGGCGGCCCGCAGCAGGCGTGATGCAGCATGGCGCCGGTCATTTCGGGCACAATGTGCCCCGGGTACAGAGGCGGGCACGATGAAGCTTTCCACAAAGGGCCGTTACGCGATGGTCGCCATGGTGGATCTGGCGCTGGTCTTGCGGCAGAAACCGTCCCGCCATGTGTCTCTGGCCGAGATCGCCAGGCGGCAGGATGTGTCGCTGGCGTATCTTGAGCAGTTGTTCGTGAAGTTGCGCCGTGCCGGGCTGGTCGAATCGGTGCGCGGCCCGGGCGGCGGGTACCGGCTTGCCCGTCCGGCGCGCGACATTCGCGTGTCGGATGTCCTGGAGGCGGTCGACGAGACCGTCAGCGCTATGGAGACCGGGGCAGGGGCCTCGGGCGGGGTGTCGGGCAGCCAGGCGCAATCGATGACCAACCGCCTGTGGGAGGGGTTGTCGGCCCAGGTCTATGTCTTTCTGCACCAGACAACGCTGGCCGATGTGGCCGACAATGCACTGAAACCCTGCCCGGCGGTGCCCACCCTGTTCAGGGTGACTGCGTGACGCGGCTTTATCTGGACTGGAATGCCTCTGCCCCCCTCAGGCCAGAGGCGCGTGCGGCGATGGCCGCGGCGATGGACCTGACCGGCAACGCCAGTTCGGTGCATGCCGAAGGGCGCGCGGTACGGGGCGTTATCGAGCGCGCACGCGCCCAGGTGGCCCAGGCACTGGGGGCAGAGGGGGCGGATATCGTTTTTACCGCCGGCGCGAGCGAGGCCGCAGCGCTGGGCTGCGCTGACAGGGGCCTGCATTGTGCCGGGATCGAGCATGACGCGGTCAGCGCCTGGTGCGCGGCTGACCTGCCGGTCGATGCGGCCGGAAAGGTGACAGTGGCGGAACCGGCCCGCAGCGCGCTGCAGATGGCCAATTCCGAAACCGGCATCCTGCAGGACGTGCCGCAGGGGCTGGCGGTATCCGACATGACACAGGCATTCGGCAAATTGCCGGTGGCGTTCAACTGGACCGGCTGCACCATGGCGCTGGCCTCGGCGCACAAGCTGGGCGGGCCGGCAGGGGTTGGCGCGCTGCTGCTGCGCCAGGGCACAGAGATCGATGCCCGGATAAAGGGCGGCGGGCAGGAAATGGGCCGCCGTGCCGGCACGGAAAACGTGATCGGCATCGCCGGCTTTGGCGCGGCGGCGCAAGCGGCTGCGCGCGATCTTGCCAATGGGATGTGGGACCGGGTTGCCGAAATTAGAAATATTCTAGAACAGGCACTGGAAGCCGATTGCCCCGGGATTATCTGCATTGGCAAGACTGTTGCACGCCTGCCGAACACGCTGTGCCTGGTCACGCCGGGCTGGAAGGGTGAAACGCAGGTCATGGCAATGGATCTGGCCGGTTATGCCGTTTCTGCGGGGTCGGCCTGTTCGTCTGGCAAGGTAGCGGCCAGCAGGGTGCTGGCTGCAATGGGGCTTGACGCGGGCGCTGCAGGGTCGGCATTGCGCATCTCGCTGGGGCCTGCGGTGACACGGGATGCGGCGCTGCGCTTTGGCGAGTCCTTTGCCGCGGCACGAAAGAAAGCCTTGGCGCGCATCCATCCACAGGATGCGCCAGGAAGAACACAACCGGCTTCGGCGCGGTGATAGGACAACGGGATGAAGAACATGGCAGCTCTGGACAACACGATGGACGTGCGCGAGGGCGTGGACCGCGAAACGGTCGAAACCGTTCAGTCCATGGCAGGCAAGTACAAGCATGGCTGGGAAACCGATATCGAGATGGAGTTCGCGCCGAAGGGCCTGAACGAGGATATCGTGCGCCTGATTTCCGAAAAGAACGGCGAGCCGCAATGGATGACCGATTGGCGCCTGGGTGCGTTCCGGCGGTGGCAGCAGATGGAAGAGCCCGATTGGGCCATGCTGGACATTCCGCCGATCGATTATCAGGAACAGTATTATTACGCCAAGCCCAAGTCGATGATGGAAAAGCCCAAGTCGCTGGACGAGGTCGACCCCAAGCTGCTGGCCACCTATGAAAAACTGGGCATCCCGCTGAAGGAGCAGATGCTGCTGGCCGGCGTCGAGGGGGCCTAAGACGTGGCGCCGGGCCGCAAGGTGGCGGTCGATGCCGTGTTCGATTCCGTCAGCCTGGGCACGACCTTCAAGGACGAACTGGCCAAGGCCGGGGTGATCTTCTGCTCGATCTCCGAAGCCGTGCGCGAGCATCCGGAACTGGTGCGCAAATACCTGGGCACGGTCGTGCCGGTGACCGACAACTATTTTGCCACGCTCAACAGCGCGGTCTTTTCCGACGGGTCCTTCGTGTATATCCCGCCGGGCGTGAAATGCCCGATGGAGCTGTCGACCTATTTCCGCATCAATGCCGAAAACACCGGCCAGTTCGAGCGCACGCTGATCATCTGCGACCGCGGCGCCTATGTCAGCTATCTTGAGGGCTGCACGGCACCCAAGCGTGATACCCACCAGCTGCATGCCGCCGTGGTGGAAATCGTGGTGCTGGAGGATGCAGAGGTCAAGTATTCGACAGTCCAGAACTGGTATCCGGGCGACGAGGATGGCAAGGGCGGTATCTACAACTTCGTCACCAAACGCGCCGATTGCCGCGAGGCGCGCGCCAAGGTGATGTGGACCCAGGTGGAAACGGGCAGCGCCATTACCTGGAAATACCCGTCCTGCGTGTTGCGTGGCGATGACAGTTCCGGCGAATTCTATTCCATCGCCATCACCAACAACTGGCAGCAGGCCGATACCGGCACCAAGATGATCCATCTGGGCAAGAACACGCGTTCGCGCATCGTGTCCAAGGGCATCTCGGCCGGACATGCGCAGAACACCTATCGCGGGCTGGTCAGCATGCACCCGAAGGCCAAGGACAGCCGCAATTATACCCAGTGCGACAGCCTGTTGATCGGGGATCGCTGTGGCGCGCATACCGTTCCCTATATCGAGGTGCGCAACGCCTCGTCCCGCGTCGAGCACGAGGCGACAACCTCCAAGGTCGATCACGACCAGCTGTTCTATTGCCGGTCGCGCGGCATGGACGAGGAAGAGGCGGTGGCGCTGGTCGTCAACGGGTTCTGCCGCGAGGTCCTGCAGGCGCTGCCGATGGAATTTGCCATGGAGGCGCAGGCGCTGGTGGCGATCAGCCTGGAAGGGTCGGTGGGGTGACCCTGGGGCAGGCTTTCGCCCGGACCTGGCGGCGGGCGCTGATCTTTGGCGTGGTGTTCCTGTTCATTGCCATCGGTCTGGATGCGATGATCGGCCGCGATATCGCCTGGGCCACGCGGCTGATCACGGTCGGCGTGGCGGTTGTGGTGTACTGGTTGCTGTCGGCCTGGTCGCTGCAGCGGCAACAGGCATAGCGCCGCGTGGTAATGGGGGTGATGATGGACTGGAAGTTCTGGTTGACCGCTGGCGAGCCTCGCCCGCGCTATGTTCTGCTGGTGGCAATCGGCGTGGTCCTGATGATGGCCATCAGCTATCCGGTCTGGCAGCCCGGCGGGCGGGGCATGGCGGCCTTTGTGGCGGTTGCCGCGGTCATCATCAGCCATGTGTCAGCCAAGTCGATCATGCGCCGATAAGGCAGGGTTGCCGCACGCGTCCAGCACTGGCCGGGCGGGCATGAATGAAATGGGAATGCGCCACTCGATGGCTATGGATAGCATGACAATGGATGCAATGCCGGACGATCAGGCGGGGGTGGTCCGGCGCGGCCTGCTGGCCCGCTGGCTGGGCGCAGCCCGCAAGGCCGCGCCTGATGGCGACCTTGCGCCCGCGCCGCCGCCGGTTCACCAGGTTCCGATGACAGAGCGTCTCCAGGACTGGCGTGCCGGCGGCCCCCTGGCGCTGGTGATCGACGGGCAGGTGCATACCCGGATTCGCGGAAAAGATGTGGTCTTTTGCGTGAACATGGCGAAAGATCCCATTCAGGACTGTCACCGCGCGGGGCGCTTTTACGAAGAGGCCGAGCTGATGGCGCTGTTGCCGTTGCTGCCAAAGGCGGCCACGGTGCTGGACATCGGCGCCAACACCGGCAATCACGCCCTGTTTCTGGCCCTTTTTGGCGGCGCGGCGCGGGTGGTGGTGGTGGAGCCCAACCCGCTGGCGCTGGAGCCTCTGGTGGGCAATGTGCTGGCCAATCGCCTGCAGGGCGTAATCGATCTTGACCATCTGGGCTTTGGCCTTGGCGCCGAGGATAGCACGGGCTGGGGCATGAAGCGGCATGCGCGCAACCTGGGCGCCACGCGCATGTTCCCGGGCACCGGCGCGCTGCATGTGCGGCGGGGTGATAGCGTGTTTGCCGAACTGATGCCTGATCTGGTCAAGATCGACGTGGAAGGGATGGAAATGGCGGTGCTTTCCGGGCTTGATGCGTTGATTGCCCGCGCCCGCCCCCTGATCCTGATCGAGGTCGAGGCCGCGCATCAGGATGCGTTCATGGGCTGGGCCGCCGCGCGCGGCTACAGCTGCAGTACACCCGGCCTGAAAGGGCCGAAAAAGACCAATTTCCTGCTGCGCCCACAGGGTGCAGCACCGACCAAGGATTAAGGAAAAATGCTGGAAATCAACGATCTGCACGTCAAGCTTGAAGAAGAGGACAAGGCGATCCTGAAAGGGCTGACCCTGTCGGTCAAGGCTGGTACGGTCCATGCCATCATGGGCCCCAACGGTTCGGGCAAGTCAACGCTGGCCTATGTCCTGTCGGGGCGCGGCGGCTATCAGGTGACCGGCGGTTCGGCCATGCTGGAAGGCCAGGAACTGCTGGACATGGAACCCGAGGAACGCGCAGCAGCCGGTCTTTTCCTGGCGTTCCAGTATCCGGTCGAGATTCCGGGCGTGGGCAACATGACCTTCCTGCGCACGGCGGTCAACGCACAGCGCAAGGCCCGCGGCGAAGAGGAATTGTCTTCCGGGGACTTTCTGAAGGCGGTGCGCGCCAAGGCCAGGGAGTTGAAGATCGACGCCGAGATGCTGAAGCGTCCGGTCTATGTCGGCTTTTCCGGCGGCGAGAAAAAGCGCAATGAAATCCTGCAGATGACCATGCTTGAACCCCGCATGTGCATTCTGGACGAAACCGATTCAGGCCTTGATGTGGACGCCATGAAACTGGTCTCCGAAGGCGTGAATGCCCTGCGCGATGCCGGGCGGGCCTTTCTGGTGATTACCCATTACCAGCGCCTGCTGGATCATATCCAGCCCGATGTCGTGCACATCATGGCCGAAGGGCGCATCATCAAGTCCGGCGGGCCTGATCTGGCGCTTGAGGTCGAGCAGAACGGCTATGCCGATCTCCTGGCCGAAGAGGGACAAAAGGCATGAGTGGGGCGCCCAAACCCATGACCCGCGCCGCCCGCCGCGCCGCACGGCTGGACGCCACGGCCGCGCACCTGTCGCGGCTGTCGGTACCGCAGGACAGCGGCTGGCTGGGCCGCGCCCGCGCCGACGCGCTGGAGCGCCTTCGCACCCTGGGCCTGCCCGAGCGGCGCGATGAATACTGGCGTTTCACCGACCCATCCGTGCTGAGCGCCGAGACAGCCGCGCCCGCCGAGGTGTTCCGCATCACCGATGAGCCCGTCGTGTTTTCCGACATCGACCGGCTGCGGATCGTTTTCACCGATGGCGAGTTCGACCAGCAGGCATCGGATGACCTGACAGCCGAGGGGCTGGAGGTGACGCGCCTGGCCGAGGCTGCGCAGGCCGATATCCACTGGGCACAGGATGTCTATGGCAAGCTGGAGGAGCGTGGCCAGCAGCCGGTGCCGCGCCCCCTGGCGACGCTGAACAGCGCCATGGCACGCGATGGCGTGCTGATCCGCGCCACCGGCAAGGTCGCGCGCCCGGTTTCCCTGATCTATCGCCGGCAGAAAGAGGCGGCCGACATGGTGTTGCACCATGTCATCCGGGTTGAACCCGGCGCCGAAATGACCCTGCTGGAAAACGGCCCGGCGGCCGCGCGATATTCGATTGTCACCGAGGCCTGCATCGGCGCGGGCGGCATGCTGCACCATGTGCGCACCCAGGGCCGCGACCATGCGCGCAGCGGCATCACGCATCTGTTCGTCCGCATGGACAAGGCCGCAGGGCTGAAATCCTTTACGCTGTCGGCCAATGGCCGGGTCCTGCGCAACGAGGCCATGATCTGGCTGGATGGCGAGGGCGGCTCTGCCCATGTGGCGGGGGCAGCGATGGGGGATGGCGATTTTCACCATGACGACACGGTGTTCATCGACCATGCCGCGCCTCGGTGTGAAAGCCGCCAGGTGTTCAAGAAGGTGTTGCGCAACGGTGCGGTGGGCGTTTTCCAGGGCAAGATCCTGGTCCAGCGGCCGGCCCAGCTGACCGATGGTTATCAGATCAGCCAATCACTGCTGATGGACGAGCGCAGCCAGTTCCTGGCCAAGCCAGAGCTGGAAATCTATGCCGATGATGTGAAATGCTCGCACGGGTCCACCTCGGGCGAAATCGACGCCGATCATCTTTTCTATCTGCGCTCGCGCGGGGTGCCAGAGGCCGAGGGCAAGAACCTTCTGGTCCTGGCCTTCCTGACCGAGGCGCTGGAAGAGATCGCGCGCGACGACCTGGCCGAAGACGTGCGCAGCCGGCTGGAAAGCTGGCTGGGCCGGCACCGGCACTGACGGTGGCGCCGCGGCAATGTCGCTGACCGGCGATATCCTGCGCAGTTGGCGCGCGCCACGTGCCGTACTGCGCCGCAGGCTTGCCACGGCCGAGGGCGAGCGGTCGGCCATTTTCTACCTGTTGCTGGCCTGCGTGCTGATCTTTGTGGCGCAATGGCCGCGTCTGGCCATGCAGGCAGCGGTGGATGACTCGATTCCCTTTCAGGGCCTGATGGCGGGGGCGCTTTTTGGCTGGCTGTTTCTGGCGCCGCTGCTGTTCTATGCAATCAGCGGCATCATCGGGCTGGTGATGCGCCTGATCCGGCCCGGCACGCCGTGGCTGGCGGTGCGGCTGGCGCTGTTCTGGGCCTTGCTGGCGATCAGCCCGCTGGTGTTGCTGCAAGGGGCTGTTGCGCCCATGGCGGGGGCACAAAGCCCCTTGGCGCTGGTTTCCGGATTGGCTGTTCTGGCCGGTTTCGTGGCGTTGCTGGGGGCTGGACTGCGGGTGGCGCTTGAAGCGGCACAGGCCGCGGCGTAAGAGGGCAGCATGAGCCAGAACATCGACCTGCGCGGCCTTGTCCGCCTTTCCTTTGCCGAACCCGAAGCCGGGTTCCGCGCGGTGCAGGCCCTGAACCTGCCCGTTGCCACACGCTGGACGCTGGTGGCTGCGGCGGTGCTGGCCGGGGTGGTGCTGGCCTATCTGCTGCCGGTGATGGCCGGCCAGACGGACGAGATACCCTCGCCGCTTACCGCAACGCTGATCCAGGCCGCGATGAACCTGATTGCCATCAGCCTGCTGACCGTGGTGGGGCGGATGTTCGGCGGCATCGGCCGGTTCGAGGATGCGATCCTGCTGGTGGGCTGGCTGCAGATGCTGATGGTCGGCATGCAGGCCATTCAGGTTGTGGTGATGCTGCTTTTGCCACCGCTGGGGGCTTTGGTCCTGGTGCTGGCGATTGCCGCGTTCTTTTGGCTTTTCAGCGGGTTTACCTGCGCACTTCATGGGTTTCAGTCGCGCCTTCTGGTTCTGGTGGGCGGCTTTGGCACCCTTTTTGCCCTCGCGTTCGTGCTGTCTTTCGTGATGATCATTCTGGGTATCCAGCTTCCGGGGATGGGCGATGTTTGACGTACAGAAGGTACGGCAGGACTTTCCGATCCTGTCGCGCAGCGTGAATGACCGGCCGCTGGTCTATCTTGACAATGGCGCCTCGGCACAAAAGCCGCAGGTGGTCATCGATGCGGTAGTGCAGGCGTATTCGCAGGAATACTCCAATGTTCACCGTGGCTTGCACTATCTGTCCAATCTGGCCACCGACAAGTACGAAGCCGTGCGCGGCACCATCGCCCGGTTTCTGAATGCCGCGCATGAGGATGAGGTGATCTTCACCTCGGGCACGACAGAGGGCATCAATCTGGTATCCTATGGCTGGGCCATGCCGCGCTTGCAGGCGGGCGACGAGATCGTGCTTTCGGTCATGGAACATCATGCCAATATCGTGCCCTGGCATTTTCTGCGTGAACGGCAGGGCGTGAAACTGGTCTGGGTGGAAACCGAGGCCGATGGCAGCCTTGACCCGCAGCGGGTGCTGGATGCCATCACCCCGCGCACCCGGTTGGTTGCCGTCACGCATATGTCGAATGTCCTGGGTACGGTTGTCGATATTGCCGCCATCTGCGCCGGGGCGCGCGAAAAGGATGTGCCGGTGCTGGTCGATGGCAGCCAGGCGGCGGTCCACATGCCGGTCGATGTGCAGGCGCTGGGGTGTGATTTCTATGCCGTGACCGGGCACAAGCTGTACGGCCCGTCAGGGTCGGGGGCGATCTGGATTGCGCGGGCCCGTCAGGCCGAAATGCGCCCCTTCATCGGTGGCGGCGACATGATCCGCGAGGTTCATCGCGATCACGTTGTCTACAACGATCCGCCCCACAAGTTCGAGGCTGGAACGCCCGGCATCGTTCAGCAGATCGGGCTGGGGGTGGCGCTAGAATACATGATGGGGCTTGGCATGGCGGATATCGCCGCGCATGAGCGCCGTCTGACCGATTATGCCCGCCAACGGTTGCAGGGTCTGAACTGGCTTCAGATCCAGGGCGATGCGCCGGGCAAGGGTGCGATCTTCAGCTTCACCATGAGCAATGGCGCGCATGCGCATGATATATCAACGATTCTTGACAAGCGCGGCGTGGCGGTTCGCGCGGGGCAGCATTGCGCGGGGCCGTTGATGGATCACATCGGCATCCATGCCTCCTGCCGGGCATCCTTTGCGATGTACAACACCGAGGCCGAGGTGGATGCCCTTGTCGAAGCGCTGGAGCTTTGCCACGCGCTTTTTGGCTGATCTGCCGGCCTGTCCCGAATTGCTCGTTGCATCCCTTCCCCGCCGGCGCTATAAGCGAGAGGTCAGCACCCGTAGCTCAGCTGGATAGAGCGCTGCCCTCCGAAGGCAGAGGTCAGAGGTTCGAATCCTCTCGGGTGCGCCATCTCGCATTTGCCTGTGGATAAGTATGCTAAAGCCTTGAAAGGTAAGGATATTTACGGGATTCAAGCGGTCTGAGGCCGACAATAGCTGATGGGCTCTCAGAAGACCAATCTGAGCACTGTTTTCTTCCATTCCAGCCTGTTTTTTTCAAATATTCCAAAAACTTGACAGGAACCTGAAGGCGATTTCGAACGACTCCTCCAGGGTCTAGCTTGGCTTCCCGACTGTAAGCAGTCGGAGGGGATGGGTCTGATATCCAACCTTCTCTGGGTCTTAAAATACTGATTTAAAGTATTTTTTAATAGATATCGTCTGATGGCTCGCGCTGCAAAATCATGTTCCTCGCACATCGCGACGTTGGTGGTGGTCAGGCCCTCCCACCTCACCCATACGCTTTTCACGGTCCTGCTCTGTCACTGTGCAGTCAGGCAAATTCTCCCATACTCCCCAACAGTATGCCCGACATAGAATACTGTGCCTCTGCATGGATGGCGGCGAGGTCGATGCCGGTGTCATAAGCGACATTTCCTCTGTCGATATGACTGAGATCGGCGTTATCATCGATGAACACCCAGCGCGGCGCGTGCTCGCTTTCCAGTCCTACCGCCGCGCGCAGGACCTCCAGCGCGTCCAGCGCGGTGATGGCGCCGTCGCCGTTCATGTCGGCGGCGATGAAGTTCTGCGCCTGGGCCGGGCCAAAGCTCGGGTTCAGGCCGACGGCCATGCGCAGCACCTCCAGCGCATCCATGGCCGTAGGGCGGCCATCGGTGGCCGGATTGTAATCGCGGGCGGCGTCGAGTCGAGCGCCAATGCCATCGGCCAGGGTGAAACCGAACACCCCGCCCGCGTCACTGGTGGCGGTCTGCTCGGGCCAGCCCTCCGCGGCCAAGGTCAGCGCGATGCCGTTCATGGGCTGACCCTGCGCATCGCGAACCTGCCCCGAGATCGTGGTGTCGAAGGTCAGATCATCCACCGTCACCGTTTCGTAGCTGCGAGGCGCAGTGCCGGCGAATCGCAGCAAGGCGATATCCTCCAGCGTGTTGGTGCCGTCGGGGCTGTGCGGGCGCAGGTCGGTTACGGTCAGCCGCCCGTTTGCTGCCTGAGCAATGGCATATTCTGAGCGCGGGCCAGAGAACACCGCAGTGTTCTCGCCCCCGCCACCGAGCAACAAATCATCCCGAGGGCTCGGTTGCGCTCGTCTCGCCCAGCGACGTCGAACTTGCGGGCGATGTGCAGCATCTGCTCCAGTTCCTGAGGTGGCGGCTGGTTCGAAAGTGTTGGCGGCGGCCCGGTCCAGATCTGCGCCGCTTCGCTGAGGCCACCTGTTGGACGCAGACCGGGCTGACGGCCTAGCCAGGCCGGGTTCAGCGCCAGCCAGCGGGCCACGGCATCGACCAGCGTCATCTGGAAATTGAAGGCGGGCTTGTATCCGGGGATCCAGTCCTCGCCGAGCCCCTTCAGCACAGCGCTGATGTTCTGGTGCTTGAACTCGACCGAGCCCTCCGACCGGTTGTTCAGCAGCGGCAGCAGCGCTCGTCGATGCTCCGCCTTGTTGTATGGTCGCCCGGAGATGTCGTCTG
>JAFIED010000046.1 GCA_020832805.1 Pararhodobacter sp.
CGATGGCTTTTCCGGAGTTGATGCAGATGCCGGTGCAGGTGCGGGTTCAGAGGGCGCTGCGGCTGCAGTTTCTGGGGCCTCTGTGGCGGGGGTTTCGACCACGGCGTCGGTCGCATCATCCGGCTGCACATCGCTAGCATCCTCTGGCAAAGCATTATCCTGGTCAGGCGCATGGGACATGGGTCTCTCCTTTCGGGTGTTGTGAATGGTGTGCCGGGCCGACGGGCTTCCTGCGCGGGCGATTTCGGGGGGTGGCCTTCGCGCGAGCAGCTGCCGGAAGGCCGCAAAGCCGCGCGTCAAATCGGTGACCTGATCGGCGAGACCTGCAGCGATTGCATCGGCCCCGCGGAAGGTTGCGGCCTCCGTCGCTATGGCGGCCTCATGGCTGATCTTGCCAGATCGACCTGCGGCGACGGTTTCTGCGAACAAAAACCGTAGCACGTCGATTTCGCGCTGGATGTCCTGATGCACGCCCTCGGGCAGAGGCTGATAGGGATTGCCATCGACCTTGTGCCGACCGGAATGGATCAGCGTCACGCGCACCCCGTCCTGATCGAGCTGGCCGCTGAGGTCGGCATGCAGCACCACGACGCCGATGCTGCCCAGCGCGCCAGTGCGCGGCAGGAGGATTCGGTCGGCCTGAGATGCCAGCGCATACCCGGCTGAGAAGGCGTGCTCGGCGACAAAGGCCCAGATGGGCTTGCTGCCTCGGATGGCACGAATGCGATCTGCGAGGTCGAAGACCCCGGCCACCTCGCCGCCAAAACTGTCGATTTCCAACGCGAGGCCGCGAACCGCCGGATCGCTGGCTGCCGCTTCTATCTGGGCCGCGATCCCCTCGTAGCTGGTCTGGCCCGAGGACTGGCCGATCCAGCCGCCGCGATGGATCAGCACGCCCGCGATCTCGATCACGGCGATGCCGTCGATGATCGGGTAGGGCGCATCGCCATGCCGGTGTTGGCACTCAGCAAGACCGCCCGCGAGAATGCTGGCGCGGGCGGGCAGAGCTGAGGTGCCTTCCGGTGCCTCGACGCCGTCTGCCACCTCGACCCGCCGCCCGAGAATGCGCGGCCCGAGGCCCGACAGGAACGCCATGGCCTTGGAGGGTTCCACCAGCAGCGGCGTGTTGAAGGCGCGCGCGGCAATCCGGGAGTGGAGCATCAGGGCTGGTCCTTTGCAGTTTTTGCAAGTCGGCGCGACCTGTAGTAAGGAGGTCACGGGATATGTAAGGAATGTGGCCATGCAGGAATCGACCGTGACCATCAAAGGTCAGACGACCTTGCCCCGCGATGTGCGGGCCGCACTGGGCCTCGGCAGCGGGGACAAGGTGCGGTATGTGATCCTCGACGGAGAGGTGCGCCTCCTGAAGGCGCGCTCGGTCAGGGAGTTGCGCGGCCTGCTCGCCCGCCCGGACCAGAGCCCCGTCACGCTCGACGACATGGACGCGGCCATCGCCGAAGGGGCGACGGCCAGCACGGGCAAGGATCGGTGATCGCGCTCGACACCAATGTGCTGGTGCGCTTCCTCGTGCAGGACGATCCCGACCAGGCGCGCCTTGCGGGTCAGGTGATCGACCGGCTGACCGAGGAGACTCCCGGGTTTGTAGGCCGCGAGGTGCTGGTCGAACTGGTCTGGGTTCTGGAGCGTGCCTATCGGCTTGGACGGGCCGAGATCGCGGTGGCGTTGGACGGGCTTCTGGCCTCGACCGAACTGGTGGTCGAGGGGGCAGATCAAGTCGGACCTGCGCTGGAGCTCTATCGCAACGACGGGTTCGGCTTTGCCGATCTGATGATCGTCGCCACAGCCCGGCGTGAGGGGGCCCGCGAAGTGGTGACCTTCGATCGCAAGGCGGCGGGACTGCCCGGCGTCCGCCTGCTGGGCGCGTGAGGGTTTATCTGTCCTCCGGTGATGTGGTCGGTCTGCCTTCGGGATCGGCGCCCTCTGCTTTGGCTTCATCCCCCTCGACCGGCACCGCCTGCACCCCCTGCGCGGGCGAGCCGGGGCGGCGGAAGTCGAGGCCCAGCGCGCGCTCGCGTTCGCGTTCCGCGGCGATTTCGCGGTCGACCTGCTCGGCGTCGTAGCCCCGCTCGGCAATGGCCTGCGTCCGGGATTTGAGACCGGCCTCGATCTGGGCGATTTCGGCATTGGCATCCTTCAGCGGATCGACCCAGTCCCATTTCGTCGGCAGCCAGTCGGCGGTGAGCAGTCGCGCGCGGTTGGCCTCGTAGCCGGGGAGCGCCAGCGCGCCCGACAGAACTGCCGCATCCATCCAGCGGGCATAGACCGGGCGGCAGAGCTGCCAGACCATGACCGAATGCTGCCAGGCGGAGACGCGGCGGCGGAACTCGATCAGCGCCAGACGCGAGTTCGAGAAGTTCCCTTTCACCATGTCATTGGCGAGGTAGGGATAGGGGATGCCCAGTGCTGACGAGATCTGCAGCAAGGTTCGGTACTGGAACGGCTCGTAGGTCGCGCCGCTGTCGGCGGGCTGGCCCACGGTCACATCCTCACCCGGGTCCAGCCGCACGATCTGGCCGGGGCTGATTTCCACCCCAGCTGGGAGATCTTCATCCTCGGCCGGGGCCAGCGAGTTCTCGGGCGCGGGAGAGGTCACGAACATCGCATACATCGCCGCGACCTTCTTCCGGTCGAGCTCGGCGTCGTCATAGTGATCGAGCAGGAACAGCTTCACGATGGCCGGGGCCAGTTTCGAGACCCCGCGCAGCTGCCCGCCCTCGACCGGGTCGATCACATGGA
>JAFIED010000047.1 GCA_020832805.1 Pararhodobacter sp.
TCGGGGTTGCGCAGCCAGATATCGCGCTGGGCAAAGGGTATCTCGACCCCTTCCTCGGCAAAGCGCCGGGCGATGGCGTGGTTGATATCCGACCGGGTCCGCATGATGAAGTTGACATCCGTCAGGATCGCGCGAATCTCGAACTCCAGCGCATCGGCACCAAACCCCATGAACAGCACCGAAGGCGCCGGATTGATCGACACCAGCGGGTGCGCCTCGGCGATCTCGGTCAGGATTTTCTCGACCTTGCGCGTATCCGAGCCATAGGCGGCCCCCACCTTGATGATCACCCGGCCGGTCTTGTTGGTCTTGGTATAGTTCGTCACCGAGGCCGAGATCAGATCGGTATTGGGCACGATCACCTCGGTCCGGTCAAAGGGCTCGATCACCGTCGAGCGTACAGAGATGCGGCGCACCGTGCCCATGGTGCCGCCGGCCTCGACCCAGTCGCCCGCGGATACCGGGCGTTCGATCAGCAGGATGATCCCGGACACGAAATTCGACACGATGTTCTGCAGGCCGAAGCCGATACCCACCGACAGCGCGCCGGCAATGATGGCCAGGCCCGACAGGTCGATGCCGGCGGTGGAAAAGGCCACCAGCGCGGCAATCACAATCCCCAGATAGCCCACGCCGGAGACCAGGGCCTTTTGCGCGCCGCGCTCCATCGTCGTCTTGGGCAGAACCGAGTTCGACAACGCGCCCTGCAGACCCCGCGTCAGCAGGAAACCGATGACAAAGACCAGAATGAAGGACAGAAGGTTGCCCGGCGCGATGCGGGTTTCACCCAGCGAGAACCCCTCGCGGAAACGCACCCAGAGTTCCAGCAGGTCGGTCTCGCGGGCGCCCCAGATCAGGGCCAGCGCCGGCAGGGCGGCAAGGCCCAGCAGCAAGCCGGCCACTGCCGGCACCAGCGCCTCGGCGGCGCTTTCGCGGTCTCCCAACAAGGCGCCGTAGATCGCCGTGACCAGCCGTTGCAGGATCACCACCAGCGCAATCAACCCCAGCGAATCGATTGTGGGATAGACCAGCTGCTGGGCGGCATTGACATAGCCCACCGCCGCCAGCACGGGCGCCACCAGCGCCAGTACCTTCAACCCCTTGGCAATCAGCACGATCATGCGGTCGGCGAAACCGCCGCTCTCCTCACCACCGGCAGCGGCGTCGATGGCATCATCATGCGCGCTGGCAAGGCGGTGCTGGGCCAGGATAACGCCAAGCCTGAACAGCAACAGCGCGGCCACCACCAGCAGCGGGAAATTCAACGCGGCTTTCGCCGCATCGCCCAGTTCTGCCGGGGTAACCAGCGCCCCCAGCATCATGTCGGCGGCAATCACCACCGACAGGGACAGCACCACCCCCCGCGCCCTGCGGCGCGGCGTGTCATCCAGATTCAGCGGCAGGCCCGGATCGGGTTGCTTTGGAAAAATCAGCAGGGACAGCCAGCGCGCCACAAAGATCACCATCCCGGCCGCGACCAGTTCCTCGACCAGCGCCTCGATGGTCTGGCCGGTAAAGTCTGCCAGCACCGCCGCAACATACAGCGCCGTCAGCCCCAGAAAGGGCACCAGAAGCTGCGCCAGCGACACCAGGAAACCCGCCACCTCGCGCCCGCGCAGGATCGAGGCCGAGGCCATCAGCCGCGTGGTCAGCACCTCCATCCAGCCACGCCCGCGCAGGATCAGCAGTGCGGCCAACGCCAGCGCACCCAGCAACAGCGGCAGGTTCGACAGCAGCGCCTGCCGCCATTCCGGGTTCAGCCAGTCGTTGTAGACTTCGCCATAGACCGTCAGCGCAGAGCTGATCAGCACATTGGCGCCGCTCAGCAGGTTGGCCGGGTTCAGCGGTGTGGGCCAGAGTGCCAGCAACGCATCGGTCTGCCGTTCGCGCAGCACCCTGTCGATGGACCGCACGATACCATCCGCGCGGCGAAAGGCCTCGTCCGCCGCCAGCAAGGGTGCCTGGCGCCGGGCCAGCCGATCGGCCAGATCAGCGCGCCGCTCGGCGATTTCGGGCACTTCGGTCTCGCCTTCGGCCGGTGGCGGGCCCAGCGCCGCGATCTGTTCACGCAGGGTTTCTATCCGATCCCGGTTCAGGGTCTGGGCCTCAAGAAACTGTGCGCGAAAGGCCACCACCTCGGCGCGCAGCGTGACCAGCGTTTCATCCGGCGTGTCGCGCCGCTCCAGCGTCTGTTCGGCCAGTTCGGCCAATGCCTGCCAGGCGGTGTAATCCGGCCCCTCGGCCTCGGCGGTCTGGGCCGCGGCCGGGCCAAGCGTGACAAGCAGCGCCAACAGCAGCCCTGCCACCAGCCACGCAGCCGGCAATAACCGCCCCACCAGGGCCCGAAACCGGAAAACAGACAGGCAGGGCGCGGCCTGATCATGGGCGCGGCAGACAATCTTGGGCGTCATGGCACTGGCGTTCCTGCTGTCAACTGCCGGCAGCAGCCGGGAAGGCCCCGCGCCACCGGGTACAAAGTCATGCACAGGGTGCCATCACCACCGGCACCCCATGCCCCCAACGCGTCGGACCGCAACGTATCCTGACCCGGCCCATTCCTTGCGCGGCCATGCCGGCCGCCGGTCATCAGTCTGTCTGTTCACGCATATCGGGCAACGCGGGCGCCGGCCGGTCCAGCCAGCCGGGCACGGGCAGGCCCTTGTCGCGCAGGAAGGCAGGGTTGAAAAGCTTGGATTGATACCGCGTGCCATAATCGCACAGGATCGTGACGATGGTATGCCCCGGCCCCATATGCTGCGCCATGCGGATCGCACCTGCCACATTGATGCCGGACGAACCGCCCAGGCACAGCCCCTCGTGTTCCAGCAGGTCAAACACCACCGGCAGCGCCTCGGCATCAGGGACACGGCAGGCGAAATCGGGGGTGAAACCTTCCAGATTGGCGGTGATGCGGCCCTGGCCGATGCCTTCGGTGATCGAGTTGCCTTCGGATTTCAGCACGCCCTCGGTGTAGAAACTGTACAGCGCCGCGCCCTCGGGGTCGGCCAGGCCGATCTTCACGCCTTTCGGCTGCAGGGCCATCGCCACGCCCGCCAGCGTACCGCCCGACCCCACCGCGCAGATGAAGCCATCGACCTTGCCGCCGGTCTGGTCCCAGATTTCGGGGCCGGTGGTTTCGACATGCGCCTGCCGGTTGGCCACATTGTCGAATTGATTGGCCCAGATGGCGCCATCGGGTTCGCTGGCGGCCAGCGCCTTGGCCAGTCGGCCGGAATAGCGGATATAGTTGTTGATGTTCTTGTACGGCGCGGCGGGCACTTCAACCAGTTCGGCCCCCGCCAGGCGCAGCATGTCCTTTTTTTCCTGGCTCTGCGTTTCCGGAATCACGATGACCGACCGGAACCCCATGCTGGCACCCACCAGCGCCAGCCCGATGCCGGTGTTGCCGGCTGTCCCCTCGACAATCGTGCCGCCGGGCCTGAGAAGCCCCTTTTTTATCGCGTCGCGGATGATGAACAAGGCCGCACGGTCCTTGACCGACTGACCGGGGTTCAGAAACTCGGCCTTGCCCAGAATCTCGCATCCCGTGGCCGCGGACGCAGCCTTGAGCCGGATCAGGGGGGTGTTGCCGATCGCTTCGGCAAGGTTGCGGCGGATCATGGCCTGTCCTTCATGGTTTGGTGGCGCCGGGGTGGGAGGGGGTGGCGCAGGGTCAGTGCAGCACAGCCGCCCGTTTCAGCCCGCGTGCATAAAGACAGCCGCCAAGCGGCACAATCACCAGCGCCGGCACCAATGCTGCCAGCGGCATCTCGGCCAGCGCCGGCAGCGCCACAATGCCCGCCAGCCCCGCCAGCGCGACGACCATCGTTACCGCCGCAGTGAACAGCAACAACACGGCAGCATCATCGCGCCAGAGCAGGAACAGCGCCCCGGCCAGCCCCAGCCAGACGGTCATCGCCCAGGCCACATGCGCCCAGATCGCCTGGAATGGCAGCAAAGACATCACCTGCGGGGCATCCGGCACCAGGGCAAAGCGCAGGTTCAGGTAATCGGCGGCCAGTGCGGCATGCCAGACAATCAGGACCAGTGCGACAAAGGTCAGATGCGCGGGGCGGGCGGTTGTGACGGGGTGCGGCATAGGCTTCCTCTTGCAGCGCTGTCGCCGGGCCGGACAAGGGCCCGCCCGATGGCGCGGGGGTATCAACAGTCATGTGCAGAGTGCCGCCGGGCGCGGCTGCTGTCCAGCCCCCGCCCGGCGCAAACCCGGCCAGTGCCACCGGGTCCGGCCCGGGCCGTGGCTGCAAGGGGCTATTCGGCGGGGCCACAGCCAGCCGCCGGACGCGATCAGGCGACCGCCACCACCTCTACGGCAAAGGTCAGATCCTTGCCGGCGAGCGGGTGGTTGGCATCCAGTACCACCGTGGTCTCGTTGACATCGGCCACCACGACCGGAATCGCCTGCCCGTCCTGGGCCTGCATCTGCAACTGCGTGCCGGGGTCAAGCGGGATATGGGCCGGTATCTGGTCACGCGGGATGGCCTGCCGGGCCTCGGGCTGGTAGGCGCCATAGGCCTGATCGGCGCCGATGGTGACGGTCTTGCGCTCGCCCACGCTCATCCCGTCGATGGCGGCATCAAGCCCCGGAATGATCTGGCCCGATCCCAGCGTGAACGACAACGGTTCGCGCCCTTCAGAGCTGTCGAACACGGTGCCGTCGTCCAGCGTGCCGGTGTAGTGAAAATGTACGGTATCCCCCGTCTTTGCCTGGGTCATGCAACTATCCTGTGGTGAAGGGGTGAATGGCGAAGCGGCGCCGCGCGCTGTGTGGCTTCGATACGAGGCCCAAGCCTAGCCCAACCCGGCGCCACTGGAAACCCCGCCGGCCGCAGGTTTGGCCCTGTGCGGCACCGAAAAGCGCGGTTGCAACCGCCCTCGGCATGCGCTTGGCTTGCGCGGTGCCGCTGCAGGCCACAGCAAGGGAAAGACCGATGACCACAGCGCCGATGCCCGTCGAGGATACAGACGATCTGTTCATTCCGCTGCCTTGTGGCACGCGCCTGGCGGCGCGGATGTGGCGTGCCCGGGGGGCGGAACCAGGAACAGGGCCGGGCGCGGCGGTGCCCGCGATCCTTGAATTCATCCCCTACCGCAAGCGTGACAACACCCTGCCGCGCGACGAGGCGATGCATCCCTGGATGGCCGCGCAGGGCTATGCCTGCCTGCGGGTCGATCTGCGCGGCGCGGGCGACAGCGAGGGGCTGCTGGATGACGAATACAGCCCGCAGGAACTGGCCGATGCCGTGGCGGTGATCGAATGGATCGCCGCGCAGGACTGGTGCACCGGGGCCGTGGGGATGATGGGCAAGAGCTGGGGCGGGTTCAACTGCCTGCAGACCGCCGCCCTGGCCCCGCCGGCGCTGAAGGCTGTAGTCAGTGTTTGCGCCACGGTCGACCGTTTTGCCGATGACATCCATTTCAAGGGCGGCTGTCTTCTGGGGTCCAATTTCAGCTGGGGCAGCCTGATGCTGAGCTATCAGAGCCGCCCGCCGGACCCGCTGTTGCGCCCCGACTGGCGCGATGACTGGCTGGCCCGCATGCAGGCGATGCCGCATTTCGCCGCCCTGTGGGCCGGCCACCAGACGCGGGATGCCTACTGGCGCCACGGGTCGGTCTGCGAGGACTATGGCGCCATCAAGGCGGCGGTCATGATCGTTGGCGGCTGGGCCGATGGCTACATGAACGCGCCCGCGCATCTGGTGGAAAACCTGAAAGGCCCGGTTGCAGCGATCGTGGGACCCTGGGTGCATCAGTATCCGCATCAGGCCGTTCCCGCACCGCAGGTCGATTTCCTGGGCGAGATGAAACGCTGGTGGGATCACTGGCTCAAGGGGATCGATACCGGCGCCGATGCCCTGCCCCGCTACCGCGTCTGGATGCAGGACAGCTGCCCGCCCGATGCCTGCGCAGCCGCAATCCCCGGCCGCTGGCTGGCCGAGGACCTGCCCAGCCCGCGGGTGCGCGAACAGAGACTGACCTTGGGCGCGGACGGGCTGCTGGGCGGTCTGGGCACGCCCGAGCGGGTCCTGAACACACCGCAGACACTGGGCGCGCAGACCGGCGAGTACTTCCCGATGGGGCTGGATGCCGAGATGCCGGGCGACCAGCGCGATGACGATGCCCGCGCGACCTGTTTCGACCTGCCCTGTCCAGACGGGCTGGCCCTGATGGGCGCCGCGCGGCTGACGGCCACGCTGGTCTGTGACGGGGCGCGCAGCCAGATCGTGGCCCGGCTGTGCGATGTTGCGCCCGATGGCGCCTCGCGCCGGATCGCGCATGGCTATCTGAATCTGACGGGGCACCTGGCACCGGGCCAGCCGCTGACGGTGGCGCTGACGCTTGACCAGATGGCCCACCGCCTGGCCCCTGGCCACCGGCTGCGGCTGGCGCTTTCGACAACGGACTGGCCCTTTGTCTGGCCCCAGCCGGAAAACGCGCGCCTGCGCCTGACTGCGGGCACACTGGTTGTGCCCGTCCATGACGACAGCGCCCCCGGCTGCAGCTTCGACGCGGCGCCGCCCGTGGCCCCGTCACGGCTGGAACAGCTGCAGCCCGCCCGCCAGCGCCGAAGGCTGAACACCGATCTGATCACCGGGCTGCAATCGCTGGTTGTCAGCCATGACAGCGGGCGCCTGAAGAACCCCGAACATGGCTGGGAAACCGAAAGCCGGATGGACGCCTGGTGGGATATCCTGCCCGACGATCCGCTGTCGGCCAAGGCCGGGGCAGACTGGGAACAGCGTGTCGCGCGCGGCGACTGGCAGGTGTGCACCCGCGTCAGTGCCCGCATGACCGGCAGCCTGACCCATCTGCACCTGCGCGCCACGCTGACGGCCTTTGAAACCGCCGGTAATGGCCAGCAAATCAAGCTGCTGGAACGCCATTTCAGCACCGATGTACCGCGCGATCATGTCTGATTGTCATGCAACCGTTGCACAAACAGCGTTGCAATGCGCCGCCGCCGGGGGTTATTGATTAATCAATCGACAAAATCCGGCGGCAGCCGTGGCCCTGGTCACGGTTGAACAACGGTATCCCAACAAGGAGATTTCGCCCATGAACGATCAATTCCGCTATCTGCTGGCGCGTGCCGCGCGTGGGACACTGGACCGGCGTGCCTTCATGGGCCGGGCGGCGGCACTGGGTGTCAGCGGTGCCATGGCCAATACCCTGCTGGCCAGCGCCGTGCGCGCCGAGGGGCCGCGGCGCGGCGGGCATCTGACCGTGGGCCTTCAGGGCGGCGAAAGCACCAACAGCCTGGACCCGGCGCTGGCCGCCAGCCAGGTGCCCTACATGTACCTCCGCGCCTCGGGCGACACGATGGTGAACGTGAACCCGGACGGCACGCTGGACGGCCGCATTGCCGAGGAATGGAGCGCCTCGCCCGATGCCCAGACCTGGACCTTCAAGATCCGGTCCGGCGTCAGCTTCCACAACGGCCAGACCCTCACGCCGGACGATGTTGCCATGACCCTGCGTCGCCATTCCGACGCGGACAGCCAGTCCGGCGCCCTGGGCGTCATGCGCGGGGTCGAGGATATTTCGGTGAATGGCGACTCGGTGGTCCTGCGCACCTCGACGCCGAATGCCGACCTGCCCTATCTGCTGGCCGATTATCACCTGGTGATCCAGCCGAACGGCGGCATCGATGACCCGGCCTCCGGAATCTTCAGCGGCGCCTATCGCTGGGTCGAGGATCAGCCGGGCGTGCGCCATGTGCTGGAAAAGTTCGATGGCTACTGGGATGATTCGGTGGGCCATTTCAACTCGGTCGAAATTCTGGTGATCAATGACGGCACCGCGCGTACCTCGGCCCTGCAGTCGGGGCAGGTACAGCTGATCAACCGGGTGGAGCCGCGCACCGCGGGTCTGGTGGCACGCGCGCCGAACATCTCGGTGCATTCGACGGCCGGCAAGGGCCATTACGTGTTCATCATGCATTGCAACACCGCGCCCTTCGACAACAACGACCTGCGGCTGGCGCTGAAATATGCCATCGACCGCGAAGACATGCTGGACCGCATCCTGCGCGGCTACGGCAGCATCGGCAATGACATGCCCATCAACGAGGCCTACCCGCTGTTCGACGCGTCGATCCCGCAGCGGGAATTCGACCTTGATCGCGCACGCCATCATTACCAGCGTTCGGGCCATGACGGCTCGCCCATCATCCTGCGCACCTCTGACGTGGCCTTTCCCGGTGCTGTCGATGCCGCCCAGATCTTTCAGGAAAGCGCCGCCGCGGCGGGTATTCCCATCGAGATCATCCGCGAGCCGGGCGATGGCTACTGGTCCGAGGTGTGGAATGTGCAGCCCTTCTCGGCCAGCTACTGGGGCGGGCGCGCGGTTCAGGACCAGATGTATTCAACCGCCTATTACTCGGGCGCCGACTGGAACGACACGCGCTTCTTCAACGAAGATTTCGACCGGCTGCTGATCCAGGCGCGGGGCGAGCTTGACGTGGCCCTGCGCACCGAGATGTATTCGGAAATGGGCATGATGGTGCGCGACGAGGGCGGGCTGATTGCGCCGATGTTCAATGATTTCCTGGATGCGCAGAACGACCAGATCGCCGGCTGGGTGGAAAACCCCAATGGCGAGATGATGAATGGCTTCGCGCCGGTCCTGATGTGGCAGGCCTGACGCGGGGCTGCATCGGATGATGCATCCCATTCTCACGCTACTGGTTCAGCGCATCGCGCTGAGCCTGCTTTTGCTGCTGGCCGTCTCGGTGGTGATCTTTGTCGGCACCGAGATCCTGCCCGGCGACGTGGCCCGCGTCATCCTGGGCCAGGGCGCCCCCGAACAGGCGGTAGAAAACCTGCGCGCCCAGATGGGCCTGGACCGGCCCGCCACCGTGCGATATTTCGAGTGGCTTTTCAATGCCTTGCAGGGTGATTTCGGTGTTGCCCTGTCGAACCGGCGTGACATTGCCACGGCGATCGGCCAGCGCCTGGGCAACACCATGTTCCTGGCCGCCGTCGCCGCCGCCTTTGCCGTGCCGCTGGCGATCTTTCTTGGCCTGCTGGCCGTGCGCTACCAGAACCGCTGGCCGGACCGGCTGATTTCAGGCGTGACGCTGACCGCGATTTCGCTGCCTGAATTCCTGCTGGGCTACGTCATCATGTATGTCTTTGCCGTGCAGCTGGGCTGGTTTCCGTCGGTTTCCAGCGTCCATGGCGGCATGTCCTTCTGGCAGAAACTGAACGCCGTGGCGCTGCCGGCCATGGTGCTGACGCTGGTGGTGCTGGCCCATATGATGCGCATGACCCGCGCGGCGATCCTGAATGTCATGCAATCGGCCTATATCGAGACGGCGGAACTGAAGGGATTGCGCAAGCTCACGCTGATCTTTCGCCATGCCATGCCCAATGCGATTGCACCCATCGTCAATGTGGTGATGATCAACCTGGCCTATCTGGTGGTCGGCGTCGTGGTGATCGAGGTTGTCTTTGTCTATCCCGGCATGGGGCAGTATCTGGTTGACCACGTTTCGCGGCGCGATGTGCCGGTGGTGCAGGCCTGCGGGCTGATCTTTGCCACCGTCTATATCGGGCTGAATCTGGTGGCCGATCTGGTGTCGATCCTGACCAACCCGCGGCTGAGGCATCCGAAATGAAGGGCATGCCGATATCCGCCGCACTGGGCCTGTTCGTTACCGCGCTGTTCTTTCTGGCCGCCATCTTTGCGCCCTGGATCGCGCCCTACAGCCCCACCCAGATCGTCGGCGACCTGTGGGAGCCGTCCTCGCGCGAACACTGGCTGGGCACCGACAACCTGGGCCGCGACCTGCTGACGCGCATGATCTATGGCGGGCGCACCACCATCTTCGTGGCCAGCGCGGCGACGCTGCTGTCCTTCACGCTGGGGGCCATCCTGGGCTTTACCGCCGCTGTCTACGGCGGCTGGGTGGATCAGGTGATGTCGCGCGCCAACGATCTGGTCATGTCCATCCCCACGCTGATCTTTGCGCTGGTGGTGCTGTCGGTGATGCCGGTGACGATCCCCATCCTGATCCTGGTCATCGGGCTGCTGGACTCAACCCGTGTGTTCCGCCTGTCGCGCGCCGTGGCAGTGGATATCAACGTGATGGATTATGTCGAGGCCGCGCGCCTGCGCGGCGAGGGGCAGGCCTGGGTGATCTTCCGCGAGATCCTGCCCAACGCGCTGTCGCCGCTGGTGGCCGAACTGGGCCTGCGCTTCATCTTCGCCATCCTCTTCATCTCCACCCTGTCCTTCCTCGGCCTGGGCGTGCAGCCGCCGCTGGCCGACTGGGGCGGGATCGTGCGCGACAACCGCGAAGGCATCGTCTGGGGCATCCCCGCCGCGCTGATCCCGGCCTTTGCCATTGTCACGCTGTCGATCTCGGTCAATCTGGTGGCGGACTGGATGCTGAACCGCACCACCAGCCTGAAAGGAGGGCGCGGTGTCTAGGCAACGCGACAAGGCGCCAGAGGGGCAGCCACTGCTGGACGTGCAGAATCTGCGCATCGAGGCCACGATCTATGAGCCCGGCGAGCCCCCGCGTGACGCGGTGATCGTTGATGACGTGTCCTTTTCCTTGCCGCGCGGCAAGGTGCTGGGGCTGATCGGCGAATCCGGCGCGGGCAAATCGACCATCGGGCTGGCCGCGCTGGCCTATGGGCGCGGTGGCATCCGGCTGACAGGCGGCGCGATCCGCCTGAACGGGCGCGATATCAGGGCCGCGCGCCCGGGCGAACTGCGCAGGCTGCGCGGCGAGGAAGTGACCTATGTCGCCCAATCCGCCGCCGCCGCCTTCAACCCGGCCCGGCGGCTGATGGATCAGGTGACCGAGGCCACGCTGGTGCACGGGCTGATGAGCGAGCGCGAGGCAAAGGCCCGCGCGGTAGAGCTGTTTCGCGTGCTGAAGCTGCCGGACCCCGAAAGCTTTGGCCGCCGCTACCCGCATCAGGTTTCCGGCGGGCAGTTGCAGCGCGCGATGACTGCCATGGCGCTGTGCCCGAAACCCGATCTGGTGATCTTTGACGAACCCACCACGGCACTGGATGTGACTACCCAGATCGATGTGCTGGCGGCGATCAAGAACGCGATTGCCGAAACCGGGGTCGCCGCGCTGTACATCACGCATGATCTGGCGGTCGTGGCGCAGGTGTCAGATGACATCATGGTGCTGCGCCACGGCAAGATGGTCGAATACGGACCCGTGCAGCAGATCATCGAGGCCCCGCGCGAGGAATACACGCGCGCGCTGGTCTCGGTGCGCCAGATCGACCATGTGGAGGCCCCGCCCTCGCCTGAACCCCTGATGGTGTTGCAGGGGATCACGGCGCGCTATGGATCGATGACCAGTGACGTGCTGTCCGATGTGTCGGTCGATCTGCATGCCGGCCAGACCCTGGCGCTGGTCGGTGAAAGCGGCTCTGGCAAATCGACGGTGGCGCGGGTCATCACCGGGTTGTTGCCGCCGCGTGCGGGCACCGTGCGTTTTGAAGGGCGGGACCTGACGCCCGCGCTGAAAAACCGCCCGCGCGAGGATCTGCGCCAGATCCAGATGATCTATCAGATGGCCGATGTGGCGATGAACCCGCGCCAGACGGTGCGCACCATCATCGGCCGGCCGCTGGAATTCTATTTCGGCCTGCGCGGGCGCAAGCGCGATCAGCGGGTGCAGGAACTGCTGGATGCGATCGAACTGGGCAAGGGTTTCGCCGACCGCTACCCGGCGGAACTGTCTGGCGGGCAGAAACAGCGCGTCTGCATCGCCCGGGCGCTGGCCGCCGACCCCAAGCTGATCATCTGCGACGAGGTCACCTCGGCACTGGACCCGCTGGTGGCCGACGGCATTCTGAAACTGCTGCTGGACCTGCAGAAGCGCGAACAGGTGGCCTATCTTTTCATCACCCATGACATCGCCACGGTACGCGCCATCGCCGACAGCATTGCGGTGATGTATCAGGGCCGGGTGCAGCGTTATGGCACCAAGACGCAGGTGCTGTCGCCGCCCTTTGACGATTACACAGATCTGCTGCTGTCTTCTGTGCCGGAGATGAAGCTGGGCTGGCTGGAGCATGTGTTGGCCACGCGCAAGATGGAAAGTGCCGGAAACTGAGGCAGTTCTTCAAGTTGCCCAGGCAGTGTTGCCAATCACGGAACAACGCAATTGAGATTTGTTGACGGTGCGGGCAGTGTGCGCCCATGACACATTCGGCAACCCGCGATGACAGCCCGGTTTCGGCCGATGATCTGGCCGCCATTCTGGAGGGCCGGCTTGATGATCCCTTTGCCGTTCTGGGCCCGCGGCACCGGGGGCGCAGCGGGCATCTGGTGGTCTTTGATCCCCATGCCCGCGCGATGACCGCGCTGACCGCGCAGGGCGAGATCGGCCTGTCGGCGCTGGGTGACGGGGTCTTTGCCGGGCAACTGGGGCGCGTGCACCGCTACCGCCTGCGCGGCACCGATGGCGGGCGCAGCTGGGACTATGACGACCCGTACCGCTTTGGCCCGGTGCTGGGCGCGCTGGATCTGCATCTGATTGCCGAAGGCACGCATCGCCAGTTGTGGCAGGCCCTGGGCGCGCATCCCATGCAGCATGACGGCACCGAAGGCGTGCATTTCGCCCTGTGGGCGCCCCATGCCCGCCGCGTGTCGGTGGTCGGCGGGTTCAACGCCTGGGATGGCCGGCGCGCGCCGATGCGGCGGCGCGATGCGGGCGTGTGGGAACTCTTCCTGCCCGGCTTGCCCCCCGGCACGCCCTACAAGTACGAAATCCAGCCGGCCGAGGGCCCGCCCCTGCTGAAGGCCGACCCGCTGGCGCGTGCCGCCGAACACCCGCCGGCCACCGCCTCGTGCATCCAGCCGGCCAAGGCCGCGCATCAATGGCGCGACGGGGCATGGATGGACAGCCGCGCCGCGCGCCATGCCCCCGAGGCACCGATCACCATATACGAGGTGCAACTGGCTTCCTGGCGCCACCACGACGGGCGCGGCCTGACCTATGTGCAGGCAGCCACCGCGCTGGTCGACTATGTACGCGACATGGGCTTTACCCATATCGAGCTGATGCCCTTGGCCGAATACCCGTTCGGTGGCTCATGGGGGTATCAGCCCACCGGCCTGTACGCGCCCACCGCCCGGCATGGCAGCCCTGACGATCTGCGCGCCCTGATCGACGCCGCGCATGCCGCCGGCCTGGGGGTGCTGATGGACTGGGTGCCCGCGCATTTTCCCGCAGACGCGCATGGGCTGGCCCGCTTTGACGGCACCGCCCTGTACGAACACCAGGACCCGCGCGAGGGGTTCCACCCGGACTGGAACACGCTGATCTACAATTTCGGCCGCAACGAAGTACGCAACTTCCTGACCGCCAATGCGCTGTACTGGCTGCAGGAATTCCATCTGGACGGGCTGCGCGTCGATGCCGTGGCATCGATGCTGTATCGGGATTACTCGCGCGGGCCCGGCCAGTGGGTTCCCAATCGCGACGGCGGGCGCGAGAATTACGAGGCCATCGCCTTTCTGCAGGACATGAACCGCCTGGCCTATGGCGAAGGCCCCCCGGGCCTGATGACCGTGGCCGAGGAAAGCACGGCCTGGCCGGGCGTAACCGCGCCGGTGCATCACGGCGGCCTGGGCTTTGGGTTCAAGTGGAACATGGGCTGGATGAACGACACGCTGCGCTATATGGCGCATGACCCCATCCACCGGCGCCACCATCACCATCTGATGACCTTTGGCCTGGAATACGGTTTCGGTGAAAACTACATCCTGCCAATCAGCCATGACGAGGTGGTGCATGGCAAGGGCGCCATGCTGGCGAAAATGCCGGGTACCCGGGACCGGAAATTCGCCAACCTGCGCGCCTATTACGGGTTCATGTGGGGCCATCCGGGCAAGAAGCTGCTGTTCATGGGCTGCGAACTGGGACAGGCCCATGAATGGAACCATGATGCGCAGCTTGACTGGAGCGCGCTGGCCGACCCGCTGAATGCCGGGCTGCAGCATCTGGTGCGCGATCTGAACAGGCTGTACCGCGAAACACCGGCGCTGCATCGGCTGGATTGCCAGCCGCAGGGGTTCGCCTGGATCGAGAAGGACGCGCGCGCCGAAAGCCTGTTCGCCTTTTGCCGTTTCGGCGGGGCGGGGCTGCCGCCGGTGGTGGTGCTGTGCAACTTCACCCCCGTTGCACGACGCCACCGCATCGGCCTGCCCCGGCCGGGGCCCTGGCGCGAGGTGCTGAATACCGACGCCGCGGCCTATGGCGGGGGCAACAGCGGCAACCTGGGCGCGCTGATGGCCGACGCAACGCCCGCCCATGGCCAGCCTGCCAGTGCCGAAATCACCCTGCCGCCGCTTTCCACCCTTTTCCTGATGCCAGAGGCCCAGTCATGACCCCCTCTACCGGTCGCCTGAGTACGCGCAGCATGGCCTTTGTGCTGGCCGGCGGGCGCGGTTCGCGCCTGCGCGAACTGACCGACAACCGCGCCAAACCCGCCGTCTATTTCGGCGGCAAGACCCGGATCATCGATTTTGCGCTGTCGAACGCGCTGAATTCCGGCATCCGCAAGATGGCGATCGCCACCCAGTACAAGGCCCATTCGCTGATCCGCCATTGCCAGCGCGGCTGGAACTTCTTTCGCCCTGAACGCAACGAATATCTGGACATCCTGCCCGCCAGCCAGCGCGTCAGCGAAACCCACTGGTACCGGGGCACCGCCGATGCCGTCTTCCAGAACATCGATATTGTTGACAGTTATGATATTGATTACGTTGTCATTCTTGCAGGCGATCACATCTACAAGATGGATTACGAGGTGATGCTGCGCGAGCATGTCGAAACCGGCGCCGATGTCACCGTAGGCTGTCTGACCGTCCCGCGCGCCGAGGGGACGGAATTTGGCATCATGGCCACCGACCATGCAGGCCGGATCACCGATTTCGTTGAAAAGCCGGCCAACCCGCCCGCCACACCTGATGACCCTGAAAAGGCGCTGGCCTCGATGGGGATCTATGTGTTCCGCTGGAAATTCCTGCGCCAGTTGCTGCGCGACGATGCCGCCGACCCGGCATCGGGGCGCGATTTCGGCGGCGATATCATCCCGCTGGTTGTGCGCAACGGCAAGGCGATGGCGCATCGGTTCGAGGAAAGCTGCGTGCGCCACCACCCCGCCGCGCCAGCCTACTGGCGCGATGTCGGCACGCTTGATGCCTTCTGGCAGGCGAATATCGACCTGACCGACTTTGACCCCGATCTTGACCTGTGGGACAGGAACTGGCCGATCTGGACCTATTCCGAGGTCGTGCCCCCGGCCAAGTTCATCCATGACGAGGAAAAACGGCGCGGTCTGGCGGTGTCGTCGATGGTTGCGGGGGGCTGTATCATTTCCGGCACCGAGGTGCGCAATTCGCTGCTGTTCACCGGCGTGCATACCAATTCCTATGCCGTGCTCGATCATGCCATTGTCCTGCCCGAGGTGGTGATCCAGCGCCATGCCAGATTGCGCAAGGTGGTCATCGACCGCGGCGTGGTGATCCCCGAAGGGCTGGTGGTGGGCGAAGACCCGGAAAACGACCGCCGCTGGTTTCGCGTGACCGATCAGGGCGTGACGCTGATCACCCAGGCGATGCTTGACCGCAGGGCCGAAACCGGATGAGCGCCGCCGCGGCATCTGGCCGCCCCGCCCTGGCCGTGGCCTCGGAATGTGCGCCGCTGGTGAAAACCGGCGGGCTGGCCGATGTGGTGGGTGCCCTGCCCGCCGCGCTGGCCACGCAGGGCTGGGCGCTGCGCACGCTTCTGCCGGGCTATCCTGCGGTCATGGCCGCCGCCCGCCGGGCCCGGCAGGTGGCCGGGTTCGACGATCTGCTGGGCACCCCGGCGCGGGTTCTGGCCTGCAGCCATGCGGGGCTTGAGTTGCTTGTGCTGGATGCGCCCGCGCTTTTCGACCGCCCCGGCGGCCCCTATCTGGGCCCTGACGGGCGCGACTGGCCCGATAACGACCGTCGCTTTGCCGCACTCTGCCTTGCCGCGGCGCAACTGGCCGATCAGGGAATCGGCGCGTGGCGGCCACAGGTACTGCATCTGCATGACTGGCAGGCGGGGTTGACCCCTGCCTATCTGCGCGCGCGGGGCAGCACGCTGCCCTGTCTGATGAGCATTCACAACATCGCCTTTCACGGCCTGACCCCGGCAACCCGGCTGGCAGCACTGGCCCTGCCACCCGAAGGCTTTACCATCGACGGTTTCGAATTCTACGGCCATGTCTCGGCGCTGAAGGCCGGCCTGACCGGCGCGCAGGCCATCGCCACGGTCAGCCCCGGCTATGCCCGCGAATTGCTGACACCCGCCTTTGGCATGGGGCTGGAAGGCGTGTTGCAGGCCCGCGCGCCCGATCTGCACGGCATCCTGAACGGTATCGACACCAATCTGTGGAACCCCGCCACCGATGCCGCCATCACCCCCTATACCAGCCCCGCAGGCAAGGCCGCCAACCGCGCCCGGCTGGTCGATGATTTCGGCCTTGTGCCGGGTGACGGGCCGCTGGCGGTGGTTGTCTCGCGCCTGTCGGCGCAAAAGGGGCTGGACCTGCTGCTGGATGCCCTGCCCGGCTATCTGGCACGCGGCGGCCGGCTGGCCCTGCTGGGTTCGGGCGAACGGGCGCTGGAAAACGCCTGGCTGGCCGCCGGCGCCGCCAGCCCCGGTCAGCTGGGGGTCCGTATCGGCTATGACCAGGCGTTGAGCCATCGCATGTATGCCGGGGCCGATGCGGTGCTGGTGCCCTCGCGGTTCGAACCCTGCGGCCTGACCCAGCTTTACGCGCTGCGCTATGGCGCACTGCCGGTGGTGGCGCGCACGGGCGGGCTGGCCGATACCGTGATCCATGCCAACGAGGCCGCGCTGGCAGCCGGCGTGGCCACCGGCATCGTGCATGATGCCGAAAGCATCCCGGCACTGGCCCAGGCGCTGGGGCAGCTGTGCCAGCTATGGCAGGATCGCCGGGTCTTTCGCCAGATGCAGCGCAACGCCATGAAACACCCCGTCGGCTGGCAGGCCAGCGCGCCGCGCTATGCCGCGCTTTATGCCGCGCTGAGCGACAACAACAAGGCAGACACCCCATGAGCCTGACCATCGAACGCGGCCGGCATGACCGGATCGGCGCCACCTTTGACGGTGACGGCGTGAATTTCGCGCTGTTTTCCGAACATGCCGAGGCGGTAGAGCTGTGCCTGTTCACGCCTGACGGCATGCGCGAAACCCATCGCCTGCGCCTGCCGGAACGCACCGGCTGGGTCTGGCATGGCCGGGTGCCGGGTCTGTGCCCCGGCCAGCTGTACGGCTATCGTGTGCACGGGCCCTATGCCCCCGAAGAGGGGCACCGCTTCAACCCCAACAAGCTGCTGATCGATCCCTATGCCAAGCGCATCACCGGCCATCCGCGCTGGTCGGACGCGCTGTTCGGCTACAACCCCGGCGCCAAGACACTGGACCTGACCTATTCCAACCGTGACTCGGCCCGGTTCATGCCGAAATGCGTGGTCGAGGACCCCAGCTTTTTCTGGGGCAACGACCGCCCGCCCGTGGTGCCTGCCGGCGACAGCGTGATCTACGAGGCGCATGTCAAGGGGCTGACGCAGCTTTCGGGCGCGCCGCATGCGGGCACGTTTCTGGCACTGGCCTCTGACCGGATCATCGACCATCTGCTGGATCTGGGCATCACGGCAATCGAGCTGCTGCCCGTGCAGGCCTTCCTGACCGATCGCTGGCTGGTGGAAAAGAAGCTGACCAATTACTGGGGGTATCAGACGCTGGGCTTTTTCGCGCCCGAACCGCGCTATCTGTCACAGGGCCAGCTTTACGAGTTCCAGCACATGGTGGCCCGGCTGCATTCGGCCGGGATCGAGGTGATACTGGATGTCGTCTACAACCACACCTGCGAAGGTTCCGAACTGGGCCCCACGCTGAGCTTTCGCGGCATCGACAACCGCAGCTATTACCGGCTCGCCCCCTATCCGCGCCACTACATCAACGACACCGGTTGCGGCAACACGCTGAACCTGGAACACCCGATGGTGCTGCGCATGGTGATGGACAGTCTACGCTACTGGGTCGAGGTGATGCATGTCGATGGCTTCCGCTTTGACCTGGCCTCGACGCTGGCGCGCGATGATGACGGGTTTCAGCCCAACGCTGCCTTCTTTTCCGCCATCCGTCAGGACCCCGTGCTGAACCGCGTCAAGCTGATCGCCGAGCCCTGGGATATCGGGCCCGGGGGCTATCAGCTCGGTGCATTTCCGCATCCGTTCCTGGAATGGAACGACAAGTTCCGCGATGGGGTGCGCCGTTTCTGGCGGCGTGATTACCGCCCGGCGCCGGAACTGGCCGCCCGGATCACCGGATCGGCCATCCAGTTCGACCATTCGGGCCGCGCCGCCACGTCTTCGGTGAATTTCATCACCGCCCATGACGGGTTCAACCTGATGGATCTGGTCAGCTATGCCCGAAAGCACAACGATGCCAATGGCGAGGGCAACCGCGACGGCCATTCCGAAAACCATTCCGACAACATGGGCCACGAAGGGCCCAGCGACGACCCCCAGATCGTGCAGGCGCGCGCCCTGCGGCGGCGCAACCTGATGGCCACGCTGCTGCTGTCGCAGGGCACGCCGATGCTGCTGGCGGGCGATGAGCTGGGCCATTCCCAGCAGGGCAACAACAACGCCTATTGCCAGGACAACCCGATTTCATGGATCGACTGGTCCGACATCGATCAGGACATGCTGGCCTTTACCCGCCGGCTGATCGCGTTTCGCCGCAACCACCCCATCCTGCGGCAGAAACGCTTTCTGCATGCCCGCGCCCGCGAAACCGACGGCAAGGCCGATGTGCTGTGGTGGCATGCCGACGGGCGGCGCATGACCGCCGCCGACTGGGAAGACCCGGCGCTGTGCTGGCTTTGCGTGGAAATGCGCACAGCCTCGGGCACGCCGGTCTATGACGATCTGGAATATGCGCTGTTTCTGGTGTTCAATGCAGGCCCGGCCATGACCGTGACGCTGCCACCCGCGCCAGAGGGGCAGGTCTGGTCCCGGCGCATCGACACCGCCCATCCCGAAAGCCCTGCCACGCGGCTGGGCGACGGCCGGTTGGCGGTCTCGGCGCATTCGGTTTCGGCACTGGTGCTGGAGGGGCGCAGATGAGCAATTTGCCTGACATTCAAAACGAAATGTCAGACAACAATCTGGACCGTGCCTGCGCCGAGGCCGGCCTGACCTGGGCCTATCGGGATGGGGCCGGACGCTGGCAGGAGGCGCCGGTCGAAAGCCGCCGGGCGGTCCTTGCGGCGCTTGGCAAGGGCAATCCGGATGCCGCCCTGCCGCCCGCCTTGCGCCGGGCTACCAGCCGCGTGGTGCCGGCGGGCCAGCCCGTTGACTGGGGCGCCGCCTGGGCACTGACGCGGGAAGATGGCCAGCAGACCGAGGGGCGCGGCCCCCTGCCGCCCCTGCCTGTGGGCTATCACCATGTGCTGTCCGAGGGCTGGACGGTGCATCTGCTGGCCGCCCCGCCGGCCCTGCCCGCGCCGCCCCGCGCTTGGGGCGTGACGCTGCCGCTGTTTGCGCTGTGGCAGAATCGGCAAGCCGGCATGGGCACCTATCCCATGCTGGGCGACCTGGCCCAGGGGCTGGCCCGGCGGGGTGCCGCATTTCTGGGCATCAACCCCATTCATGCGGGCTTTCCTGCTGATCCCGGCAATTACAGCCCCTATGCCCCCTCGCATCGGCGCCGCCTGAACACGTTGCATGTGGCCACCGGGGCCGACCTGCCTGAAACCGGCCCGCTGATCGATTACACGGCCACCGTGCGCGCCCAGCGTGCGGCGCTGGAAGAGGCCTTTGCCGCCTTTCCCGGCGATCCGGCGTTCGAGGACTGGCGCGGCAGCGAGGGGCAGGCGCTGGAGCGGTTCATCACCCATCAGGCCCTGTCAGAGGCTTATGGCGCCTACTGGCACCTGTGGCCGGCCGAGTTGCAGGACCCAGACAGCCCCGCCGTGCAGCGCTTTGCCCGCGAACGCGCCCGGCGCCTGCGTTTTCACGCCTGGGCGCAATGGATGGCCGAAACCCAGCTTTCCGCCGCGCAGGCACGCGCGCGCGCTGCCGGCATGGGGCTGGGCCTGTATCTTGATCTGGCGGTCGGCACCCACCCTTACGGCGCCGAAACATGGGCCGAGCGCGGGCAGTTTGCGCAAGGGGTCAGCCTGGGCGCGCCGCCGGACATGCTGGGCCCGTCCGGCCAGCGTTGGGGCTTGGCGCCGATGCGCCCGGATGTCTTGCGCGCCACCGGTTTTGCCGCCTTTGCCCAGACCCTGCGCGCCCAGTTCCGCCATTGCGGCCTGTTGCGCATCGACCATATCCTGGGATTCGAGCGCAGTTTCTGGCTGCCGGAGGGTCTGCCCGGGCTGTATGTTGCCATGCCGCGCGACGAGATGCTGGCGGTGCTGCGCATCGAGGCCACGCGCGCGGGTGGCTATGCCATTGGCGAGGATCTGGGCACCATTCCGGACGGATTGCGCAACGCCCTGGCCTTGGCCGGTGTGATGGGTTGCCGCGTGGCGATGTTCGAACGCGACTGGCAGGGCGATGGGGCCTTTCTGCCGCCTGAAAGCTATGCCGCTGCGGCGCTGGCGTCATGGGGCACGCATGACCTGCCCACCTGGGCTGGGTGGCGGGCCGGGCGTGACATCGACTGGCGCGAAAGCCTTGGCGAACTCGCCGATCCTGCCGCCGACCGTGCCGCCCGCGCACAGGATGTCGCCGCCTTTGACCATCTGGCCGGCGGGGGCGATCTGGCCGCGCTGCACCGGCATCTGGCCGGCACGGCCTCGGCGCTGGTGGCGGTGCAGGGCGAGGATCTGGCCGGCGCGCAGGAACAGGCCAACCTGCCCGGCACCGTCTTTGACCATCCCAACTGGTGCCGGCGCCTGCCCCTGCCGCTTTCGGGCCTTGTTGACGCCACATCGCTGAAGCAAACCGCCGCCATCATGCAGCAGGCCGGCCGCAACGGCTGACGACACCCAATCACGAATGAGGACAGCATGCAGGTGAAAACCGTGCCCACCCGCCCCATAGCGGGCCAGAAACCCGGCACATCGGGCCTGCGCAAGAAAACGGCGCAGTTCATGCAACCCGGTTATCTGGAGAACTTCATCCAGGCCATCTGGAACGGCATCGGCGGCGTCGCGGGCAAGGTGCTGGTGCTGGGCGGCGACGGGCGGTTTTTCAACGACCGCGCGGCGCAGGTGATCCTGCGCATGGCGGCGGCATCGGGTGCAGCGCGGGTGATCGTGGGGCAAGGGGCTGTGCTGTCGACCCCTGCGGCATCGAACCTGATCAGACGCCACGGCGCCGATGGCGGTATCATCCTGTCGGCCAGCCACAACCCCGGCGGGCCGGATCAGGATTTCGGCGTGAAATACAACACGGCCAACGGCGGCCCCGCGCCCGAAGGGATCACAGACGCCATTCATGCCGCCAGCGAGACACTGGATCATTACCTGACCCTGGACAGTGCCGATATCGACCTGTCACGGCTGGGCGAAACACGGCTGGGTGACATGACCGTCCGTGTCGTCGATCCGGTGTCTGACTATGCCGAGATGATGGAAAGCCTGTTTGATTTCAGGGCAATGCAAAGGCTTTTTGCCGGCGGATTTCACATGCGTTTCGATGCCATGCATGCCGTGACCGGCCCCTATGCTGCAGAGATACTGGAGCGCCGCCTGGGCGCGGCGCCGGGGTCGGTGATCAATGCCAAGCCGCTGCCGGATTTCGGCAAGGGTCACCCTGACCCCAATCCCGTCTGGGCCAAACCGCTGTATGATGCGATGTTTGCAGACAACGCCCCCGATTTTGCCGCCGCCTCTGATGGCGATGGCGATCGCAACATGGTGATGGGCCGGGGCATCTATGTGACGCCGTCAGACAGCCTGGCCGTGCTGGCGGCGCAGGCGCATCTGTGCCCCGGCTATGCAGGGGGGCTCAGGGGCGTGGCACGCTCGATGCCCACCTCGCGCGCCGTCGACCGGGTGGCGCAGGCGCGAGGCCTGCCCTGTTTTGCCACGCCGACGGGCTGGAAATTCTTTGGCACCTTGCTGGATGCCGGCAAGGTCACCCTGTGCGGCGAGGAAAGTTTCGGCACGGGCTCGGACCATGTGCGCGAAAAGGACGGGCTTTGGGCCGTACTGATGTGGCTGAACATCCTGGCGGTCACGGGCCGATCGGTGGCCGAACTGATGGATGCGCATTGGGCCGAATTCGGGCGCACCTGGTATTCACGCCATGACTACGAGGCGGTGGATGCGGCAGCGGCCGAGACGCTGATGGCGGATCTGCGCGCAGCCCTGCCGGGGCTGGCCGGGCAAAAGGCCGGCGCGCTGACCGTGACCGAGGCCGAGGATTTTGCCTATACCGACCCGGTGGATGGCAGCAAGGCCGCACGGCAGGGCATCCAGATCAGCTTTGCCGGCGGCGAGCGTGCGGTCCTGCGCCTGTCCGGCACGGGCACCGAAGGCGCCACCCTGCGCGTCTATCTGGAAGCCTATGCGCGCACCCCCGAAGGCAGCGACACACAGGCCGCGCTGGCGCCGGTGGCGGCGGCGGTCGAGGCGCTGGCGGGTATCCAGGCACGCACGGGGCGCACGGCCCCCGATGTGATCACCTGATTAGGGGAAACGGGTTTTCAGTCATCAAATCAGTCTGTTGCCGCGCTGCCCTGAGAGACCGCTATAACTTTCGCCGCGCGGCCAGAGCGGCGGAAATCGTACCGTCGTCCAGGTAATCCAGCTCGCCCCCCATCGGTACGCCCTGCGCCAGCGTGCTGACTGTCACGCCATGCGGGGCCAGCGCCTCGTTGATGTAATGCGCCGTCGTTGCTCCCTCGACCGTGGCATTCAGCGCCAGGATGACCTCGCGCACGCCTTCCTGCGCCAGCCGGTCGATCAGTTGCGGAATGCGCAACTCATCCGGCCCCACCGCATCCAGCGCCGACAGCGTGCCGCCCAGCACGTGATAACGCCCGCGAAACCCGCCGCCACGCTCCATCGCCCAGAGATCGGCCACCTCCTCGACCACGCAGATCGCGCCCGTGGCGCGCCGGGGGTCGGCACAGATGCGGCAGATTTCAGCCTCTGACACATTGCCGCAGCGCTGGCAGTCGCGCGCGGTCTCGGCCACCACCGTCAGCGCACGGGCCAGGGGCTCCATCACCTGCATGCGCTTGCGCAGCATGTGCAGCACCGCCCGCCGGGCCGAGCGTGGGCCCAGCCCCGGCAGCCGTGCCATCAGCGCTATCAACGCCTCGATATCGCCGGGCGGGCGCGCCATCTGCGCAGATCACATGCCGGGAAAATTCATGCCGGGGGGCAGGCCCAGCCCCTCGGTCAGCTTGGCCATCTCGGCGCGCGAGCGTTCCTCGGCACGGGCCTGCACATCCTTGATGGCGGCCAGGATCAGGTCTTCGACGACTTCCTTGTCCTCGGCCGAAAAGATCGAGGGGTCGATCTCCAGCCCGGTCAGAACTCCCTTGGCCGTGGCCCGCGCCTTGACCATGCCCGCGCCGCTTTCGCCTTCGACGACAATGGTCTCCAGCTCTTGCTGAAGCGCCGCCATCTTCTGCTGCATCTCTTGCGCGGCCTTCATCATCTTGCCCATGTCGCCCAGCGCGCCAAGCCCGCCCATACCTTTCAGCATTGCCCAGTCCTTTCCGTCATCATCCTGTTTTCAGTCATCATCGTCGAACGGGTCCCAGTCATCCGGTGGCATGTCGGTCACCGGCTCGGCATGGGCCGGTTCTGGCGCCGGCGCCACGAAACCGGCAATCCGGGCCTTTGGGAACACCCCCATCACCGCCTGCACCAGCGGGTTTTCCAGCGCCCGCGCGCGGCGGGCCTGTGCATCGACCGTTCTGGTTTCGGCAATGCTGGGCGCCCCCCCGCCCGAGGTGACGGAAACCGCCCAGCGTGTCCCGGTCCAGCCCTGCAACCGGCCCGCCAGCCGCGCGGCCAGATCGGCGGGTGCGTCGGGGCCGGGTTCGAATTCGATACGGCCCGGCGCATAGCGCACCAGCCGCAGATGCCCCTCGACATCGACCAGCAATGTCATGTCGCGCTTTTCGCGAATCAAGGCCACGACGCTGTCGAAATCAGGGTAGATCGCCAGACCCGCCGACGGCGCCATCGCCAACGCCGCCATCGGGCCGGACCGTGCGGCATGACCCTGCGCCATACCCGTTGGCCCGCCCGTTGCCGTGGCCGTCGATGGTCCAGCCGCAGCACCTGCGAGCGCGCCAACGCCCATCGCCGATGGCCCGCCGGATGCGCCCCGGCCCATCGTCGTGCCACCGCTCGTACTGTTGCCGCCCGCCGGCGGCGGCCCCTCCTGCAGCTTGCGCAACAGCTCTTCGGGTGCCGGCAGGTCAGAGACATGCGTCAGGCGGATCACCGCCATTTCGGCGGCCATCATGGCGTTTGGCGACAATGCGACCTCTTCCAGCGATTTCAGCAGCATCTGCCAGAACCGGGCCAGCACCCGCATGGGCACCCTGCCCGCCAGATCCTGGCCGCGCAACCGCTCGTCCGGCGGGATGGTGGGGTCGTCGCCGGCCTCGGGCGTGACCTTGGTCACGCTGAGCCAATGCGCGATTTCGGCCAGATCGCGCAACACGGCCACCGGGTCGGCACCATCGGCATACTGGGCAGCCAGTTCCGCCAGTGCACCGGCGGCATCGCCCCGCAGGATCGCCTCGAACAGGTCCAGCACGCGCCCCCTGTCGGCCAGCCCCAGCATGGCGCGCACCTGATCAGCCCCCGTGGCGCCGGCGCCATGGCTGATCGCCTGATCCAGCAGGCTCATGGCATCGCGCACAGAGCCTTCGGCAGCACGGGTGATCAGCGCCAGCGCGCGCTCTTCGACCTCTGCCCCTTCGGCGCCCGCAATACGCGCCAGATGCGCCATCATCACCTCTGGCTCTATCCGCCGCAGGTCGAACCGCTGGCAACGAGACAGCACGGTGACCGGCAGCTTGCGGATTTCGGTGGTGGCAAAGATGAATTTCACATGCGGTGGTGGTTCCTCCAGCGTTTTCAGCAGCGCGTTGAAAGCGCTGGTGGACAGCATGTGCACTTCGTCGATGATATAGACCTTGTAACGGGCCGAGGCCGCGCGATAGGCCACGCTGTCGATGATCTCGCGGATATCGCCGACGCCGGTGCGGCTGGCCGCATCCATTTCCTGCACATCGACATGACGCCCTTCGGCAATCGCGCGGCAATGCTCGCACTGGCCGCAGGGCTCGGTCGTGGGCCCGCCCTGCCCGTCAGGCCCGATGCAGTTCAGCCCTTTGGCGATGATCCGCGCGGTGGTTGTCTTGCCGGTACCGCGGATGCCGGTCAGGATAAAGGCGTGGTGGATGCGGTCGGCGGCAAAGGCGTTCTTCAGCGTGCGCACCATCGCCTCCTGCCCGATCAGGTCGGCAAAGGTTTCAGGCCGGTATTTCCGGGCCAGGACCCGATAGGCGGGGCGGTCGTTCATGGGTGTGCGCGGCTTCCTTTTCCTGCCGCAGACACTAGGCCCGCGCCCCGCCGCCGTCCAGCCCCGGATGGGGCCGAAGGAAGGCACCAGGTGTCACGCACGCTTGACAACTGCGCCCGTCCGCCCCACTCACTGGACAAGCCCGCAACAGAAGCGAGACCCATGAACGCCCAACCGCACCGCCCCGAAAAGACCATCCTGCGTGCCCTTGCCGGCGAGAAACAGGGTGTCCCGCCCATCTGGATGATGCGCCAGGCCGGACGCTATCTGCCCGAATACCGCGCCACTCGGGCGCAGGCGGGGGATTTCCTGTCACTGTGCTACAACTCTGATCTGGCCGCCGAGGTGACGCTGCAGCCGATCCGCCGCTATGGGTTCGACGCGGCGATCCTGTTTGCCGATATCCTGCTGGTGCCGCAGGCGCTGGGCGCCGATCTGTGGTTCGTCACCGGCGAGGGGCCGCGCCTGTCCACCATCACCGATCAGGCCGGGTTCGACCGGCTGAAACCGGTGGAGGCGATCCACGACACGCTGAACCCGGTCTATGAGACCGTGCGCATCCTGTCGCGCGAACTGCCGCGAGAGCCCACGCTGATCGGTTTTGCCGGGGCGCCCTGGACGGTGGCCACCTACATGATCGCCGGGCGCGGCACCAGGGATCAGGGCCCGGCGCATGCGCTGATGGCCGAAAACCCGGCCGTGTTCGATGCGCTGATGGCGCGCCTGACCGAAGGCACGATCGAATACCTGTCGGCGCAGATCACGGCGGGCGCCGAAGTGGTCAAGCTGTTCGACAGCTGGGCGGGCTCGCTGAAGGGCGCGGCTTTCCAGCGCTATGCGCTGGAACCCGCGCGCGCGATCATCGCGGCGCTGAAAAGCCGCCACCCCGGTGTGCCGATCATCGCCTTCCCGCGCGAGGCAGGCGACAATTACATCGGCTTTGCCCGCGCCACGGGGGCCGATTGCGTGGCGCTGGACAATTCCGTCAGCGCCGACTGGGCGGCGGAAAAGGTGCAGGTGGATGGCTGCGTGCAGGGCAATCTGGCACCGCACCACATGGTCACCGGCGGGCCTGACCTGGTGGCCGAGACAAGACGCATCGTCCAGGCGTTTTCCGGCGGGCCGCATATCTTCAACCTGGTCCATGGCATCACCCCCGCTGCCGACCCGGACAACGTAGCGCGGATGATCGAGGCTGTCCGCGGCTGACCTGACCACCCGCCCCCCGCGCGCGGGCATGGCGTTGCCCGGGCCGTGGCCGGGGCCGGCGCGCGGGGCCTATGCCGGCGTCGTCCCTGACCCTGCGCCCGGCCCCGCACCCGGCCC
>JAFIED010000049.1 GCA_020832805.1 Pararhodobacter sp.
CCCCCCTTTCCTGAACCGTTGATCCCCTCGGGGCCGCTCAGCGCGACACCACCGTCACACCCCGCCGGTTCTGATCCCAGCAGCGCGCGGCCGGGCAGGCCTCGACCGGGCGCTCCTTGCCATAGCTGACCGTGCGGATACGCCCCGACTGCACGCCCTGCTGTACCAGAAAGCGTTCGATCGCCGCGGCACGCCGTGCGCCAAGGGCGATGTTGTATTCACGGGTGCCGCGTTCGTCGGCATGCCCCTCGATCAGCACCTGATACTGCGGGTTGGCGTTCAGCCAGGCCGCCTGCGCGCGCAGGATGTTTTCTGCCGCGCCGGACAGGCTGCTGCTGTCGACCACGAACAGCACCCGATCACCGATGCGCTGGTTGAAATGCGCGATCGAGGTCGGATCATTGGGATCGCCCAGCGCTGTGGTGCCGATCCCGGCGCCGGCACCGGCGTCAAACTCGCCCATCGCACCGCCACGCGGGTTGTTGCAGGCCGCCAGCGCCAGTGTGGCGACCAGCATCACGGCTATTGAAAGAAGTCTCATGATGGTGTCCCTCGGTTTGTTTTACGGCCTCCATAGCAGAAGCCGATGCCGGCGGAAGCCTGCGCCACTCCAGGCAAGGGCGCGCTCTCGGTGAAGTGAAGCCTGCGCCGGTTCGCGCCCCCCTCGTCAGCTCATCAGCGGCGACCAGGCCGGGTCGGACGCGGCACCCGGTGTGGGAATGCGGCGCAGGTTCCGCCCCGTGATATCGACCGACATGAGGATCGGGTCGGCACCCGCCGCCTCACGCGTGAACATGATCACACGGCCATTGGGCGCCCATGTCGGCCCCTCGTCCAGAAAGGACGCGGTCAACAGACGTTCATTCGCGCCATCGGTGCGCATGACGCCGATATGAAAACGGCTGTTGTGCGATTTGGTAAAGGCGATCAGATCACCACGGGGCGACCAGACCGGCGTCGAATACCGGCCCTGCCCGGTGCTGATGCGTCGCGGCTCGCCCCCGCCGGCGGGCATGACGTAAAGTTGCGAGGTGCCGCTGCGGTCGCTTTCGAACACGATCTGCCGGCCATCAGGAGAGTAGCTGGGCGCGGTGTCGATGGCGGGCGAATTGGTCAGCTGGACGCGCTGCCCGTTGCCAAGGTTCAGCACATAGATATTGGTGCTGCCGCCCACCGAAAGCGAATAGATCACCGAACCGCCATCAGGCGAGAAACGCGGCGCAAAGGTCATGGTGCCCGGCTGGTCGCCAATGATCTGTCGGCGGCGGCTGGCGACATCCATAAGATAGATACGCGGAAAGCCGGATTCATAGCTGGTAAACAGGATACGGTCGCCCGAGGGTGAGAAGCGCGGCGCAAAGGTCAGCGCATTGCCATCGGTCAGGAACTGCACGTTCTCGCCATCCTGATCCATGATCGCCACCTGCTTGCGCCGGTTTTCGCGCGGTCCGGATTCGGCAATGAATACCACGCGGCTGTCGAAATAACCGGACTCGCCGGTCAGCCGCGTATACACCTGATCCGAAACCCGATGCGCCATGCGCCGCCAGGCGTCAGAGCGGGCGTCAAGGCGCAACCCGTCACCCATCTGCTGACCGGAGACCACATCGAACAATCTGAAACGTACGCTCAGATTCTGCCCAGAGGCCTGCACCGCCCCCGTGATAAGCGCCTGGGCATTGATGGCGCGCCAGTCGGCAAACTGTACCGGGCTGTCAAAACTGCTGATCCGCGCCACATGGGCACTGGCCGGAATCTCGCGCATCAGGCCGGTATTGCCAAGGTTCGCCGCAATCACCCGCGCGATGCCCTCGGAATATTGTTGCGCAGCCCCGCTTTCGGCCACGAAGGGTGGAATGGCAAAGGGGACAGGCTCGATCACCCCTTCGGTAACCTCGATCCGAAGCGGGCCGGATTGCGCCAGCGCGGGTAAGGGTGCGGCAACCAGGCCGGCAATCAGGCCAAGGAACGGACGGCGGGCGATATCGGTCATCTGAAACTCATCCTTGCAGGATTGAAGGTAATCTCTACCTGCCGCCAGGCATCATACAGATCCGACGGCAACCCGTACCCATGTGTACCACATTGCATGATGGCAATGCGACCGGCTTCAAACGCGCTGCGTTGCGCGGCTGGCCCGCCGCCAGAGGCATCGACCATCTGGATCGAACCGGCAACGGGGCGGGCATCGGGGGTCATCTCGAAACCGATGGTGACCACCACCTGCAACGCCTCGGTCGACAGAGCGCCGACATTCCAGCACTCCTCGACCGACAGGCGCAGCCCATCGACATCGGCCTGGGTCAGCGCGCCCGAGGCAGCGCCGCTGCCACTGCTGACAGGGCTGGACGGGGCAAGCGGCCCGTCATCGCCCGTCAGGGCCTGGGCAAGCGCATCGGCAATGGCATCGGCGCGCGGGGCAGAAGGCTCGCGCGGGGGGGTGCGTTCCGGTGCACTGGGTGTGGGTGTGGGGGTGCTGGCCGCAGGCTCTGCGCGGGCCGTCCGGGTTTCCGGCGGCGGCGTGGGCCGGGCGGGGCGGCGTTCGGGGCGCAGGCTGACTTCGGGCGCAGTGGCGGTGCGCCGTGCCGGTTCGGTCTCGCTCAGCTCGGTGGCCTCGGTCACTGTTTCGGTGGCCGCTGCGGCGCGGGCCGTGGGGTCTTGTTCCGGCACCGCATCGGGCTCGGGCTCGGCCGTTTCCTCGTCCGGAACAACGGCGGGCTGGTCGATCCGGCCAATCTGCACATCGGGCTCGGGCTCGGGCTCGGGTACCGCCTCGGGGGCCACGCGGTCGGCGCGGCGCTGCACAGGCCGCAAGCTGGCATCGGGCGGCGACGGCGTCGGTGATACGACCGATGCCTGCGGCCTGTCTGCGGTGCCGGTTTCGGCGGGGGGCGTTGCCGGCGGCGGAGGCGCCACGGGCTCTGGCGCCGTGACCGGCGCCTCGGCCACCGGGTCCGGGGCGGGCGGGGGCGGTGGTGTGGGCTCGGGCTCTGCTGCCGGTTCGGGCGTCGGTTCGGGCGTCGGTTCCGGCCGCGCCTCGACAGGCGCAGGGTCGGCAGCCGGCGCCGGCTCCCCGACCAGCGCCGCAAATTCGGCAGCAGAGACCAGCGCCACATCGGTCACGGCCGGCTGGCGTTCAGGGGGGCGCGCACTGAAGGAATCAGTCAGCAGCACGGCCAGGATGAACCCGACATGCATCGCCACCGATATCTTCTGACCCGTGTTCATTGCTTCACCATGCCCTGTCTGCAACGCAAACAGTCATCCTTGCCGCCATCATCGTTCAGGGCGCGCGGTCTGAACCCATGACCGGCCCGCCCGTTTCGGTGACCAGCCCGATATTTCTGAACCCGCCTGAATTCAGGGCCCCCATCACCTGCATCACCCGTTCATAGGGAATGGCGCCATCGGCGCGCAGGAACAGCCGGTCGTCGCGCCGTTCGGCCGAAACCGCACGCAGCCGGGGGATCAGATCATCCGCCGCGACCTCGTCTTCCTGAATCATCAGGCGCCCATCGACGGTCAGGGTCACGCTGAGGGGTTCTTCCTGCCCGGTGGGCAAAGCCCCCGCAGCGGTGCGCGGCAAGGCGATTGGCACACCAACCGTCAGCATGGGCGCCGCAACCATGAAGACAATCAGCAGCACCATTGCCACATCGACGAACGAGGTCACGTTGATATCGGCCATGCGGCGCCCCGCACGCGCGACCCGGCGGTTGCTGCCTTCTCGCCTTGACATAGGTGCACCCATCTCAGGTATCCAGATTGCGTGACAGAAGCGTGCCGAATTCGTCGGCAAACTGTTCGTAGCCAGAGGTTATGGCATCACTGTCATCGCTGAGCTTGTTGTAGAAGATCGTCGCCGGGATCGCGGCCAGCAGACCAAGTGCCGTGGACAGCAGCGCCTCGGCAATGCCGGGCGCAACCACGGCAAGGTTTGTCGATTGCATGATGGCGATTTCCGTAAAGGCATTGATGATGCCCCAGACGGTACCGAACAGCCCCACGAAGGGCGCCGCTGAACCGACAGAGGCCAGCACCGTCAGACTGCCGTTCAGCGTGCGCGCTTCGCGGTCAATCGCCACGTTCATCGACCGGTCAATGCGCTGCGATGCCCCCGGGATAAGTGCACCATCCTGACGGTGCGATCGTTGCCATTCCGCCATGCCCGCGGCAAAGATTCGCTCTGCCCCGGTCGCCGGATTGGCACCAACCCGCGCGTACAGGGCGTCCAGGGGTTCGCCGGACCAGAAGGCCGCGTCAAAAGCGGCGGATTGCGCGCGGGTGCGGCGGTAGACGATCATCTTCTGGATGATGATGCCCCATGACCAGATCGACGCCACGATCAGGCCGATCATCACCAGCTTCACCGTGATGGTGGCGCGAAAGAAAAGGGACATCAACGAGAAATCGATCTCGCTGGCTGCGAGGGCGGTTGTTTCCATGCGTCTGCTCGGTCCATGGCTGTGCACGGCCTTCGACTGCGCCGCGCGTTGTGATTTGCGCGGATTCTACCCGTTTTCCAAGAGGGCGCCAACGAAACAACGCAGAAGTGACCGGAATTCGCCGAAAGCCCGGCAGCTTTCGGCGAATATTTCTGGTCGGACACATGAAAAGCCGGCGTCAGCCCGGCGTCAAGCCGCGCAACCGTTCGCTGCGACGCCGCAAAAGTTCGATGACGAACAACAGGATCACTGACAACAACACCATCAGTGTGGCCACCGCCAGGATGGTCGGGCTGATGTCCTCGCGGATGCCGGACCACATTTCACGCGGGATGGTACGCTGGGCTGGGCCGGCAACAAACAGCACGATGACGATTTCGTCAAAGCTGGTGATGAAGGCAAACAGCGCGCCCGAAATCACGCCGGGCAGAATCAGTGGCATGGTGATGCGGAAAAAAGCGGTCGAGGGCGAGGCGCCAAGGCTGGCTGCTGCACGGGTCAGCGAATGATCAAAACCCACAAGGGTGGCTGTGACCGTGATGATGACAAAGGGCGTGCCAAGGGCCGTATGGGCCAGAATCACCCCCAGATAGGTCTGGGCAAGGTTGATCTGCGAAAAGAAGAAGAACATGCCCGCCGCCGAAATGATCAGCGGCACGATCATCGGCGAAATCAGCAGGGCCATGATCAGCCCCTTGAACGGCATCTCTGAGCGCGAGAGCCCCAGCGCCGCCAGCGTGCCAAGCGTCGTTGCCAGCGCTGTCGAGGCGATTCCGATGATGAAGTAGTTGCGGATCGAGCGCATCCAGCTGTCGGAACTCAGGAAATCCTGATACCAGCGCAGGCTGTAGCCATCGGGGTTCAGCGTCAGCATTTCGCGCGTGAAGCTGAAATACGGCTGCACATTGAAGCTGAGAGGGATCATGATAAGGATCGGCGCCATCAGGAAGAAGAAGATGGCAAAACAGATGAACCGAAAGGCGTAGTACCAGATCTTGTCCTTGGTGGTGGCGTAGGCAGGCAGAGCCATGCGTGTGTCTCCTTTCACGAATTTCAGGCTGTCTCTGCCGACCAGCCGGTTATACAGCCAGTAGAGTATCAGCACGCCCACCAACAGCATGGTGCCCAGCGCGGCAGCGAGCCCCCAGTTCAGCGATTGCTGCATGTGCCGCGCGATCTCGTTCGAGATCATGCGGCCGGACTGCCCCCCCACCAGCGCCGGAGTGATGTAATAGCCGATCGAGATGATGAAGACGAGCACGCCGCCCGCGCCGATGCCGGGCAAGGTCTGCGGGAAATAGACCCGGCGAAACGCGGTAAACGGTGTGGCGCCAAGGCTTTTCGCGGCGCGCATGTAGCTGGGCGGAATGGTACGCATCACCGAATAAAGCGGCAAGACCATGAAGGGCAGCAGGATATGCGTCATGGCAACGATGGTGCCGGTCATGTTGTAGATCATCGTCAACCGCCCGTCGTCACCGATGATGCCCAAGGCAACCAGCATCGAATTGATCACCCCTTGCTGTTGCAACAGCACGATCCATGCCGAGGTACGCACCAGCAGCGATGTCCAGAAGGGCAACAGAACGCAGATCATCAACAGGTTGGCATAGCGCATCGGCAGGATCGACAGATAATAGGCGATCGGAAAACCCAGCAGGAACGTCAGGAAGGTAATCGCCACCGACAGCATGATCGTGCGCATGTAGAGTGACACGTAGATGCGGCGATTTTCGTCGCGCAGGACGATATTGCCCTGTTCGTCAAACTGCCGGTCCAGCGCGGCGACGTAATAGGCAGTGGTCAACGGCCGCCCTTCGCGCTGGATGATGCGCCACAGTTCCGGGTCCGCCCACAGCCGATGCGCGGAAAGGAACGCGTCGCGATAGGGCGCCTCGAAATTCGCGGCCTGGCGTGCCGTGCGCGAGATCGCGCTGCGCGCCGCGCTCAATTCATAGTTCAGCCGCACGCCCAGAGGGCCCATCGCCTGTTCGCGACGCGGCAATTCGGCATCGGCCGCAAAATCAGACTGAAGGGCAGCGAACACTGCCTCGCCGGGCACTTCGGTGCCGTCCCAGCCGCGCAACGCCTCCAGCGTGTTCGGCAGGGCATTCACAACCTGCGGGTTGTCCACGCTGCGCCACATCATCTGCTCGATGGGAAACACGAAGAAGGTCAGGATAAACGCCAAAAGCGGCGCAACCAGCAGAAAGGCCGTAAGACGCCTGCGCCGCTCGGCCCGGCGCAACGCACCTTTCAGCGGTCGACCGTCTGCCGTGGTCAGGCCCGCGCCGGACTCTGTCTGAATGTCATTTGGCAATGCGCCCGCATCGGCCTGAGCCATTCTTTTATCCCCGTTGCATAACGCCGGTTAGCCGGTCTTTTCCGCTTGAATGCGTGGCCGGGGCGCCCCCCCCGCCGCCCCCGC
>JAFIED010000053.1 GCA_020832805.1 Pararhodobacter sp.
GTGTGATGCGCGCGCTGGCGTTCGCCTTTCCATTCACGAACGAAGGCGGCAACACGCTCATAGGACCCGTCATATCCCAGCTTCACCAGATCGGCGTGCATCAGCTTCGCCGTCCGGCGTTCCTTGCGTGACTTGCGCTGATCAGTCGTCAGCCATGCTGTCAGCTGCTTGGCATACGGGTCGAGCTTGCTCGGGCGGTCCGGCGTCTGAAACGCAGGTTCAACAATCCCCTCCCGCAGATACTTCTTGATCGTGTTGCGCGACACGCCGGTCCGCCGCGCGATCTCGCGAATGGGCATCTTGTCTCGCAGCGCCCATGTCCTGATAACCTTCAAAAATCCCATGTCGATCACTCCATATGCCCCCAACTGGTTCAAGCCGGGGCAAGGTTGCACATGGGGCAAATCTCAGTGACAATTTCGGCGGCTGCCGGGTCAATTCTCAGTGGCAATCAACAGCGCGGCACTTCGTGGCGGTCCTGTCGGCCTGGACTGTGATTGCTGCGGCAATCACATGGGCGGTGCAGATGCGGCAAGGAAAGCTGAACTTTGGCTGAGCCCTTGCTGAACGTGGCAGGGGCGGTTGAAGGCAATACGCATCTGTCATCCGATCCTGATTTGCGCCAGCGTGAAAAGTGTTGGCCTGGCGGCAGCTTTCGCAAGGTCCTTGTGGCCCATCATCGTCGTACCCTCCGGGTGCTTTCCGCCCGGCATGTCGCTGATGCCAAGACCGCGACCTGATCCAAAGCAGAGGCGGCGAACGCCAGAAAGACCCCATGATGCTGCCTGTCGCGGCCGCGACGTCCCGGGCCCGGCGTGGTTGGTGTGGTCTGACCTGGGTTGTTACTCTGTGAGTTCTTTCCGCACGCAAGCAGTCTGTGAACGATCCAACCCAGGCAGGTCTGTCGGCGATACGTTGTCCGGGGCTGGCCCCTGCAAACCATGGCGGACGTGATCAAGTCTCATGTCCGTGTGTCGCGGGCGATGATCGTGCCCAGTGCCGGCCCCAGCCCGACCGAGGGCTTGGCCAGCGGCTTGCAGGCACGCAGGGCAAAGCCGGCGCGCGTGGTGATCTGCGCCAGTGCCATCGCCTGCGCGGTGGCGGCGGCAATGGGGTCCAGCACCAGGCCCGGTACCAGCCTGGCGATTTCTGGCGCCAGGCCGGCCAGCGGCGCGCCGCCCAGGATCACCACATCGGCACCGTCCTCTTCGACCGCCTGACGGGCCAGCCGCGCCAGATCGTCCTTCAACTGCTCGCGCAGGCCGTCAATGCGCAGCGGGTGGCCCGGCGGCGTGCGCACGCCCGTGCAGCGGCCCATCAGCCCGCTGTCGGCGACGCAATCCAGATACCAGCGCCGCATCACCGGCGAAAAGGTGACGATGGAAAACCGCTCGCCCAGCATGCAGGCGCTCATCATCGCGGCCTCGGCCATGCCGACCACGGGCAGGTCGAACAGCTCGCGCGCGCCGCGCAGGCCGGGGTCGCCAAAGGCCGCCATGATGACCGCGTCGGTGCCGGCCAGGTTTTCGGCGATCATCTCCAGCGCGATGCCGCCGGCGACCTGCGCCTCGGCGCGCGAGGCGATATAGGGAAAGCCGCGCGGGGCGGTCAGGGGTACCACCTCGGCCGCGCTGCCGGCAACGGCGCGCGCGATGGCGGTCATGTCGCGGGTCATGGCTTCGGTCATGTTGGGGTTGACCAGCAATAGGCGCATGTCAGGCCCTGTGTTGGGCGGGCCAGAGGCCGGCCTGGTGGAAAATTTCTTCGAACATTTCGGCAGCGGCAAGCAGGGTCGCTTCCTGGCCGGGGCCGGCGCCGATTTGCAGGCCCACGGGCAAGCCCGTTGGTGCGCCGCAGGGGATGGTCAGCGCGGGCAGGCCGGCGTGGTTGAACTGCGGGGTGAAGGCGGCATGGTCGCGTGGGGCGGCGGGCTGGCCGGCGATCAGGGCAGGGCCGGGCAGGTGGTGCGGCCAGGCCAGCGCCGAACTGGTGGGCGAGAGGATCAGGTCATGGTCCCGCAGGAAGCCGCGCAGCGTGGTGCACATGGCGGCGCTGGCCTGCAGCGCGCGGGCGGTATCGGTGCCGGTCAGCCTCAGCCCGGCCTCGATCTGGGCGCCGATATCGGGGTCGAAGAGGCCCGGTTCGGCCTGCCAGCGCGTCCCGAAAAGATGCGCCAGCCCCGCCCATTGCAGCGGCATGACGCCGGCCGGGTCGGCGCCGGGCGGCCAGTCTGGGCTGGCCTGGGTCACCTGAAACCCGGTGGCGCGCAGGGCATCAAGGGCTGCGTCCGTGGCGCTCTGCACGGCCGGATCAAGCGGCAGTGGCAGACCCATGGTCGGCGCAAAGGAGATGCGCAGCGTGGCAAGCGCGCGCGCCGGATGCTGCGGCCCGTTGGCCAGCACGCGGAACATCAGCGCCGCATCGGCCACATCGGTGGCCATCGGCGCCATGACCGAGATACCCGGCACCGGGTCGGCAAAGCCCGGGCCAGAGGGGATCACGTCCTGCCCCGGCTTGAACCCGACGATGCCGACATGCGCGGGCGGTCGCCGGCTGGACCCGCCGGCATCGGTGCCCAACGCTAGGGGCGCGATGCCACTGGCTACCGCCACCGCTGGCCCGCCCGAAGACCCGCCGGGTGTCAGTGACGGGTCGGCGGGGTGGCAGGTGACGCCGTGCAGGGGGGTACTGGTGACCCCCTTGCACGCAAATTCCGAACATGCGCCGATCCCGATGATCACCGCACCCGCCTGCCGCAGCCGCGCCACCGCCAGCGCGTCCCTTGGGGCGCGGAAATCCGCGTAGAGCCGCGAGCCCTGCGTGACCGGGGCGCCCTGGACCCAGATATTATCCTTGATCACGACCGGCACGCCGGCCAGCGGCAGCGCCTCGCCCTTCGCCAGCCTTGCCCCTACGGTTGCCGCCTGCGCCCGGGTATCCGGCATCACATGGCAGAGTGCGTTCAGTCCGGGGTTGACCTGCGCCACCCTTGCCAGCGCGGCGGCGGCGGGGGCATGAGGGTCCGCCCCCTCGCGCACCGCCGCCGCGATGGCGCGGGCCGCCGTGTGGGGAGCGTTCATGGCGCCCCGTCGCGCGCCAGCCAGCATTCGGCGATCTGCCGGCGCGTGGCGAACCAGACGCCCGGCTGCGCCGCCATATGCGCCAGCAGCGCCTGCAGCCCGCCGATACGTCCCGGCCGGCCGATCAGCCGCAGATGCAGCCCGACCGAGAGCATGCGCGCCTGATCCTGCCCCTCGGCCAGCAGCCGATCGAAGGCGCCGGCAACATAGCGGGTGAAATCCTCGGCCTGAACGAAGCCGCCGCCGGGGGAAAAGCGCATGTCGTTGGTATCGAACGCATAGGGTACGATCACATGCCGATGCCCGGACAGCAGGCGCGGCATGTCGTCGTCATAAGCGTCGGAATCGTACAGGAACCCGCCATGCGCCAGCAGCAGGTCCCGCGACTGGCCCGAGGGCGCCGAGCGCGTGTGCCAGCCCACCGGCGCCGTGCCAGCGATGCGGGCCAGCGCGGCATGGGTGCGGGCGATGATCTGCGCCTCGGTATCGGGGTCCATGCCCGCGTGCCGCTCCCACCGCCAGCCATGCGCGCTGATCTCATGCCCGCGCGCGACGGCATCGCGGATCAGCCATGGCGACCGCTCGGCGGCGCGGGCGCAGGTAGAAAAGGTCGCCGCCACCCCGTAGCGGTCGAACAGATCGACGATGCGCGCATAGCCCCGCCGGGGGCCATAGGCGAAATGGGTCTCCATGCAGAAATCCGGCCCCTCGGGCACTTCCTCACGGATCTCGTAGGTGGGCTCGTTGCGCTCGTCGCCATCGGCGATGGACAGCTCTGCCCCTTCCTCGACATTGACGACGAAGCTGACCGCCAGCCGCGCAGCCCCGGGCCAGGGCGGCGGGGCATGGGTGGGGGTGAAATCGCGCCGGTCCGGCGGGGTGGCATGCATGGCGTTTATCCCTGAATCAGCCGGTTAAGCCCCACCGTGCGCGCCGCCACCGCCAGCGCGATCACCGCCAGCAGGATCAGCCCGGTGGATATGGCGGCGATGGAGGGATCGGGCGATTCCTCCATGTATTGCAGCATGCGGATGGGCAGGGTGCGGTTGAAGGCATCGGTCAGAAAGATCGATATGGGGTAGTTGTCCATCGACGCCAGAAAGGCGAACAGCCCCCCGGTCAGATAGGCCGGCGCCAGATTGGGGATCAGCACGCGCAGCACGGCGCGCGGATAGCTCATGCCCAGCGTCCGCGCGGCATCGACCAGCGCAAAGTCAAAGGAACCCATCGCCGCCAGCAGGGTGCGCATGACGAAGGGCAGCGTGATGACGACATGCGCCAACAGCAGGCTCCAGTAGGCATCACGCAAACCGATCTCGCGGAAGAACTGCAGCATGGCGACACCCAGCACCAGGCCGGGCATCATCAGCGGTGAGACGGCAAAGGTGGCCAGCGCCGCGCGGCCCCGGACCTGGCCGCGCGCCACACCGATGGCCGCAGCGGTGCCCAGCATCAGCGACACGGCGGTCGAGATCAGCGCCAGGTTCAGCGACAGCAGCAGCGCATCCATCAGCCCGGCCCGGCGGGTCAGGGCCTGATACCAGCGAAAGGACCATTCCGGCGGCGGCAGGGTGTAGACCTGCGAGGAACTGAAGGACACCAGCACGGTAATGGCCAGCGGCAGCAGCATGAACACCACCACACCCAGCGCCACCACCCAGCACAGCGCGCGAAAGAAGCGGTCGGTGCCGGTCATTGACGCGCCCCCAGACGGGCGGCCAGCCAACTGCTGCCCAGCACCACGGACACAGCGATCAACAGCAGGATGGTGGACAGCGACGAACCGAGTTGCTCGTTGCGCAGGAACAGGAAAGACCGGGCGATCTGCATGGCGACGGTCTGCTGACGTTCGCCGATGATCAGGCTGGGAATGACATACATCGACACGGCCATCGAAAAGACGAAGGCGCATCCGGCCACGACCCCCGGCAGAGCCAGCGGCAGGATCACCTTGAAGAACCGCTGATAGGGGCCTGCGCCCAGGGTGGCGGCGGCATCGGGCAGGTTGGGGTCCTGTTGCTGCAGCACGGCATAGATGGGCAGCACCATGAAGGGCAAAAACACATTCGCAGCACCAATCACCAGCGCGGTTTCGGTAAACAGCAGGCGGACCGGTGCATCGGTCAGGCCAAGCGCCATCATCGCTTGGTTGATGAAGCCGTTGGTGCGAAACAGGATCGACCAGGCAAAGGCCTTGACCACAACGCCCAGCGACATGGGCAGGATCATCGCCACCAGAAACAGCGACAGCCAGCCGCCCTTTGCCCGGCGCATGACGATAGCCGTGGGCCAGGCGATGACCAGCGCCAGCAGCGTAACCAGAAACGCCACCCGCAGCGTGCGCGCCATGATCGAGCGTTGCAGCGGATCGCCAAAGATCTGCACGAATTCGGCCACCGAAAAGGCGCCCGTGGCATCGCGGAAGCTCTTCAGCAGCAAAAGGAACAGCGGCAGGGCATAGATAAGCCCCAGATAGGCCAGCCCCGGCAGTACCAGCAGGCCGATCCTGTCGGCGCGGGTCGCCGTCATGTCGTCACCTCGGCAGAGGCATCATAGATCAGCGTGTCCTCGACAGCCCAGTGAAAGCTGATCGCATCGCCGCGCGCCTTGCCGTTGCGGATGCCAGCCAGTTCGCACAGCAGCCGGTCGCCGCCGTCGGGGCGACCCTGCAGCATGGTCTTTGAACCCAGAATGGCCACATCCTCCAGCACCAGGTCGACGCGGTTCATGCCCGCGCCGCCCTCCAGCCGGATCAGTTCTGGTCTTACGCCAATCAGAACCGGCGTTCCCGTAGCCAGCCCGCCTGGAGCGCGCAGCGTGCCCAACGCGGTTTCCACAACCACCCGCGCGCCTTCCTGCCCCGTCACCCGGCCCGAAAGCCGGGTGGACAGGCCCACGAAATCCATCACGAAAGGCGTGGCCGGGCTGGCATACAGCGTCGAAGGGTCGGCGAACTGTTCGATCCGGCCGGCGTTCATGACCGCGATGCGGTCGGAGACGCCCATCGCCTCTTCCTGGTCGTGCGTAACGAAGATGCCGGTGATGCCGCGGTCGCGCAAAAGCGACTTCAGTTCGACCTGCATCGTTTCCCGCAGCTTGCGATCAAGCGCCGAGAAAGGTTCGTCCAGCAACAGCAGATCCGGCCGCACCACCAGCGCGCGCGCCACTGCAATCCGCTGTTGCTGCCCGCCGGACAAACCGCCGATGGACCGGTCGGCGAAATCCTGCATCCGTACCAGCGCCAGGGCTTCGCGAACGGGCTGCACGGCATCGGCCTTGGACATCCCGCGTGCGCGCAGGCCGAAAGCCACGTTTTCGGCCACGCTCAGATGGGGAAACAGCGCGTAGTTCTGAAAGACAACCGAGATGTTTCTTTTGTGAGGGGGCAGGGAAGAGATGTTGCGGCCGGCAAGGATGACCGAGCCGTCATCGGCCTGCATCAGCCCGGCGACGATGCGCAGCAAGGTGGTCTTGCCACAGCCCGAAGGCCCCAGGAGCGAGACAAGCTCGCCCCTGGCAACCCGAAAGTTCATGCCGTCCATGACCGTCACGCCCTTGAACGATTTCCGCACCGCGACGACATCCAGATAGCGCTCGTCCGTCATGGCTGGCGAGGCTGCGCGTTGTTCATGGGCGGGACGGTTCAGCATCAAATCGCCATCAACTGGTCAAACCGCTCGGTCCATTCGCGGCGGTTCTGCGCCACGAACTGCCAGTCAGGCGAATACACGCTGGTACCCGAGGGCAGGTCTGCGCCGCCGGTGGACAGCGTGTTGGTTGCCAGCGACGAGGTGAAATCGGCTATTTCCGACTGCACCTCGGCGCTGAGAAGCTCGTTGATATAGGCCGCCGCCAGATCCCGGTTCGGCGCACCATCGACCAGGCAGACGCCAGAGGGCATGACGAAGATGCCTTCGGATGGCGCCGCCAGATCGACTGGCGAGCCGGCATCGCGCCGCGGCAGCGCGAAGGACGAGAAGTTGCCGGGAATCATGCTGATCTCGCCCTGTTCCAGCAGGTTGAAGGCCTGCGGCATCTGCGTGTAGACACTCAGCAGGTTGCCGCGCAGATCCGCCAGCTTGTCAAAGGCCGCGTCGATCTCGTACTGCGCTTCCTCGAAGGGCTTGCCGGTGGCCAGCATGGCGGCGACGAACAGCGTCCACATGCCCTCGGTGTTCTGCAGCGAGGGGATGATCACGCGGCCCTCGGCCTCGGGCGCCCAAAGGGCTTCCCAACTGTCGACCCCGTCCAGCATGTCGGTGTTATAGGCGATTCCGGACCAGGGCTGCGCGTAGTTCGCCCACATCCCGTCCAGATGAATCGCGCCGTCGCGCAATTCGGACAGGCTGGGCACCATTTCGGGCGTCAGGCGCTCCAGCAGGCCCTCGTCGACCGCCTGCAGCATGACAGGGTCGTCCATCTGGATCACCGACAGGTACTGCCGGCCGCGATTGGCGACCATCTTTTCCAGATTCACCGCCGAGCGTGTGCCCTCGAAGATCACCTCGGCGCCTATCGCGTCGCGCATATGCGGCACTACGATCGCCTCCATCCAGTTGGTGTGGCTGGCCGCGCAGCCGATCACCAGCTGGTTTGTCTGTGCCCGGAGAATGCCGGGCGCGGCCAGAGCGGCGGCGGCCCCGGCAGTGGTTTTCAAGAGCGTGCGACGGGTCAGCATGGGCATCGCGGGTCCTTTCCTCAGGGGTGATGACGGGCAGCAATTACAAATGGCATTCCATTTGACAGGCATCGACGGTTGAGGCAGGAATGGCAACATCAATAGCCGATAGCCGCGGAAAACTTCGCAAAAAGCCTGAAAAATGGGCAAGAAACAGGGCGCGGTGCTGCATAAAGGGCATATCTGTGGTAGAAATGGCATGTCATATACGCAATGTTCGCCCCTTGTGCCCGGTGGGCGGTCTGGGGGCGCTGTCCGACATCGAGATCAAGGGGGGACGAATCACACGGATCCTGCCCGCGTCGGTCGATGGCGGGCCAACACCGACAGAGCCGAAAGGAACTGGCGCCGTCATTGATGGGCGGGGCGCACTCTGTCTGCCTGGTTTGGTGAACAGCCACAATCATACGCCGCTGATGAGTGTTCGCGGGATGGTCGAGGACCTGGGCTTTGCCCCTGCGTACACGCCAGGCGTGCCGCAAGGGCACTGGTTGTCGGACGACGAGACGCTGGCGCTGTCCCGGCTTGGTGTGATGGAGTTGATGATGGCCGGCGCAACCACCATCGTCGATTACTACCGCAAGCCAGAGGCACTGGCCCGTGCGGCCCACGAAATGGGGCCGCGCGCGCTGGTCGGCGGGCGGGTCATGGACGCCGACAGCGCCGCCCTGGCCGAAGGCCGGTTCGAGCATGACAGGGCGCTGGGTGATGCCAGTCTGCGCGATGCGCTTGATCTGGTGGAAAGATGGCAGGGGGTGGATCGGATCGGCATCATATTGGCCCCGCATGCGCCAGACACCTGCTCGCGCGCAATGCTGAAGGAATTTGCGCGCCTGGCGCAGACCACGGGCAGGCAGGTGCACACGCATCTGGCCCAGTCGCCGCTGGAGGTTGAACGGATCCGCGCGCGCGAGGGGCTTACCCCGGTCGAATTGCTGGATGATCTGGGCCTTCTGAATGACGATCTTGTAGCCGCGCATTGCATCTTCCTGACTGCTGATGACATTGCGCGGTTGGGCCGCAACCGTGTGGTGGTTGCCCATGCGCCTGTCGGCAATGCCAGCTTCGGGGCTGCAGCACCGATCCGCGCGCTGGCCGAGGCCGGCGCCCGGATAACGCTTTGCACCGACACCAAATGCGCCGACATGTTCGAGGCCATGCGCATGGCCATCGCCTCGGCCCGCTGGCGGGCAGGGATGGAGATGGTGCTGGATGCGCGCACCGTGTTCGGCTGGGCCACGCTGGGCGGGGCAACGGCGCTGAAGGAACATGGCGCCAGCGGCACGTTGCAGCCCGGGGCGCCGGCAGACCTGATTGTCCTGGACCCTGGTGCACCGAATCTGCATCCGGTCATCGACGGTTTTGGCATCGTGGTACATTCCGGCAGTGCGGCCAACGTGCGTACCGTGATCTGCGAGGGCGAGATCCTGGTGCGTGACGGCTGCCCCACGCGTGTTGATCCCGCCGAGGTCATCGACGAAGCGCAGCGCGTGGCTGCAGGGCTTTGGAAACGGGCGCGTGGGTAGCAGATGCGCGCGATAACAGATCGATTGACAGTCGCAAAACGGTGTCAGGGTCAGCGCCGTTCAGGGCGCATCTGCGCTATCCTCGGCAAGGGCGCGGGCCAAGGTTTCGCCGGTATGGCGCAGATGCGCTGCCCATGCCGATGCTGCGGCGTCCGGGTCGCGGGCACGCAGTGCCGCCATCAGCGCTTCGTGCTCTGCCACCGACTGGCGCCAGCGATCCGGGCTCATGATCGCCATGTAACGCCCGCGTCGGGCGCGGAGCATCAGCCGGCCATGGGTTTCCGCCAGTTCAGGATTGCCGCAGGCGGCAACGACCAGGTCATGGATGGCGCTGTTGATGCCGAAATAAAGATCGATCTGCGAGCGGTTATAATGGAATACCATCTGGCCGTGCAGTTCTTCAAGCCGGTTCATCGTATCAGCGCCGGCGCTTTCTGCAAGGCGCCGCGCCGCCAACCCTTCCAGCGCGGCAATAACGTCGAACAGTCGCAGGGCTTCATCCGGGGTAAAGGCCGTTACCTCGGCCCCTCTGTTGCGCGAAATGGACACCAGCCCATCAAGCTCGAGCAGCTTGAGCCCTTCGCGAACAGGAGTTCGGGAAATATTGAGCTCTGCGGAAAGCTGGCGCTCCACGATACGATCGCCCGGTTTGAGTTTGCCGGTGACAACAGCCTCTCGCAAGTGACGCACCACGGCCAGGGCCATGGCGCGTTCGTTCGAAAGTGCCGCCGGATCCGTAGCTGCGGGCAGGAAAACGGGGCTGACTGGAGCCGGCATGTGACAAAGGACCCTTGTGAGAATGGAATGCCACAAAGACTGTGATGCGGTGACCGATCTGCCGTCAACCCCCTTGAAACGGATCATGGTCCTCAACCCCAACACCAGCCCCCGTGTCACTGCCCTGTTGCGCCGCGCAGCCTTGAACGTTGCGCACCCCGATTGCACGGTTGTCGTGCAATCGGTGGCTGCCGGACCCGCTGCCCTGCGCACGGCGTCCGACCTGGAAAATGCCGAACGCGAGGTTCTGGCGGTTGTGCGCAGCCAGAACGAACTTGACGGGCTTGTGATCGCTGCCTTCGGTGATCCGGGGCTTGAAAAGGCGCAAGGAGCAGCCCGGTTTTCTGTTGTCGGGCTGGGCATGAGCGGGATCATGGCGGCCGCCGCCCGCGGGCGGTTCGTGATCCTGACCCTGGGCCCGCAGATGGACACGCCCCTGCGCGCACGCGTCGCACAGCTGGGCTGTGCAGATCGCTTGATCGGCATTCGCTATCTGCAGGCCGACATCCCGGATGTGGCCGATAAACCGGAACGGTTCCTGCCTGAGATCGAGGCCGAAGCGCAGGCCGCCGCCGCTGCAGGCGCGCAGGTGTTGCTGCTTGGCGGTGCGCCCTTTGCAGGTCTGTGTGACCTGGTCCGCGCGCCGATTCCCGTCGTTGACGGTCTGAGGGAAGCATTCGATCAGCTTGTTGCAGGGTAGCGCCGGCAGTCTGGTGCCTGCGCTATCGAAACCAGGGCCCGCAGGCATCAGGCGGGTGCGTTGGTGTTACCGGGCCATTCAAGAAGGTCGAAAAACCCCAGCGCCATGATCTGCAGGCAAGCACATCGGCAAACCTGCCTCTTTCGGAAATGTTGTCAGCGCTGATGCTGAAAAAGCACGCGATGGTGACCTTTCTTTGGGCGCGCCAAGGCTGAAACCAATTGATCTAACCAAATGGTTTGACAAAAGCTGAACGATCAGTGCAGCTTTGACCTGACCGCGACCGGGTGTCGCAGAAATCGGGGGATGCATGGCTCAGGAGGAGGAACCGGACCGCGCCGAACTGGCCGCCATTGCCCGCAAGGCGCTGTGGCTGAGCGCCTGGACGATCCACAATGCCAACCATCTGCGAGCGAAGGGTGGCGGGGTAAAGGTCGGCGGGCATCAGGCCTCCTGCGCGTCGATGGTGACGCTGATGGCGGTGCTGTATGGCGCGGTGCTGCGCCCGCAGGACCGGGTGGCGGTCAAGCCGCATGCCGGGCCGGTGTTCCATGCGCTGCAATACATGGCCGGGCGCCTGCCCCTGGAAAAGCTGCAGGATTTCCGAGGTTACAAGGGCGTGCAGTCCTACCCCAGCCGCACCAAGGATGTGGATGATGTCGATTTCTCCACCGGCTCGGTGGGGCTGGGGGTGGCGATCACCGCTTTTGCCAGCCTGGTGCAGGACTATCTGCGCGCCAAGGGCCTCGGCCAGGGCCCCGAGGGACGGATGGTGGCGCTGGTCGGCGATGCCGAGTTGGACGAGGGCAATATCTACGAGTGCCTGCAAGAGGGCTGGAAGCACGGGCTGCGCAACTGCTGGTGGGTGATCGACTACAACCGCCAGTCGCTGGACGGGGTGGTGCGCGAGGGGCTGTCGGACCGGATCGAGGCGATTTTCGGCGCCTTCGGCTGGGATGTGATCCGGCTGAAATACGGCGCCCTGCAGCGCGCGGCCTTTGCCGAACCGGGGGGTGAGGCGCTGCGCAACTGGATCGATACCTGCCCCAACCCGCTCTATTCCGCGCTGATCTTTCAGGGGGGCGCTGCCTGGCGCAAGCGTCTGACCGATGATCTGGGCGATCAGGGCCCGGTCTCGGCCCTGCTGGCGCGGCGGACCGACGCCGAACTGGCCGCGCTGATGGAAAATCTGGGCGGGCATTGCATCGACACGCTGCTGGAGGGCTTCGCGCAGGCCGCCGCGCATGACCGGCCCACCGCTTTCGTGGCCTATACGGTCAAGGGCTGGGGCACCCCGCTTGCCGGGCACAAGGACAACCATGCCGGGCTGATGACGCCCGCGCAGATGGAAGAATTCCGCGCCGCCATGAATATACGCCCGGGCCATGAATGGGACCGGGCCGAGGGGCTGGGTCTGTCTGAACCCGCGCTTGACGCGCTGATGGCGCGGCTGCCCTTCTTCGCCGCCGGCCCCCGCCGGACCAGCGCGCCTGCCTTGCCGGTGCCGGGGCTGGAAGCGCTGCCCGATGCCGAGATCTCGACCCAGGCGGCCTTTGGCAAGCTGATGGACCAGCTGGCCAGATCCGACAGCCCGCTGGCCGCGCGGATCGTGACCACCTCGCCCGATGTGACGGTCTCGACCAACCTCGGCCCCTGGGTGAACCGGCGCGGGCTGTTCGCGCGCGAAACCATCTCGGACACCTTCCGCGCCGAGCGCGTGCCCTCGGCGCAGAAATGGGCCTTCTCGCCGACCGGGCAGCATGTCGAGCTGGGCATCGCCGAGATGAACCTGTTCCTGCTGCTGGGTGCGGCGGGGCTGAGCCACGAGATCTTCGGCGAGCGCCTGTTGCCGGTCGGCACGCTGTATGATCCGTTCATCGCCCGCGGCCTCGATGCGCTGAACTATGCCTGCTATCAGGATGCGCGATTCCTGCTGGTGGCCACGCCCTCGGGCGTGACGCTGGCCCCCGAGGGGGGCGCGCATCAGTCGGTCGGAACGCCCCTGATCGGCATGTCGCAGGACGGGCTGGCCAGTTGCGAGCCCGCCTTTGCCGACGAACTGGCCGTGATCATGGACTGGGCCTTTGCCTACATGCAGCGCGACGGCGGCGCGGCCGAGGGGGCGGACTGGGCGCGCGAGGCCGGGGGCGGCTCGGTCTATCTGCGGCTGTCGACAAAACCGCTGGAACAGCCCCGCCGCCCGCTGGCCGCGATCCGGCAAGGCGTGGTCGATGGCGGCTACTGGCTGCGCCCGCCGGGGCCGAATGCCGAGGTGGTGATCGCCTATCAGGGCGTTGTGGCCCCTGAGGCCATCGCCGCCGCGCTGCATGTTGCCCAGGGCCGGCGCGATGTGGGGGTGCTGGCCGTCACCTCGGCCGACCGGCTGAACGCGGGCTGGCAGGCCGCGCAGCGCGCCCGGATGCGCGGCGAGGGGGCCGAGGCGCATGTCGAGGGGTTGCTGGCCGGCCTGCCCCGGCACTGCCTGATCGTCACCGTGATCGACGGCCACCCGGCCACGCTGTCCTGGCTGGGCGCCGTCCATGGCCACCGGGTCGCGGCGCTGGGGGTCGAGCATTTCGGCCAGACCGGCACGGTGGCCGATCTTTACCGGCATTTCGGCATCGACCGGCAGGCGATCATCGCCGCCGCCGGGGCGCTGGCCCCGGGCAAGCCGCTGCCACTGGAAAGGGGGGTGGCATGAAGCACCGATTCTGGGCAGACTACACATCGCAGGATTTCGCGGCACTGGACCGGGGCGAACTGGTCGCCGTGCTGCCGGTCGGCGCCATCGAACAGCACGGCCCGCACCTGCCCCTGTCGGTGGACCGTGACATCCTGGACGGGATCATCGCCGCCGCGCTGCCGCTGATCCCACGGGACTGCCCCGCGCTGTTCCTGCCCACCTGCGCCGTCGGGAAAAGCAACGAGCACAGCCGCTATCCCGGCACGCTGACCTTTTCGGCCGCCACGCTGATGGCGATGTGGTCCGAACTGGGCGATTGCGTCGCCGCGGCCGGGGTGCGCAAGCTGGTATTCCTGAACAGCCATGGCGGGCAGATCGCGCCGATGGACATCGTGGCGCGGGATCTGCGGGTCAGGCACGGGATGCTGACGGTGGCCGCGAACTGGTTCGCCATGGGCCTGCCCGACGGGCTGCTCACGGCGGACGAGGCGCGCCACGGGGTCCATGCCGGGGACATGGCAACCTCGATGATGCTGGCGCTCAGGGGTGATCTGGTGGCGATGGAGCGCGCCCGTGACTTCCGGCCGCTGAACGCAAGGCTGGCTGCGGAAAACCGGCACCTTGGCCTTGGTCCCGGCGGCAAGCTGGGCTGGCAGGCGCAGGATCTGCACCCCGCCGGCGCCATGGGCAACGCCGCCGCCGCCACGGCCGACAAGGGCCGCGCATTCATCGACCACGCCGCGCGCGAGCTGGTCACCCTGCTGCAGGAGCTCGCCGCCCTGCCCCTCTCCATCCTCGACAATCCCGCCGATCCCGGGGCCGTGGCATCAGCCCTCCCCAGATCCCCCTGGACCGCGAGCGCAACGAGTTCGGCCGCCATCTTCT
>JAFIED010000058.1 GCA_020832805.1 Pararhodobacter sp.
CGATGGAAGAGAAGCTGCGCTTCGCCATCCGCGAAGGCGGCCGCACCGTCGGCGCCGGCGTCGTGTCGAAGATCATCGAGTAACACAAGCGGTCAGGGTGGGGGGCGCCCCCCCCCCCCATCCGAGGGCCAGGCCATGCAAGGGGCAACTAACCCCATCCGGCACAAGGCCCTCGCGTACCGCGTTCTGGATGCGTCCACCGCGGAAATCGTGAGCACGGCCAAGCGCACGGGTGCCCAGGTTCGCGGGCCGATCCCGCTGCCGAACAAGATCGAGAAATTCACGGTCCTTCGTGGGCCGCATATCGACAAGAAGAGCCGCGATCAGTGGGAGATTCGCACCCACAAACGGCTTCTGGACATCGTCGATCCCACGCCGCAGACGGTTGACGCGCTGATGAAGCTCGACCTTGCAGCCGGCGTCGATGTCGAAATCAAGGTGTGAGGAGCCGGAACATGCGCTCTGGAGTGATTGCAAAGAAGCTGGGCATGACCCGGCTGTTCATGGAAGACGGGCGGCAGGTGCCTGTCACGGTTCTGCAGCTTGACGGGTTGCAGGTCGTGGCACAGCGCACGGCTGACCGTGACGGGTATACAGCGGTGCAACTGGGTGCGGGCTCGGCCAAGGCCAAGCGTGTGCCGGCGCCGATGCGCGGCCATTTCGCCAAGGCAAGTGTCGCGCCGAAGCGCAAGCTGGCCGAGTTCCGCGTCAGCCCCGACAACCTGATCGGTGTGGGCGAGGAGATCACCGCGGACCATTACTTTGCCGGTCAGTTTGTCGATGTTGCGGGGACCTCGATCGGCAAGGGGTTTGCGGGTGCGATGAAGCGGCACAACTTTGGCGGCCTGCGTGCCAGCCACGGTGTGTCGATCAGCCACCGCAGCCACGGCTCGACCGGCCAGTGCCAGGACCCCGGCAAGGTGTTCAAGGGCAAGAAGATGGCAGGCCACATGGGCGCCGTGCGGATCACCACGCAGAACCTGCAGGTGGTCAAGACCGACAGCGAGCGCGGTCTGATCATGATCAAGGGGGCTGTGCCGGGTTCCAAGGGCGGTTGGGTTACCATCAAGGACGCGGTGAAGAAACCCTTCCCCGAGAACGCGATTCTGCCCGCTGCGCTGAAATCTGCCGCTGAAGCGGCACGCAAGGCCGCCGAGGAAGCCGCTGCAGCCGCAGCGGCCGAGGAAGAGGCCGCGCGTCTGGCCGCTGCCGAGGCCGAGGCCGCCGCGCAGGAGGCAGCGCTGAAAGAGGCCGAGGCCCAGATCGAGGCCGAGAAGAAGGAAGGCGAGTCACATGAGACTCGACGTCATCAACCTCAGCGCCGGGCCGGCGGGCGAGGTGGAGCTCAACGAGGCCGTTTTCGGCCTCGAGCCCCGCGCCGACCTGCTGCACCGTGTTGTGCGCTGGCAGCGTGCCAAGGCCCAGGCCGGCACGCACAAGGTCAAGACCCGCTCGGAAACCAGCTATTCCACAAAGAAGATCTATCGCCAGAAAGGCACCGGTGGCGCCCGCCATGGTGACCGGAATGCACCGATCTTCCGCAAGGGTGGCGTATACAAGGGGCCGACACCGCGCAGCCATGCGCATGATCTGCCCAAGAAGGTACGCGTTCTGGGTCTGAAGCATGCGCTTTCGGCCAAGGCGAAGTCCGGCAAGCTGGTGGTTCTGGATACGGCCGATCTGCCCGAAGCCAAGACAGCGCTTCTGGCCAAGGCCGCGCGCGATCTGGGCTGGCGCAAGGTGCTGATCATCGACGGCGCTGCGGTGAACGAGAATTTTGCGGCCGCCGCGCGCAACCTGGACGGCATCGACGTGCTGCCGTCGATTGGTGCAAATGTCTATGACATCCTGAAGCGTGACACCCTGGTGTTGACGCGGGCGGCTGTCGAAGCACTGGAGGCTCGGCTGGCATGAGCGCGAAGGCAGAACATTACGACGTGACCCGCAAGCCGGTGATCACCGAGAAGGCGACCATGGCATCCGAAGCCAATGCCGTGGTCTTCGAGGTGGCGATCGACGCCAACAAGCCGCAGATCAAGCAAGCAGTGGAAACGCTGTTCAATGTCAAGGTGAAGGCGGTCAACACCACCATCACCAAGGGCAAGGTCAAGCGTTTTCGTGGCCAGCTGCGCCGGCGTAAGGACGTGAAGAAAGCCTATGTCACGCTCGAGGAAGGAAATGCTATCGACGTGACCACAGGCCTCTGATAAAGAGCCACGACTCAACGGCCCCGGGTTTCGGGGCCGTTGGCTGTTTCATGGTCTGCGCGTTGCGCAGGCATGAACGTGCCGGCGGCCAGACCGCCGGTTGAACGGAAACGGGACCTTATGGTCCAGAGCTGACGGAAGACAGAAAGCATGGCACTCAAGTCGTACAAGCCGACGACGCCTGGCCAGCGCGGGCTGGTGCTGATCGACCGTTCGGAGCTTTGGAAAGGTCGCCCGGTCAAGGCCCTTACCGAGGGTCTGACCAAATCGGGCGGTCGGAACAACACCGGACGGATCACGATGCGTCGCATGGGCGGGGGCGCAAAGCGCCTTTATCGCATCGTCGATTTCAAGCGTCGCAAGCATGATATCCCGGCCACGGTGGAACGGATCGAATACGATCCCAACCGCACCGCCTTTATCGCCTTGATCCGCTATGAGGATGGCGAACAGGCCTACATCCTGGCGCCACAGCGCCTGGCTGTTGGGGACAAGGTTGTCTCTGGCGCAAAGGTCGATGTGAAACCGGGCAATGCAATGCCGTTCTCGGGCATGCCGCTGGGCACCATCGTCCACAACGTCGAAATGAAGCCCGGCAGGGGTGGCCAGATTGCCCGTGCCGCCGGTACCTATGCGCAGTTTGTCGGCCGCGACGGTGGCTATGCCCAGATTCGCCTGTCGTCGGGCGAGTTGCGGATGGTGCGGCAGGAATGCATGGCGACGGTCGGCGCCGTGTCGAACCAGGACAACTCGAACCAGAACCTTGGCAAGGCCGGTCGCAACCGCAACCTGGGCAAGCGTCCGTCGGTGCGCGGTGTGGCGATGAACCCGATCGATCACCCGCATGGGGGCGGCGAGGGCCGCACGTCGGGCGGTCGGACGCCGGTTACGCCCTGGGGCAAGGATACCAAGGGCCGCCGCACCCGCTCGAACAAGGCGACGGACAAGCTTATCCTCCGTTCGCGTCATGCCAAGAAGAAGGGTCGCTGATCCATGCCACGTTCAGTCTGGAAGGGCCCCTTTGTCGATGCACACGTCCTGAAGATGGCCGAGAATGTGCGCGAATCGGGGCGTAACTAAGGGATCAAGATCTGGTCGCGCCGCTCGACGATCCTGCCTCAGTTTGTGGGCCTTACCTTTGGGGTTTACAACGGCAAGAAACACATCCCGGTCAATGTGACCGAAGAGATGATCGGCCAGAAGTTCGGCGAATATTCGCCCACGCGCACCTATTACGGGCACGCGGCCGACAAGAAAGCCAAGAGGAAGTAAGCCATGGGCAAGGAACAGAATCCCCGCCGCGTGGCCGAGAACGAGGCAATGGCCAAGACACGCATGCTTCGCACGTCGCCGCAGAAGCTGAACCTGGTCGCCGGCCTCATCCGCGGCAAGCCGGTCGACAAGGCACTGGCTGACCTGACCTTCTCGAAGAAGCGCATCGCCGGTGACGTGAAGAAATGTCTTCAGTCGGCTATCGCCAACGCCGAGAACAATCACGGTCTGGACGTCGACAACCTGGTTGTCGCCGAGGCCTGGGTAGGCAAGAACCTGGTGATGAAGCGCGGACGCCCCCGGGCACGTGGCCGGTTCGGCAAGATCATGAAGCCGTTTTCCGAGATCACCATCAAGGTGCGTGAGCGCGAGGAGCAAGCGTAATGGGTCAGAAGGTCAATCCGATCGGCATGCGCCTGCAGGTCAACCGCACCTGGGACAGCCGCTGGTTCGCCG
>JAFIED010000063.1 GCA_020832805.1 Pararhodobacter sp.
GCGGGGGGGGGGGGGGGGGGCCGGGGCGGGGCTGGGGGTGGGCGTCGGTTTCCTCCCCCCCCCCCCCCGCCCCCGCCGCGGGAGCCCCCCCGGCCGCCGCAGCAGTAGCGGGATCTGCCATCGGCGGCCCCACGCTGAAAGCCCCGGCCGTCATGACCGGGGCTTTCAGGGGTGTCAGCGTTTCTGTCCGGTCGAAACCGCGTCCGGTTCAGAGCCCCAGCAGATCGCGCAACTGGGCCAGCGCGGCCTGCGCCGCTTCCGGATTGTCGCGCACGCTTTGCAGAAGCTGGCGCGCGGCGGCGCGGTTCAGAGCGTTCATGTTCGAATCCTCGATCACCGCCAGGGCGCGCTCGTAGTCAAAGCCATCGGCGGTGAATACCTCGGCGGCCGCTTCGCCCTCGGGTGCAGCAACACCATCGGCGGCCGCACCGTCTTCGGCGGCAGCGGGTGCATCGGTCGGCGTTTCTGCCGGCGCGTCTGCTGGCGTTTCCGCCGGCGCGTCTGCATCTGCGGGGGCCTCTGCAGGCGCGGCCTCTGGCAGGTCTATCGTCGGCTCGGTCGGTGTCTCGGCCTGCGTGTCCAGCTGAACCTCTGCAGGCGGCGCGGATTCCGGCGTTTCCGTGCCGGCAGGCACGGTGTCGGCCATCGCTTCCTCGGCGGCGTCGCGGATTGCCTGCAACGAATCCTCGATACGCTCTTCGACATCCGCTGCCGCTTCATCGGCGGCTTCCATGATCTCCTCGGCCAGTTGATCGGCGGCCTCGCGGGCTTCTTCGGCGCCATCGGCCGCGGCATCCACCGCATCCTGGACGTCCTGTTCGATCGTGCTTTCTGGCTCTGCCTCTGCCTCTGCCTCTGCCTCTGCCACCGGCTCCGGTTCCGCAATCGGTTCGGGCTCTTCCATCGGTTCCGGCTCTGTCACCGGCTCGCTGACCGGTGGCGCGGTCACGGGCGCGGGGGGGGGCGTCGGTTCCTGACGGGCCAGCCAGATGCCGATACCGGCAGCCAGCACAATGGCCGCGATGATCAACACTTTCTTCATTTTCGGTCCTCGCATTGCGCTTTGACCTGCGTTTACGCCCGATTGCCCCTCGAGTTCAATTCGATTTCATGTCATGTCCGGATTTCCGGCAAGGGCTTGCCAAGGCAGGTGTCTGCGCGGCGGCACTGGACACAGGCGGCCGCCGCGACTATTTTGCCGCGCGAGAAACCGCCAGAAGGAGCATGACCATAGCCCGCAGACCCCACAACGCCCCGCCCAGCCGCGACACCGGACCGCGCTTCAATGATCGCATCCGCGCGCCTGAAATCCGCCTTATCGGCGCAGAGGGCGAAAACCTGGGCGTGGTCACGCCCGCCAGAGGTCTTGCGCTGGCCGAAGAGGCCGGGCTCGACCTTGTCGAAATCTCGCCGAACGCCACCCCGCCGGTCTGCAACATCATGGATTTCGGCAAGTTCAAGTATGAAACCCAGAAACGCGAAGCCGAGGCACGCAAGAAGCAGAAGATCATCGAGATCAAGGAAGTGAAGTTCCGCCCCGGAACCGATACCCATGATTACGATGTGAAGATGCGCAATGTGTTGCGTTTCCTGGAAGGTGGCGACAAGGTCAAGATCACCTTGCGCTTTCGTGGTCGGGAAATGGCGCATCAGCAACTGGGGGTCGAGTTGCTGAACCGGGTGGCTGCCGATGTTGCCGAACTTGGCAAGGTCGAGAACATGCCAAAGCTTGAAGGCCGGCAGATGGTCATGATGATCGGCCCGCGCTGATTTGATGGCGCGGCTGCTGCCGGAATGCCAGGTTGACGAAACGGGCGCCCACAGGGGCGCCCGTCTTGTTTTTTCCGGTCGGTCTTCCCTGATCGGTGTCTGTGTTTTCCCGATGTTCGGTTTTTTGTGTTCTGGGGTGGATGGCCGCCTTCTGTATGGTCCTGTACCCGCGGGAAATCGGCCAAGCAGGCGCCCAGCGGGCGCAGCTGCCGCCCGGAACCGTGCGTCAGCCGCGCAGTTCCCCTGCCACGTCGGCCAGCCCCGCAGCGGGCAGCAGCCCGCGGATCAACTCGCCATCCCGGCCGCCACCCATAACAAAGGTGGGCGTGCCGCTGATCTGCAGCCGCTGGGCAAGCGCGCGATTCTCGTCCAGCACCGCTGTCACCTCGGGGCTTGACATATGCGCCATCACCGCCTCCGCATCGAGGCCCAGTTCGACAGCAAATGCCCCCAGCGTGCTTTCAGAGATCGCACCGTCCCAGTTCAGCAGGCGCTCATGGGCGGTGAAATAGGCGTCATCGCCCCCCAGTTGCAGCACCGAAATGGCAAAGCGGCTCATCACCTCGGATTGCGGCCCCAGGATGGGAAATTCCTTCATCACCAGCCGGACATTGCCATCGTCACCGACGAAGTCCATCACCTGTTCAAAGGCCCTGCGGCAAAAGCTGCAACGGTAATCGACGAATTCGACCAGGATCAGATCGCCGTCCAGGTTGCCGCCCGCCCAGGAATGACCATCAAAGAAAATGTCTTCGGCGTTGATTTCGACCAGTGCGCCCTCCATCTCGGCCTGGGCAGAGGCATTGCGTTCCTCGAAGGCGGCGACGGCTTCAAAGATCACTTCGGGATTGTCCAGCAGATAGGCCCGAATCTCGGCGCGCAGGGCGCTGCGATCGTCCTCGTTCATCGTATCGAAAAGCGATTGCGCGGCAGCCGACAGGGGGGCGGTGGCCAGCCCGATGACCACGGCGGCGACAAGCGAGGGAAAGCGCATGAGGGGTGACCTTGTGTGACTGGTTGGGGGACTCTTCCGGCATCAGGCCCGGATTTCAAGCCCCCATATGCCCGTGTGCAGAACTGCTGACCGTTTCGTGACGGCGCGCCATTGTCCTTGGGGGATTCCCTCGTCGGCCGGTTCGGGCTATGATGGCGCGGCGTAGAAGCGTGACAAGTGGGCATCAAGCCCCACGGGGCAGAAACAGGCAAGGCGACAGGCATGCAGGATCGATCACGGCGTGATCAGCCCTTGCACCTGACCCGGCGCAAGGCCGTGGGGGGCATGGGGGCGTTGTTGGCGCTGGCACCGGGCATGGTCCGGGCACAGGCCGACGCACGCAGCGGGTTTTCGGCTTTGGCGCGTGTGTCTGGCGCGGCGCGGTTGCGGGGCGATGGCACAAGGCTGTTGCTGGACCTGCCGCTTTCCCAGCCGGTGCCCTGGCGGCTGCGTCACATGGCCAACCCGCCACGGCTGGTTCTGGACTTCAGGCAGGTGGATTGGGCGGGCTTTTCGGTACAGGGGCGGCCACCGCCACAGGCGCGGGACTGGCGCACCGGTGCGCTGGGCGATGGCTGGACCCGCCTGGTGCTGGAACTGACCGAGCCGATGCTGACGAGCAACGCGGGCATGACCGTTGACCCCGACACCGGCCGGGCGCTGTTGAGCCTGCGCATGGCCCCGGCCAGCGCCGAGGCGTTGGCCGCCCGCATCGCCGAAGAGGGCGGCATCCGGCAGCCCGACACCATGGGCGAGGGGCAGGCCCGCCGGCCCCCGCTGGGCGCCCGGCCCACCGTGGTGGTGCTGGACCCGGGCCATGGCGGCATCGACCCAGGCGCGGTGCAGGGCCGGTTGACCGAGGCGGCGCTGATGCTGACCTTTTCGCGCGAGCTGGCCGAAACCCTGCGCCGGCGCGACGGGTTCGAGGTGGTCACCACGCGCGATGATGACAGTTTCGTGTCACTGGAGGGCCGTCTGCGCCTTGCCCGGCAGGCCCGCGCCGATCTGTTTCTGTCTCTGCATGCCGACAGCCTGCCCGAGGGCAACGCCCATGGAGCCACGGTCTACACGCTGGCCGAAGAAGCCAGCGACGAAGCCTCGGCCCTGCTGGCCGAACGCCATGACCGCGCCGACCTTTTGGGGGGCGGGGTCGATCTGCGGCAGGCCGACGATGCCATCGCGCGCGTTCTGATGGCCATCGCGCGCACGGAATCGCAGCCGCGCACCGACCGGATGGCGCGGGCCCTGGTTGACGGCATTTCGGGGGCGGGGCTGCGCATGCACAGCCGCCCCTGGCAGCAGGCCGACTTTACCGTTCTGCGCGCGCCCGACATTCCGTCGGCGCTGCTGGAGGTCGGTTTCATGTCCAGTCCGCGCGATCTGCAGCGCTTGCAGGATGCTGCCTGGCGGGGGCAGATGGCCCTTGCCCTGGCCGATTCGATGGAGGCATGGGTCGCCGCCGAGATTGCACAGGCCGATCTGCGCCGACGATAAAGGCATATCTGGCCCGTGCACACACCATCACAGGCCAGAGAGCGGGCCGAATTGCCGGGAAAATTGCGTTGTTGGCGTTTTGACCCGGCGCCGGCAATGGCGTATCAAGCATTCATACCAACCGGAGTTGTTTGCTTGATACGCGCTTTTCTGTCCCTGCTGGGCAGCATTTTCAGTTTCCTCGTGATGGGGGTGATCTTTGCTGCCGTGACTGTCGGTGGCGTGATCTGGATGTATGCCCGCGACCTGCCGAGCTATGAGCAGCTTGCCAATTACAGCCCGCCCACCATCAGCCGCATCTACTCTGGCGAGGGCCGGCTGATCGACGAATTTGCCCATGAGCGGCGCCTGTTCGCGCCGAGCGAGGAAATCCCCGAGCTGTTGCGCGCGGCCTTCATCTCGGCCGAAGACCGGAATTTCTACGAGCATCAGGGCTTTGACCCCATGGCGATGGGCGCTGCGCTGCGTGATGCGGTGGTCAGCCGGGGGCAGACATTGCGCGGGGCCTCGACCATCACCCAGCAGGTGATGAAGAACTTCCTGCTGTCCGGCGACCGCACCGGCGAGCGCAAGATACGCGAAATCATTTTGGCCTGGCGGGGAGAGCAGGTGTTGAGCAAGGACCAGATCCTCGAACTCTACATGAACGAGATCTTCCTGGGCCAGAACTCCTATGGGGTGGCGGCGGCGGCGCAGACCTATTTCAACCGCACGCTGGACGAGTTGGAACTGCACCAGATGGCGTTTCTGGCGGCCCTGCCGCAGGCGCCCAGCGATTATCATCCGGTCCGCGCGCGCGAGCGGGTCACGGCACGGCGCAACTGGGTGCTGGGTCAGATGGCCGAGAACGGATACATCACGCGTGACGAGGCGGCAGCAGCCCAGGCGCAGCCACTTCTGACTGTGCAGTCGGGCGATATTCCGGCCTTCCGCGAAAGCCTGCCGCCGCGCGACTACTTTACCGACGAGATTCGCCGACAGCTGTCATCGACCTTTGGCGAGGCAGAATTCTTTACCGGCGGGTTGTCGATCCGGGCCACCATTCACCCCGAGTTGCAGGCCAGCGCAGCCCGTGCGCTGCAACGCGCGCTGGAACGCTATGACCGGCAGCAGGGCAGGTGGCGCGGCACCGGCGAGGCGCTGCCGCCAGAGGCACTGGAAACCGAGGAAAGCTGGCGCGCGGCGCTGGCGCGGGTCAGCGTTGCGCGCGACATCACGCTGGACAACCCGTGGCTGCCTGCCGTGGTGCTGGAGGTCAGTGCAGGGGCGGCGCGCCTGGGCATCGAGGGGATCGACGAGATCGGCTCGGTCGAGCGTTCCGATATCGACTGGGCGCGCGGCTCTCTGGCCGACAATCTGGATGTGGGTGATGTGGTGCATGTGCGTGCTGTCACCCGCAACGAGGACGGCGCCTTCGTGCGCTGGTCCCTGCGTCAGGTGCCCGAGGTGCAGGGCGGTTTCATGGCGATGGATGTCAATACCGGCCGTGTGATCGCCATGCAGGGCGGTTTCAGCTATCAGCATTCGGTATTCAACCGGGCAACGCAGGCCATGCGCCAGCCCGGTTCGGCGTTCAAGCCCTTTGTCTATGCCGCGGCGCTGGATTCGGGCTTTACCCCGGCGACCATCGTGATTGACGCACCGATCGAGGTCGAATCCGCCGCGGGGCAGATCTGGCGGCCGACCAACGCCTCGAACCGGTTTTACGGCCCAACGCCGGTCCGTACCGGGATCGAACTGTCGCGCAACCTGATGACCGTGCGGCTGGCACAGGAAGTCGGCATCGATGTGGTGGCCGGCTATGCCGAACGCTTCGGAGTCTATGACCGGATGCAGGCTTTCCTGGCCAACAGCCTTGGCAGCCAGGAAACCACGCTGTTTCGCATGGTCGCCGCCTATGCGATGTTCGCCAATGGTGGCGAGCGCGTCGAGCCCACACTGGTGGACCGCGTGCAGGATCGCTGGGGCCGCACGATCTTTCGCCATGACCAGCGCCAGTGTGTCGAATGCGCCGAGCCCGCGCTGCCGAGCGGCCAGGCGCCCTGGATCGTCAGTCAGCGCCAGCGCGTGATGAATGCCGTCACCGCCTATCAGTTGACCTCGATGATGGAAGGGGCGATCACGCGCGGGACAGGGCGCAATGCCAGCCTCAGCGTGCCTGTTGCCGGCAAGACCGGCACCACGAACGAGGCGCGCGATGTCTGGTTCGTCGGCTATACCTCGAATATCGTGGCGGGCTGCTATATCGGCTTCGACCGGCCGCGCCCGCTGGGCCGCGGGGCATCTGGCGGGGGCATGTGCGCGCCGGTGTTTCAGGAGTTCATGCGCGAGGCGGTCCGCGAATTCGGCGGCACCCGCTTTGCCGTGCCCCCGGGCGGGCGTTTTATCCGCATTGACCGGCATTCCGGCGCCCGGCTTGACGACAGCGCCACGGGTGCGCATGTCGTGGCAGAGTTTTTCCGCGACGGTGAAGAGCCGGTTTTTGGCATCAGTGCCCTGGTGGATGGTGGTTTCGCGATGGGCAGCAATCTGCCATTGTTCGACCGCAACGATGCGCCGGTTGATGATGAAACCGGCCAGCCGGTGGCGGCACCGCAGCAGCCTGCCAATTTCGGCACGCTCAGTTCGGGCGGTTTGTACTGAGCGCTGCCCATCGCCGGGCAGGCTGACTGGGGCAGGGCAGACGGGTACAGGCAGGTATGGACGATTCGATCGGCAAGCAGACGCGTGACGGGCAGGCATCAGGCGTGCAGGCCCGGGCAGGAACGTTGCAGCCGGATGCCATGTCGCCGGAAACGCCCGCATCGCCCCCCCCGGCGCCCGCGGCGGCGCCGGCACCGGGCCTGCTGGATGAACGCATCGCGCATCTGACCCGGCTGGCGGCGCGCAGTTTTTCCCGCGCGCTGCAGATCAGGCTGGCCGAACATGACATCACTTTCGGGCACTGGGTTTTCCTGCGTATCCTGTGGCAGCAGGATGGGCTGAGTCAGCGCCGGCTCAGCGCACTGGCCAATCTGACCGAGCCGACAACCCATGCCGCCCTCGCCCGGCTGGAACAGCTTGGTTACCTGACGCGGCGCAATCTGCCGGGGAATCGCCGCCGCCAGCATGCCTTTCTGACCGAGACTGGCCAGGCGCTGCGCAGCCGGCTGGAGCCCCTGGCGATCGAGGTGAATGACGTGGCGCTGGATGGCGTGTCTGACGACGAGATGGCGGTGCTGCGCCGGGTGCTGGCGCGGGTGATCGACAATCTGGCCGCCGACGAGGTCCGCGCCACCGAACTGGGCCGAAGGGTGCCGCCAACCCGGTTGCGCTGATTCTTGCGGTGGCTTGGCCTGATCAGGCTTGCAAGGTCTGCAGGGGCGGATGCCGCGCAGGTCGGGCAGGGCGCCGGCGGGACTTGTCAGGCCATGGCAGCCAGGCGCGCGATCAGATCCTTTGCGCCGATAACCTCGCGCAGGGGCCAGTCCTGCGATTCGGTGCCGGGGTCGGTGCTGTAGTGCAGGCCTTCGCCATCCCAGAACCACCAATACACCACATCACCCTGCCGGTCGCGGATGGGGGTGCGAAAGGTAGGAAAGGCGCGCGCCTCTCTGGGTACTGTGACCGGCCCCAACCGCCGTCCGGGCAGCCGGCCGCTGGCCAGCATTTCGCCCAGGGGAATCATGCCGGTGAATGCGGTCTTGCCCTGCGCCAGGCCGGTCAGATCGGCGGGGCGCTGGCTGTGCAGCCCGGCCAGGGCGCGCACCACCTCTGGATAGCTGGCGTGGTTATGGGTGACCTGCACATAGGCCAGCCCGGCGGGTGTTTCGATCTCGACGATATCGCCGGGCGCCAGAGGGGGCTGGGTGCCGGGCTGCGGATTGGATGATCCGGGGGCGGGCGTCATGGCGCGCTCCTTTGTCAAAGGCTGTAACTTTCCAGCGTTGCAGGGTGGAACAATTCATCGACCGACAGCCGACGCGGCGACAGGCCCTGCCGATGGTGGTGATCAAGAAAGGTATCCAGCGCGGTCTCGTTGCCTTTCACCCCATAGGTCCAGGGGTCAGGGCCGATCAGCGCGCGCGCGCGGCCCAGATTATCCTCGACAAACGGCATCGTCACCTTGGTGGCCGAGGTATCGGCCAGTGCCGCCTGCGCCATCATCTTTGACTGGGTAAACGCCTTCAGCAAGGCACCGGGCAGCCAGGGGTGGGCATCGGCCAGGCTGCGGCGCAGACCCAGCAGATGCATGATGGGAAAGATGCCGCTGCGGCGATACCAGTCTTCGGCCGCGCCGATACTGTCGGCAAACAGCCTGCCCACATGTGGGTGCCCCTCGGCATAGCAGCGTGGCCAGCGCGGGCCGATGAACCCGTCGATATCGCCGCGTGCCAGCATGGCGTTCAGGGTGTCGCCCTCGGGCGCGGCCTCCATGCGAATGTCCTGGGGCAGGTCGATGGCGATCTTTTCGGGGCGGCCGGGTGTATCCATCCCGCCGCGCACCCAGGTAATGTCTGACGGCCTGACGCCGTATTCGTCTTCCAGGATGCCGCGCACCCAGACATTGGCGGACAGCTGGTATTCAGCAATGCCAATGCGCCGGCCCTTCAGATCGGCCGGGCTGTCGATGCCCCGGTCGGTGCGGATATAGACCGAGGTATGGCGAAAGGCGCGCGAGAGGAACACCGGGATTGCCACATAGCTGGCCTCGCCCCGCGCCAGCTTCACGCAATATGACGAGAACGACATTTCGCTGACATCAAAGGCCTCGTGCCGGAAGACGCGAAAGAACATCTCTTCGGGTGACAACAGCATGGTGACGGGGTCCACCCCGTCGATGGGCACGCGTCCGTCATGGATGGGCCGCGTGCGGTCGTAATCGCCCATGGCGATGGAAAGCGTCAGCTTCGACATGATTTGTCCTCCCTGTGTCGCGCGGGCCTATGCCGCAACCTGATGGTGCAGCGCTACGCGTTGCCCCGTTTGCGCCGAGGCCAGAATGGCGTGGCAGACCTCCAGGCTGGCCAGCCCCCAGCGCCCGTCCTGCACCACCTTTTCGCCGTGGCGCACCGCAGCGATCAGCCGGTCCAGCACGCCCTGGCGGGGCGCGGGCCAGGCGGGGGCGGGCAGAAACTGGCGTTCGGTATGGCCATAGACATGCACGCCCTGAGGGGTCAGCCGCAGGTCTGCCCCCTCAAGGGATGCGATGATCGGCCCGAAATGTTCATGATGCGGGGCAGGGGGCGGCACCGCTTCGGCGCCAAAGGTACGGCGCCGTTTCAATGCGGCCTCTTCCTGGGCGCTGTGCACGGTGGCCAGCGCGCGGCGGGCCTTGCCATAGGTGGCCGGATCCTTGGCCTGGCCCAGTTCGCCCACCTGATCCATCCATTCGTCACTGTCGAAATGCGCATAGCCGGAATAGGTCAGGCTGGCAAAGGCGCCCCCTTCGAAATCGATCAGCGCGGCATAGGCACCCTCGGTCGGGCGGGCGGCATCCCAGTTGCCGGTCATGGCGGTGACCGAGTGCGCCTGCCCCCCCGCCAGCAGGCGGACGATATCGATCTGATGCACGGCCTGGCTGAAGATCACGCCGCCGCCCTGATCGGTGACCAGTTCTTCCGGTCGGCGGGGCCGGTACAGGAAATCAGTGTAGTTCAGCGCCTGCACCATGCGCAGCCGGCCATAGCGGCCTGAGGTGATGATCGCCCGTGCCTGTTCCACCGGCCCGTCGAAACTGTGGCTGGGCCCGACGATCAGCGCAATGCCCGCACCGCTGGCGGCGGCAACCATGCGGGCGCCATCATCCATGGAAACCGCCAGTGGCTTTTCAACCAGAACCGCCTTGCCCGCCGCCGCCGCCGCCGCCACATGCTCGGCATGCATCTGGTGAGGTGTGGCAATATACACGGCCTCGACAGCCGGGTCGGCGCACAGGGCTTCGACGCTGTCATGGGCCTTGCCGCCGAACTGCGCCTCGAACGCGGCGCGGGTCTCTGCCCGCGGTGCGGCGGCGGCGGCCAGCGTGATGCCAGGATGCGCCAGGATACTGGGCGCGGTCAGCATGAAGCCCCGGCCCAGCCCCGCCACACCCAGCCTTAGCGGCGCGTCTGAAGGGTCAAAGCTCAATGACCAGATCCCCGCTTCTGGCGCGCGAGATGCAGATCATGATGTGGCTGTCCTTTTCGTCATCCATCAGCACCATGTCGCGGTGATCGGCCTCGCCTTCGATCAGGCGGCACTTGCAGGTGCCGCAGGTGCCGCTTTCGCAGGAACTGACGGTCTTTTCACCAGCCTCGCGCAGCGCCTCCAGAATGGTCTTGTCGGCGGGCACCTGGATGCTGCGCCCGCTGTCTGCCAGCGTGACGGTAAAGGCCTGATCGTCGGCGCGCACGACATCGACCGGTTTGAAATCCTCGAAATGCACCGAGCCTTCGGGCCAGTGGCCGGACAGTGCCTTGATCTCTTCCATCAGGGGCGCGGGGCCGCAGCAATAGACATGGGCGTTGGTCGGCTTTTCGAAATGATCCCAGAAATCGTAGAAATTGTCTTCGTCACCTTCGTCATGGTGCACCGTCACATTGCCGGGCAGGGCGGTGACGGTGTCCAGATACGCGGTCTCGGCGGCGGTGCGCGTGCAATAGATCAACTCGAACGGCGTGCCCTCTGCGGCCAGGTGCCGTGCCATGGCCTGAATGGGCGTGATGCCAATGCCACCGGCGATCAACAGATAACGCGGCGCCGAGACCAGCTCGAACTCGTTTTCCGGCGCCGTCAGGTCCAGTTGCGTGCCCTCTTGCGCATCGTCATGCATCGACGTGGACCCCCCGCGCGAGGCAGGCTCGCGCTTGACGGCGATGACATAGCTTTCAGGCGCGCGCCCGTCGTTCACCAGCGAATAGCGCCGCATGGCGCCCGAAGGCGTGCGCACCGTTACATGGGCGCCCGGCGTAAAGGGGGTAAGCGGCGCATCATCGACCGGCGACAGCGTGAACTCGACAATGCCGTCGGTCAGGGTCGTGCGGGAAGTGACTGTAAAGGCGCGCGTTTCCAGGGTTTCGGACATGATTTGCCTTTGGTTTCGGTATAGGTGTTTCTTAGATATCTAAAAATTTCTGTCAAGCCTCTGGACCGGTGATGCGTCAGCCGCTAGACTGTTTAGATATCTAACCCGTTCATTCAGTCTGGCAAACGGGTCAAGGGAGGATGGCATGCTGACACCCGAAGAAAACGATCTTCTGTGCCGCGTGACCGGCGATTCGCCGATGGGGGCGTTGATGCGCCGCCACTGGGTGCCGGTCTGTCTGATCGAGGAAGTGGCCGAGCCCGACGGGACACCCTTGCTGGTCGAGGCGATCGGCAACCGCTATGTCTGTTTCCGCAACAGCGAGGGCAAGCTGGGCCTGCTGGACGAGCTGTGCCCGCACCGCCGTGCCTCGCTGGTTTACGGGCGCAACGAGGAATGCGGCCTGCGCTGCCTGTATCACGGCTGGAAGTTCGATGTGGACGGCAATTGCGTGGCCATGAGTTCCGAGCCCGAGGGCAGCCCGCTGCATGGCAAGGTCAAGCATCGCGCCTATCCGGTAGAGGAATGGGGCGGCTTTGTCTGGGCGTGGCTGGGCGAAAAGGAAGACATGATCCCGTTCGAACCGCCGGCCTTTGCACCCACGGCCGATACCAAGGTGTCGATCCTGAAAATCCGGATCCCGGCCAACTGGGCGCAGATCACCGAGGGGCAGATCGATTCGGCGCATTCCTCCAGCCTGCATTCCTCGGACATGGTGCCGGCACGGGTCGAGGGGGCAGCGGCGGATGACAAGTCGTGGTATCGCCCCTCGACCGACCGCTCGCCGCGCATGCAGACCCAGACCACCAGCTATGGTTTCCGCTATGCCGCCATCCGCAAGCCGATCAAGAAGGCGGGCACGCATCACTATCTGCGAATCACCGAATACATCGCACCGTTCACCTCGCTGATTCCGCCGAACAACAACTACAACGTGGCCACCGTCATCGTGCCGATCGACGACGAGACCTCGCACTTCCATTTCATCGCCTGGGGTGGGCAGGCCTGCCCCTCGACCGAGGAATGGCGCAAGTTCAACCATGTGCAGAAGGGCATCCACCTGGATGACCGCTGGGTTTCGAAGCGGCAGTTGCACAACAACTTCCTGCAGGACCGGCAGGCCATGAAGCTGGGCAATTTTACCGGCGTGCAGGGGATCCCCAATCAGGACATTGTCATGTGGGTGTCGATGGGGGCCATCGTGGACCGCACGCATGACATTCTGGGCGCTTCCGATCTGGCTATTGTCGAATTCCGCCGCCTGATGGTGGATGCCGCGCGCAAGGTGGCCGAAGGCGGCACCCCCATCGGCCGGACAGAGCCGCGCGTGCCCCATGTCAGCATCGCCTCGCGCGAAGGGGTTTATCCAAAGACCCTGAACTGGCGCGAGATCGGCGGGCCTGCCAGTGGCAACGAAAAATCCGACGGACAGACCGAAGCAGCCGAATAGCGGCGCATCGACAGATACCCTGTAGATGCCCTGCCTTGGCCCCCCCCCCACCCCGGGGGGGGGCCGCCCCCGCCGGCGG
>JAFIED010000064.1 GCA_020832805.1 Pararhodobacter sp.
AACACCGCATTGGCGCCCACCGTGGCCATGCCGATGCCGCCCTTGAGGCGCTGAAAGGCGCGGTTGGCCACATCAAAGGTGTCACGGCCGATATCGGCGCGGCTGACCACCAGCCCCATCAGCACGAACAGCGGCACCACGCCGAAAAGATAGGACGAGATGCTTTCGCGCGCCGCCAGCGACAGCGAGCGCGCCGCCAGTTGCGGGTTGTCGCGCAGGATCCAGATGCCGATGAAGCTGACCAGCGCCAGCGCGATCGACACATGCATGCCCAGCCAGATCAGCCCCAGGATACCGACCAGCGACCACAGGCCCACCTCGATCCCGGTCAATCCCAGGCCGGTCATGGTGCCCCCCTGACGGCGCGGGTGGTCAGCGCGACGGCCCGCATCACGAAGACCGCCAGCATCAGCGCCGATCCCAGGACCACGATGCCATGCACCGGCCAGATCGGGGCCAGGAACTGCCCCACCGTGCCCACCATCTGCCCGCGCCCGTATGAACGCTGGAACAGCGGCCAGAAGGCGGTCAGCAGCGTGTAGATCAGAAAGGCGCCGGCGCCGTGCAGCAGGGCGTCCAGCGTATCGGCCAGCCGGGGGCGGCGGTTGCGCAGCATCGACAGGAAGGCGTCAGAGCGGGTCAGCTTGCCGCGTGACAGCGTGTTGGCCAGTTGCAGGAAAACGATGGCAAGGATCGACATTGCCACCATTTCCGGCACGCCCGCGATGGGTCGGCCGAAAAAGAAGCGCCCGGCCACATCGACCGAGATCAGTGCCATCACGGCCAGGATCAGCGCCGTGCCCAGCGCCGAGAAAAGCGCTGTCACCCGGTCCAGTACCCGGGCGGCGGTATCGACGGGCCAGAGCCCGGTGCGCAGGTCGTCCATGGGGTGCCTATGGGACAGGGCAGGGGGCGCGTCGCCCCCTGGCCGTGGGTCTCAGCGCTGCGACCAGTCGCGGCCCATGTCGGCACCGGCCTCGGCCATTGCCGCCATATAGGCCTGCAACACCTCGGTTCCCGGCAGGCCCATGCCATCGGCATTCTCGGCCCAGGTGCCCGCGATATCGGGCAGGGCCGCGGCCCAGCGGGCGCGTTCCTCGGGCGCCAGCACATGCAGCCGGTCGGGGTCTGGCGCGATGGTGGCCATGGCGGCGGCCACGCGCTCGGTCTGTTCGGCGATATAGGCGGCGGTATAGGCCGCGGCGCCTGTACGCAGCGCGTCCTGCACGGCCTGGGGCTGGGCCTGGAACCAGCTGCGGTTGGCAACCAGCGTGCCCGCGTATTGCGCGCCGAAATCGGTGATGGTCACATAGGGCGCCACCTCATGCAGGCGGGCCGGTGCGGCGGCGGTGGGAAAGACGATGACGCCATCAAAGACGCCGGTCTGCAGGTCATTGTAATAGGTGGTCAGGTTGCCCGCCACGCCCACCGCGCCGGTGCCGTTCAGCCAGTTCACCGCCGGGCCGGGCGCGGCGATGCGCCGCCCCTCCAGATCGTCGATGGAGCGGACCGGAAAATTGGTCATCAGCAGGTAGTTGTCCAGCGCGAAGCCCCCGCCCAGATATTCGGCGTCAAAGGCGTGCCAGCTTTCCACCATGCCCGGCACGTCCTGATGCAGCCGGTCCAGCGTGGCCATCACCAGTTCGGGGTCGTTCGGCCCGAAGGGTGTGTTGTAGGTGACATTCTGCAGGGGCAGTTGCGTGGGCATGAACAGCGTGGGCACGGCGCCGATCTCGGCCAGGCCGTCTTCCACCGCTTCCAGTTCGCCGCCCACGCCGGCGATGGTGCCGCCATAAGCCTCGGTCCAGTTGATGCTGTGGCCGGCGCCTTCCAGCGCGGCGTCGACGGCGGGAATGAAGCTGTTGGTCAGGTGCTGCACCCACAGGAATATCGGCGGGTGGCCGTTGACCACGGTAGCATCGATGGCCTGTGCCGGGGCGGGCAGGGCCAGGCCTGCGGCGGCCAGCGGCAGCGCCAGAAGTGGGCGAAGGCGGCGTTTCATGGGGTCTCCTCCTGTGGTTGGTGCGGCGCCTGACCCTCCTCGGTCAGGTGTCCTGGGTGGGGTGGTCAGCGGGTCGGCGCCATCGCCATTGCGCGGATGCCGGCGGCGATGAAACGCACGGTGCGCGCCAGCACGCGGTCCAGATCGTCCGGTGCGGCGTCGGGGCCGGGGTCTTGCCGGGGGTCTTGCCGGGGGGCGGGCTGGCGCGGCATCAGGTTCTGCGCGCGCCCGGTCGGTGCCATCAGCGCGATGCCGATGGCGATGGTGTTGAGATAGCAGTGAACCGCGCTGGCGCGCTCCAGCCCCGGCACCGCCGCGGCAATGGCGTCGATGAAAAGCCGGGCAATGGCGTCATAGCTGGCGCCGGTCAACCGGCGCGAGCGCGCGTCGGTGCCAGCGGCGACATGCACCAGCAGCCGCGCATAATGCGCCCCCCCGCGCGCCGGGTCATGGCCCAGGGCCACCGTGGGGCGCAACAGCGCGTCCAGCACCTGTTCCAGTGTCGGTGCGCCTGCCGACTGGCCTGCCGACTGGCCAGCTGCCTGCAGCGCCGCCAGCCTGTTGCGCCGCTCGGCGTTGATGGCATCAGAGCGGCGGGCGAAAACGGTCTCGAACAGCGCTTCCTTGGAGCCGAAATAGTAATGGATCAGCGCGGCGTTCGCGCCGGCCAGTTCGGCAATGGCGCGGGTGGTGGCGCCGTGAAAGCCGTTGTCGGCAAACACCTGTTCGGCGGCGTCCAGGATCGCTTCCTGTGCGTCGCGCCGGATGGCGCGCTGGGCGGCCTGGGGCACGCGCTGTCCTTTCCCTGTTTCCTCCGTATCGCCGGCACCCTCCCCGGTGCGGCGCGCGTTAATCAAACGCTTGATTAACAGGTCTGCAGAAAGCCCCCGGTGCTGTCAACCCGCTTGTCCTGGCGGGGTGGCGCTGGCCGCCCCGCGCCCAACGCGTTTTCCAAACGCGTTGCAAGCGCCTTTCTTCAAGGCGCTTCCCTGATGGGCCCCGTATCTGCGTATCAGCGGTGCGGGGGCAGGCGCCGGTTCAGCGCCTCGGCCAGCGCCGGCACGTCTGGCACGGTGCTGAACAGGTTGCGCAGGTCGGGTTCGGCAAAGCCCTGTGCGATCACATGATCGATCAGCGCGCTCAGCGGCTGCCAGAAGCCCCCTGCATCCAGCAGCATGATCGGTTTCTGGTGCAGACCGATCTGCGCCCAGGTCAGCACCTCGAAAAACTCATCCAGCGTGCCCGCGCCCCCCGGCAGCACCACCACGGCATCGTAGTTGGTAAACATCACCTTCTTGCGCTCGTGCATGGTCTCGGTCACGATCAGCGTTGTCACCGTCTGGCGCGCCTGTTCGCGCCGCATCAGATGCGCGGGGATTACCCCCAGGGTCTGCCCGCCTGCCGCCTGTGCGGCGCGCGCGGCCTCGCCCATCAGGCCGATATCGCCCGCGCCATAGACCAGCCGCCATTGCCGGTCGGCCAGCATCCGGCCGGTGTCGCGGGCGATTTGCGCATGATCGGGGTCGATACCGGGCCGGGCGCCGCAGAACAGGCAGACCGAAGCAAGGAAAGCGGCCATGATCACGCTCCTGACGACAACCCATAGCGGGGTGGATTTCTTTTGCCCATAGATACGGGTGTTGATAGAAAGGAGCAAGTCAGGCAGCCGGTGAAACGGACAACACGCGCGATGGCATTCCTTTCGAACCTCGGATTTCCCGGCTGGGCGGCGATCGCTGCGGGTGGCGCGCTGGTGGGGGCGGTGGGTCTTGGCGTGGTCTGGCAAGCCGCGCGCGGGCCAGAACCGGTGGTGGCATCGCCGCCCGCCGCAGCTGGTGACGGGGCCGCGCCCATGCCGGCAGAAACCTCCGCTCGAACGCCCGCCGATGCGCCTGTTGTCCGGGCGCCGGGCGATGCCCCTTCGGTGCCGGCCCAGGCGCCGGTTGCCCCGGCCGTGGCGCCGCCCGGTTTCGATGTGGTGCGCATCGCCGAAGATGGCGGCGCGCTGGTGGCCGGTTCGGCCTTGCCCGGTGCGGGCATCACCTTGATGGTCGATGGTATTGATGTGGCACAGGCCGCGGCTGACGGGGCGGGGCAGTTCGTGGCTATCTTTGCGCTGGCGCCGTCGGATTCGGTACAGCTGATGACGCTGGAAATGGTGCTGGCCGATGGGCAGGTGATTGTCTCGCCGGACAGTGTGGTGCTGACGCCGCGGCCCGCGCCTGCCCCGGCCGGCGCGCCGGCGCCGTATCTGGCCGCGCTGGCGGGCCCGGCGGGCGATACGCCCGCCCCCGAGTCTGTCACGCGCGCCGCTGTCGCCCCCGATGCGCTGCCCGATCTGCCGGAACCAGGCGTTTCTGGCCGCGATGCCCTTGCCCTGGGTGCGCCCACGCCGGATGCACCGGTCCCTGAGGCACCCGCCGCCACCCAACCCGCCGATGTGCTGGCCCAGCCTGCGCCCTTGCCCGATGCACCGGCCGCCACCCAGCCCATCGCTGCCCGGCCTGTTACCGCCCCCCCCGCAGCCCCCCCCCCCCCGC
>JAFIED010000067.1 GCA_020832805.1 Pararhodobacter sp.
GCCCCCGCGCGCCTGACGTCAGAACAGCCCTTCCACAAAGCCTGCCGCGCCGATGCGAATGCTCTCGGCGGCCGGCACGCGCGGCAGGCCCGGCATCGTCATGATCTCGCCGCAGATGGCCACGATAAAGCCGGCACCGGCAGACAGGCGCACCTCGCGCACCGGCACCGAATGCCCGGTGGGCGCCCCCCGCAGATTGGGGTCGGTCGAGAACGAATACTGTGTCTTGGCCATGCAGACAGGATAATGCCCGTAACCGGCCGCTTCCCAGCTGCGCAGCTGGTCACGGATCGCCTTGTCGGCCAGCCCCTCGTCGGCATGATAGATGCGTTTGGCGATGGCCTCGATCTTGTCGAACAAGCCCATGTCGTCAGGATAAAGCGGGGCGAAATTCGCCACCCCGCTGTCGGCCAGTTCCGCGACGCGATGCGCCAGCGCCTCGATCCCGGCGCTGCCATCGGCCCAGTGGCGGCAGACGATCGCCTCGGCGCCCTGCTCGGTCACATAAGCCTGAACGGCGGCGATTTCGGCCTCGGTGTCAGAATGAAAGTGGTTGATCGCCACCACCACCGGCACGCCAAACCCTTTTACATTGGCGATGTGCCGCCCCAGGTTGGGGCATCCGTCTTCAACCGCGCCGACGTTTTCGGCGCCCAGATCGGCCTTGGCCACACCGCCGTTCATCTTCATCGCGCGCACCGTCGCCACGATCACGGCCACCGAAGGTGTCAGCCCGGCCTTGCGGCACTTGATGTCAAAGAACTTCTCGGCCCCCAGATCGGCCCCGAAACCGGCCTCGGTGACCACGTAATCGGCCAGCTTCAGCGCCGTTCGCGTGGCGATCACCGAATTGCAGCCATGGGCGATATTGGCGAAGGGCCCGCCATGCACAAAGGCCGGATTGTTTTCCAGCGTTTGCACCAGGTTGGGCTGCATCGCGTCGCGCAGCAATACGGTCATCGCGCCATCGGCCTTCAGATCGCGGCAATAGACCGGCGAGCGGTCGCGCCGATAGGCTACCACGATATCGCCAAGACGTGACTGCAGATCGTCCAGATCGCGCGCCAGGCACAGGATCGCCATCACCTCGGACGCCACGGTGATATCGAACCCCGCAGCCCTGGCAAACCCGTTGGCCACACCGCCCAGCCCCACCGTCACATCGCGCAGCGCGCGGTCATTCATGTCCATCACCCGGCGCCAGACAATGCGGCGCGTGTCGATCTCCAGCGCATTGCCCCAGTAGACGTGGTTGTCAATCATTGCCGCCAGCAGGTTATGCGCCGAGGTGATCGCGTGGAAATCGCCGGTGAAATGCAGGTTCATCTCTTCCATCGGCACCACCTGCGCATAGCCCCCTCCGGCCGCGCCCCCCTTCATGCCGAAATTGGGGCCCAGGCTGGCCTCGCGGATACAGATTGCCGTTTTCCTGCCGATCCGGTTCAGCCCGTCGCCCAGCCCCACGGTGGTGGTGGTCTTGCCCTCGCCCGCCGGGGTGGGGTTGATCGCCGTAACCAGGATCAACTTGCCATCAGGGCGGTCGGCCAGACTGTCGATGAACGCCTGATCCACCTTGGCCTTGTCATGGCCATAGGGCAACAAATGCTCGGCCGGAATGCCCAGACGGTCACCGACCTGCTGGATCGGCAGCTTCTTCGCCTCGCGGGCAATCTCGATATCGGTCTTGAAGGCCATGCCGGTCTCCTGCTGGCTTGGGTGGCGTCTGTGGCCCTTGCATACGCAGGTGGCACGCGGGGCTGAACACTGTTTGCGACTGATCTGTGCCGGTTTTCGGCAAAGGCGGTTTCCGATGCGCATCGCCCGGGGCCAAAGCCGGTCAGGCAGGCCACGGCAGCGGCGTCTGTGCATAGCCGATGTACAGCGGGTGCTTGGGGTGGCCCGCTTGGCTGAGCCCAAGGTGAAAAAGCGGGCGCCCCGTGCCGCGCAGCAACTGTTCCACCGCAGGCCCCCTGCCCCGATGCGCCCCATGCGTGCCCCAGGCACAGACAATCTGTTGCGCCCAGTCCGCCCCCCGGGCAATGGCCGCATCATTGTCCGGCCCCACCGGGTCGGCCTGCGCGCGCATCACACGGGGGTCGGTGGCACGAAAGGCAAAGATGTTGCACACCATGAAGGCCCCGAACCCCAGCGCCCGCGCGCGGCGTTCACAGCGTTCCACCGTGGGGTCGTTCTGAACCTCGGTCGCGGTTGACGGGTTGAGCATGACAAACAGAACCCGCCCCGCCCCCGCATCCCACACGCGCGTCAGCGCATAGCGGTAGGTCAGGCAGGGTGAGTACAGCGCGGTGCTGTCTGCATCGCCCTTGCGGTGGCTGCGCATGACAAGGTCATCACGCACCGGCAAATCGCCCGGCGAACCGCTCTCGCAATGCGGCCTTTTGCACTTTTCCCATCGTGTTGCGCGGCAGATCAGGCATGATCTCCACCGCGCGCGGCTGCTTGAACCGGGCCAGTTGCCCGTCTGCCGCCGCCATGATCGCGCCAGGGTCCAGAACGACGCCGGGTTCGGGCACCAGCACCGCCAGAACCGCCTCGCCCAGATCGGCATGCGGCACGCCGATGACGGCGCTTTCAGCCACGCCGGGCAGGGCGTCCAGCACCATCTCAACCTCTTTGGGGTAAATGTTGTACCCACCGGCAATGATCAGGTCTTTCTGCCGGCCCACAATCTGCAAATACCCATCCGCATCAAAGCACCCCAGATCGCCGCTGATGAAGAACCCGTCAGCGCGCAGTTCGGCGGCGGTCTTTTCCGGCATCTGCCAATAGCCCTGAAACACATTGTCGCCGCGCAGTTCGATCATGCCGATTGCGCCCTGCGGCAATGCCTTGCCGGTATCGGGGTCCGTGATCCGGATCTCGACACCGGGCAGGGGTGGACCGACAGTGCCCGCGCGGCGCGCGCCATCATACGGGTTCGAGGTGTTCATGTTGGTCTCGGTCATGCCATAGCGTTCAAGGATCTGATGGCCCGTGCGCGTGGCAAAATCCCTGTGCGTGTCAGCCAGCAGCGGCGCCGAACCAGACACGAACAACCGCATATGCGCCACCAGATCACGTGTCAGCCGGGGATCATCCAGCAGGCGGGTATAGAATGTGGGCACACCCATCAGACAGGTGGCCCGCGGCAGCCAGTCTATCAACGCATCGACATCCAGCCTGGGCAGAAAGATCATGCTGCCACCAGAGGCCAACACCGTGTTGGTTGCCACGAACAGCCCGTGCGTGTGAAAGATGGGCAGCGCATGCAGCAGCACATCCGTGTCGGCAAAGCGCCATTCCTGCGCCAGCACGCTGGCATTTGACAGCAGGTTGCGCTGGCTGATCATCGCCCCTTTCGAACGGCCTGTGGTGCCCGATGTATAAAGAAGCGCCGCCAGATCGTCTTCTGCGCGCGGGCTGGGTGCCTGGCGCGGGGTGGCGGCTGCAAGGGCCTGGGCAAAACTGCCGGTGCCATCGGCGTTCAACACCATCATGCGTGCGCCGCAGCCGGTGGCGACAGGGTCCAGCGCGGGCGCCTTGCGGCCATCAGCCAGAAACAGTGCGGCGCCGGCATTCTCCAGAAAATAGCCCACTTCCTGCGGCGTATAGGCCGGGTTCAGCGGCAGGAATACCACCCCGGCCATCGCCGCCCCGTAAAACAGCGCCAGTGCCTCGGGGCTTTTCTCGACCTGGGCTGCAAATCGGTCGCCGGGTCGCAGGCCCAGTTCATCAAGCGCCCCGGCGATCTGCGTGCATAGCCGGTAAAAACCGGCTCCGCTGATGGTGCGGCCATCCGGCAGGTGCAGGAATGGGTCCGCGCGCTGTTCAAGCGGCGCAAGCAGGCGATCATGCAGCGGGTTGGTTTCTGTCATCCTTGGCCCTCCGTGCTGCCTGCAATAGCGCGGCGCGCCCGGCGGGTCCAGCACCACCCGGGCACCGCCAAGGCGGCAGGCGCCCGGTCAATTCCCGGGCTGCAAAACCCGCCGATCTGGTTGATACTGACCGCACAACCCCGGCACGGAGTTCGACATGACCCACCGCCATTGCATCCTGATCGGCGCCCCCGTCGACAGTGGCCAGCGCCGCCCCGGCTGCCTGATGGGGCCTGCCGCCCTGCGCGTGGCGGGCATTGCCGAAATGCTGACCCAGCTTGGTCACAGCGTGGACGACCGCGGCGACCTGGCGCACGGCCCGCTGCCACAGGGCGCGCGCTGTCCGAACCCTGCCGTGCATGCCCTGCCCCAGACCATGGCCTGGCAGCAGACTCTGGCAGGCGCCGGGCGCACCGCGCTGGACCATGGCATGCCGATCTGGCTGGGGGGCGATCACAGCCTGTCGCTGGGAACGCTGGCCGCATCGGCCGCCCATGCGCTGATCAACAATCGCCCGTTATTCGTTCTGTGGCTGGACGCGCATAGCGATTTCCACACGCTGGAAAGCACGCAAAGCGGTAATCTGCATGGCATCCCCATCGCCTATGCCGCCGGGCGCGATTGCACGCCCCTGCCGCCGTTTCCCGCCCCCGTGCCGCCCGCGAACATCTGCCTTTTCGGAATCCGTTCGGTCGATCAGGCGGAACATGCGGCCTTGCTGGCACATGACATCACCCCGCTGGACATGCGGGTAATCGACGAACAGGGCATCACCGCGCCGCTGCGGGCATTTCTGGACCGCGTTGCAGCGGCCGATGGCCATTTGCATGTATCGCTTGATGTCGATTTCCTGGACCCTGGCATTGCCCCCGCGGTGGGCACAACCGTGCCCGGCGGCGCCAGCTTCCGCGAGGCGCATCTGGTCATGGAATTGCTGCACGAGTCAGGTCTGGTCACCGCAGTCGATCTGGTTGAACTCAACCCGTTTCTGGACGAGCGCGGCCGTACGGCGCATCTGATGGTTGATCTGCTGGCCTCGTTGATGGGGCGCAAGGTGTTCGACCGCCCCACCCGCGCATGGCGCGGTCGCGCCTGACAGCCTGGTCAAAAAACCGCGGCCGGTGGCCGGCGCGGTCAGACGGCCAGGGCGTTGGACCGGCTCTCGGTACCGACAACCAGCCGAAAGCTCAACGCCTCGGCGACATGGGGCAGGCGCACGACCTCGCTTTCATCCAGATCCGCAATGGTGCGAGCCACCCGCAGCACCCGGTGATAGCCGCGCGCACTCAGGCCAAAACGCTCGGCCGCGCGGGCCAGCAATGCGCGGCCCTGCGCGTCCGGTTCGGCAATGCGGGCCAGCAGCGCACCCTCGGCGTCGGCGTTCACATGCGCAGCCGCCAGATCAGCGAACCGCGTTGCCTGCCGGGCGCGCGCCGCCGCAACGCGTGCGGCAACCGTGGCCGAACTCTCGCCCGCCGCAGCCTGATCCAGATCGACCCATGAAACCGGCGGCACCTCTACCCGCAGGTCGAAACGGTCCATCAACGGGCCTGAAATACGGCCCAGATAATCCTCGCCGCATTGGGGAACGCGGGCGCAGGCGCGCGCCGGCTCGGACAGATAGCCGCATTTGCACGGGTTCGCCGCGGCCATCAGCAGGAACCGGCAGGGATACCGCACATGCGCGTTGGCCCGCGCCACCACCACCTCGCCGGTTTCTATCGGCTGACGCAGGGTTTCCAGGACGGTGCGTGGAAATTCTGGAAACTCGTCCATGAACAGAACACCGTTATGGGCCAGGCTGATCTCGCCGGGCTTTGCGCCGCGCCCGCCGCCGATGATCGCCGCCACCGAGGCCGTGTGATGCGGCTCTCTGAACGGGCGCTGGCGTGAAATCCCGCCCTCGTCCAGCAGCCCGGCCAGTGAATGGATCATCGAGGTTTCCAATGCCTCGCCGGGGCTGAGCGGCGGCAGGATGCCGGGCAGGCGTGCGGCCAGCATCGACTTGCCCGACCCGGGCGAACCCACCATGAACAGATGGTGCCGGCCGGCCGCCGCAATCTCCAGCGCGCGGCGGGCACGTTCCTGGCCCTTTACATCGGCGAGGTCGCGCAGGTTGTCAGGCGCCACCACCTCGCCGGGTGCAGCGCGGCGCAGGGGGGCCTGTCCGGTCAGATGGCGGATGGCATCGATCAATGAAGCGGGCGCAAAGACATCGGCGGCCCCCACCCAGGCGGCCTCGGGGCCGCAGGCGCGCGGACAGATCAATGCGCGGTTCTCGGCGGCTGCCGTCATCGCCGCGGGCAAGGCGCCGACAACGGGCACCAGCCCCCCGTCAAGCGACAACTCGCCCAGCGAAATGGTGCGTGCCAGTTCCTCGGCCGGCAGGATCTCCAGTGCCGCCAGCAGCGCCAGCGCGATGGGCAGGTCGAAATGCGAGCCTTCCTTGGGCAGGTCGGCGGGCGACAGATTGACCGTGATCCGCTTGGGCGGCAGGGCAATCGACAAGGACGACAGCGCCGCGCGCACCCGTTCGCGCGCCTCTGACACCGCCTTGTCAGGCAGGCCAACCACCTGGAACGCGGGCAGGCCAGGCGAAAGCACACATTGCACATCCACCGGGCGGGCCTGCACCCCTTCGAATGCAACCGTTCGTGCACAGGCCAGCATCCCGTTCCCCCGAAAGACCCGGGATCAAGCGTGACCGGTTGTGGTTAGGAAAAGGTTAACGACGCTCTCCTTCGCGCGCGATGCATGGCAAAGGGGGCACGCGACATGCACGCGTGCCCCCTTCGATGTCTTTTTGCAACCGTCAGGATGGGGCGTGCCCCACCCTGACCGCTTGTGTTACTCGATGATCTTCGACACGACGCCGGCGCCGACGGTGCGGCCGCCTTCGCGGATGGCGAAGCGCAGCTTCTCTTCCATCGCGATGGGCGCGATCAGCTCGACCTCGAACTTCAGGTTGTCACCCGGCATCACCATCTCGGTGCCCTCGGGCAGCTTCACCGTGCCGGTCACATCCGTGGTGCGG
>JAFIED010000068.1 GCA_020832805.1 Pararhodobacter sp.
GCCCCCGCGCGATCAGCGCCGCCAGCACCGAAAAGGCCGCGAACAACCCGGCCATGATATCATTGGCCGACGACCCGATCCGCAGCGGCTGGCCGCGCGGCCCGGTCATATAGGCCATGCCGGTCATCATCTGCACCACCTCGTCCATCGCCGCACGCCCCTCGTAAGGGCCACGCAGGAACCCCTTGCATGAGGCGATGACCAGCCCGGGATGACGGGCGCGCAGGGCGTCGGGGGACAAGCCCATGCCGGCCAGCGTCTCGTCGCGGAAGTTCTCGACAAAGACATCGGCGCCGGCCAGCATGCCCTGCAGCCGCGCCATATCGGTCTCGGACTTCAGGTCCAGCGTGACGGACTTCTTGCCTCGGTTGAAGGTCGGAAAGAAACCTGCCCCCATTCCGGTCAGATCCCGCGTCTTGTCGCCGCCGGGTGGCTCGATCTTGATGACCTCGGCGCCCAGAAAGGCCAGGAACATGCCCGCCGAAGGCCCCATGACCATATGGCTGATCTCGATCACGCGGATGCCGGCCAGCGGTGCCGTCTGGGTCATTGAGGAACCTCCCTTGATGACGGGAAGTTAACTGAGGTCCTTCGTACAATAAATTATAATTGCTGGAACGCTGCGTTCTGATATTTTGAACCCATGGATGCACGGCAACTGAAATACTTCGTCGCCGTCTGCCGGCTGAAAAGCCTGACCCATGCGGCCGACCACTGCAATGTCGCCACCTCGGCGCTGAGCCATCACATCGCCAATCTGGAGGCCGAGCTGGGCGTGACCCTGTTCCGCCGAAAGCCGCGCGGGATGGAACCGACGGCATCCGGGCTGCAGCTTTTGACGCATGCGCGCGCCATCCTGTCGGCCATCGACACAGCCATCGGCGACCTGCGCGACGGCGAGACCGAAGTTTCCGGCGAAATTACCGTGGGCATGCCCTATTCGGTGATCAAGGCCATCGGGGCGGCCGTGATGCGCGCGGTCCTGAACGACTATCCCCGCGTCCGGCTGATCCTGCGAGAGGGGCTTTCGGGGGCAACGCATTCGACGCTGAAGACCGGTGCGCTGGATCTGGCACTGATCTTCAACCCGCCGGCCGAGCCCGAGACCGAACGAGAGCCGCTGCTGACCGAAGAGCTGTTCTGCATCGGCGCCCCGGCAGTGATCGGTGACGACGATGGACCAATCACCTTTGACGACATGACCGCGCTTCCGCTGATGTTGCTGCAAAGCGGAGTCCTGGCGCGGGCGCTGGTGGACAAGCCGGGTGCGCTTGCGCGGTTGGAAGCGGCGGCGCGGATCCAGCTGGCCTCGGTCGCGGCAACGCAGGCCGCGCTGCTCGAGGGGCTGGGTTGCACGCTGGCGCCAAAGGTGCTGGTGCCCGAATTGCTGGCAACGGGCGCGGTGATCGCCCGGCGGGTGACAGATCCGCGCCCGATCCGGACGCTCTACATGCTGACCAACCGGGACGCCGAGCCCACGATCCTGCGCGAACACATGGCCGCGCTGATCCGCTCGCTGGTTCATCGCGCGATCATCGACGAACGCTGGCCCGCGGCGCAGTCGTTGATCTGACCCGGAAGGGGCAGAACCCGGCACCCGCGCCGCATTGCCAAGGATCACGAGCCGGGTTTTGGAAAGCCCGGTCATCCGGGGGCTACACGATCCACGTCGGAAGATGCAGGATGAGCCCCTTCGCACACCGAGGGCGCCGGGTTCCGAAGGCAGGTGCCGGTACGCCGCCGTCAGGAACATTCCGCCAGGGCACAATCCCTTGCCGGCCTGCCCCAGACGCAGACAGACAACTGCTTTCCGGGGGGCATTGTATGTGGTCCAGGCACGGGCCGGGCATGGTCGGGGGGACGGTTTGAGCAAGAGCAGGTGGCATCACAGGCTGACGCTGCGCCATCTGCGGATGATCGAGGCGCTGGAGAGGCTGGGCCTTGTCTCGCGGGTGGCCGAAGCGATGCATATCTCGCAGCCCGCGGTGTCGAAGCAGATCGCCGAGCTGGACCAGATCGTCGGCAGCCCGGATGTCCGGCGTGATCGCAACCGGCTATATCTGACCGAGATCGGCGTGCAGCTTGCCGCGCATGCCCGGCTTGTGCTGGCCCGGATCGCGCCCGCCGCGCTTGATGTCGATGCCATCGCCCGGGGGATTCCGGGTGCCATCTCGGTCGGCGTGGAGGGTCGGTCGTGCCCACTCTGATCCCGCCGGTCATCCGCCTGATGAATCACACCGCGCCCGATGTGAACCTGTCCACCGTCGAGGGGCATTTCCTGTCGATGCTGCCGGCGCTGAACGACAGCCGCCTGGATTTCATCATTGCCCGCGCCTGGCAGCCGCAGGAGTACCCCGGTAGCGTGCAGCGAAAGCTCTATGACGAACGATTGCTGGTGGTGGCCGGCGCCGCCCCATCCGCTGGCACGCAGCGGCGCGGTGCCCTGGGCCAGTGCCATAGGCTTTCCCTGGATCATGCCGCATGAACGCTCGGTCGCACGCGCCGTCATCGTGTCGCTGTTCGCCCGACACGGTCTGGCCGCGCTGTTTCGCGCCACCGAACCCGCAGACAGGCACTGCTGCACCGGCTGACCATGGCCGGCAGGGCCACATTACGGCTGATGCGGATACGCGCGGATCTGCTGGACGCGATCCGGCAGAACCCGGAACCGGAGCCAATCGATCAGCATTCGGAAAGCGGCTGCCTATCTGCGCCACAGCGCCGTACCACAGGCAGGGGGCATCTTGCCTGAAACTGCACCTTTTCAGCAGCCTGCAACCCTTGGCGCGCAGCCGAGTATTGATCTGAAGGGTCTTTCAGTTGATAATTGCGTGGCGTGCCTGGCCGGTTTCAGGCATCAGTGTAGTGGCGTTTCGTATTGAAGATTGAAGGTATAGGTAATTTGAATGGGGTTGTTTGATCGGGCAGAACTGACACGCTCCCGCTTTCTTTACGGGCCCGAGGTTCATGACGATTACGCCGTCTGGCACATGAACGAGCAGATTCCAGCAGGATATGGCGCTGCCGAATGGTCAAGGGTGACGGCGGCATTCACTTCGCTGGATGGGACTGCGGCACCGGGCAGCGGCGGCGGATGGGTCAGCTATCAGGGCAGCCCCTGGGCCGTCCCAGACAGCACCACCTTTTTCTATCACACCTCGCCAGTCTTCCCCACGGACGTGATCAGCGATCCCATAGACGGTCAGGCGGTCATCGACCGATTGATCGTTGGTAACCAGTTCCAACTGCCTTTGCGACCGCAGTCGCCGCTCGGGGCGAAAATCGCTTGTCCACCGGACAGACTCAAACGGGCTTCACGTCGGCCGAGACGCCACATGGGGAATGTCGGTTTAACATTCCAATTGAAGACACGAAGCCTGAGACCGGGGGTTTGAATGACGAACACATCCTTGCCTGCCGGTGACAGCTTTTCCGACGCCACGCGTTTGTCGCCAACTGGCGTGCACTTTGGCTATTTGGGCCAGTTTGGTAACTTCCGCGACTATTTCCAGATCTCGCCCGTCAGCAGCGGTCAGATCGCCTTTGACCTGACGGGGCAGAATGGCAGGGAGATCTCCTTTGCGGCCGACCTGTCGTTCTATGATAGCGATTTCAGATTTCTGCAACAATCGCTTTCGCCGGGGCGATTGAACAATTCACTGACCGCAGAGGTCGAGGCGGGCGAGGATTATTTCCTGCAAGTCAGGCAGTACAGTGGTTCAGGAACTTATGAGTTGACCGCGCGCTTCGTTGCTGAAGCCACCCCGCCCCCCGCTCAAACCGGCGACGGGAATGGCCCGGGTGACACGTCACCGGACGAAGTCGCGCCACCACCACCACCTCCTACTCCGCCACCTCCACCGCCACCTCCTCCTCCTCCGCCGCCTCCCCCCCCGCCGATCGATTCCGATCCAACTCCC
>JAFIED010000069.1 GCA_020832805.1 Pararhodobacter sp.
GAATTGGCCGCAGGCCAAGAGGGGGGCAGCGCCCCCCTGCCCGGCTCAGGCCGCCAGCGCCTCCTCCAGCACCATGCGCAATACCTCTTCGGGGACATCCTCGCCGACAAAGGCCGCGCCGACAGCGCGCGCCAGCACAAAACGCATCCGCCCCGCCACCACCTTCTTGTCCTGCGCCATCAGCTCGATCAGCGCCGCCGCCCCCGGCAGCCCGCCCGGCACCTGAGAAAGCCGCCAAGGCAGCCCCATCGCAGCAAGATGCGCGGCCACCCGCCCCGGCGCCTCTTGCGGGCACAGGCCCAGCCGGGCCGACAGCTGAAAGGCGAGCACGCAGCCCAGCGCAACCCCCTCGCCATGCAGCAACCGGGCAGAGTAACCGGTCGCGGCTTCCAGCGCATGGCCAAAGGTATGGCCCAGGTTCAGCAACGCGCGCTCGCCCTGTTCGGTCTCGTCGCGTGCCACGATCGCGGCCTTCATCGCCACCGACCGCCGCACCGCCTGCGCCCGCAGCGCCCAATCGCCCGCCGCCAGTGCCGGCCCGTGGCGCTCCAGCCAGTCAAAGAACGCCGCATCGCCCAGCAGGCCGTATTTCACCACCTCGCCATAACCGGCCAGGAAATCGCGGGGGGGCAGCGTGTCCAGCAGGTCGATATCGGCCAGCACCAGGCTGGGCTGGTGAAAGGCGCCGATCAGGTTCTTGCCGGCGGGGCTGTTGATGCCTGTCTTGCCCCCGACAGAGCTGTCCACCTGCGCCAGCAGCGTGGTCGGAATCTGCACAAAGCGCACGCCCCGGCGCAGGATGGCGGCGGCGAACCCTGCCAGATCGCCGATCACCCCCCCGCCCAGCGCCACCACCATGTCACTGCGCTCGACCTTTTCGGTCAGCAGCCATTCGACAGCGCGTTCCAGTTCGCGCCAGCCCTTGCTGGCCTCGCCCGGCGGCAGTGCCAGCGCACTCATGGCAATGCCGGCCTCTGCCAGACCCGCGCGCAGCGTTTCAAGGTGCAGCGCCGCCACGCGTTCCTCGGTCAGCACCGCCACCCTGGGGCGGCGCAACAGCGGCGCCATCTCGTCGCCCGCGCGCGCCAGCAACCCGCGCCCCACCAGCACGTCATAGCTGCGCGCGCCCAGCGCCACGCCAACCCGCTCGGTCTCAGTCATGCCATCCGCTTCCCTTTGTTCCCTCTGGCGGCTCTGTCAACAGCCCGGGCCAGGCTGCCAGCGCCGCATGAACCCGCTCGGCCGTTGTCTCTATCGAATGCTCGGCCTGTGCCTCGATGGTCAGGTCGGCCTGTGCATAGACCGGCGCCCGCTCGGCCAGCATGCGCGCCAGCGTGGCGCGCGGGTTGCGTGTCTGCAACAGCGGGCGGGTGGTCTTGCGCCGGACGCGTGCCCACAGCAGGTCAAGCGGCACCTTCAGCCAGACCGACACCCCCCGCGCGGCGATCAGCTGGCGCGTCTGCGGCACCAGAAAGGCACCGCCGCCCACCGACAGGACACCGGGCCGCCCCTCCAGCAGGCGGGCAATCACCTGCGCCTCTTTCCGGCGAAAGAAGGGCTCGCCGTCGCGGGCGAAAATCTCGGTGATGGTCTGGTTGGCCGCGGCCTCGATCTCGGCATCGGAATCGGTAAAGGGCACCGCCAGCCGGCGGGCCAGCTCCCGGCCCACCGCCGTCTTGCCGGCCCCCATCATCCCCACCAGCACCACCGTGCGTTGCAGCCCCGCGCCCATGCCTGCCCCGTTCCCCCGCCGCCTGCCGTACCGCGCCGGCGGAAAATTTCCGCCCGGTGCGTTGAATGACGTGATATCCCGCGAAGTTCCATATATAAACCGCCTTGATCGATACAGTCGGTGCCGGGCAGATGCCCGAACGCCGCAGATGACACCACCAAACAGACCTTGACAGGGAAACCATGGCCTATGACGACCAACGCCCGGGCTTTCTGGGCTATCTGTTCCGCCTGATCCTGATCCTTTTGATCCTTGGCCTGCTGGGTCTTGTCGCCTTCGCCTATTTCGGTGATCTTGGTGTCGAACCCGCCCCGCGCAGCATACCGATCGAGCTTGATGCGACCTGAGGCGACACGGCAGGCACGATACAGAAAGCCCTGGCGCCGCACCGGGGCGACAGGCGCCGCCATCATGGCGGCTGCACTGGCCGTTTCCCTGGCATCGGGCGCAGGAACCGGCGCGGCACAGGCCCAGGCGCCCCTGTCGGCCATCGACTGGTTGCAGGAGGCGCAGGATCTGCCGGCCCTGCCCGATGGCCCGGCCACCGACACGGGGCTTTCTGGCGTGGCCTTGCCGGATACGGGCTTTCCAGTCACCCCGAATACGGGCGATCTGTGGGTCAGCGACATCATCTCGATGCAGTCGATCGATACCCCTAGACCCGAGTCGGTCGGCCTGTTTCCTGCCGCACGGGTGGGGCTGCCGACCGATCTGTGGGCCGGCACGCCGGCGACCGAACTGTCGGTTCTGATCCGCGCCCTGCCGAACGACACGCTGCCGGCCTTGCGCGGGCTGGCGCTGAGCCTTTTGCTGGCCGAGATGGACCCGCCCGCCCCCGACCCCGGCAGCACCGGGCCGGAATCAGGCGCGGATGCGCGGCAGGCTTCGGCACTGGCCTTCGTGCTGGCACGCATCGACAAGCTGATCGCCTTTGGCGCGCTGGACCAGGCAGCCGCGCTGCTGGACACGCTGGCCAGCCCGGACCCGTTGTTGCGCGAACGCGCCTTCGACATTGCGCTGCTGCTGGGCGACGAGGGGGCGGCCTGCCGCGATGTGCTGCAGGGCGACCCGCCCTTTACCGGGGCGGCGCAGCGCGTCTTCTGTCTGGCCCGCGACAGCCGCTGGACCGAGGCCGACAGGCTGCACGGGGAACTGACCGAGGCCGGCGGCCTGCGCGCGCCCTATTCCGTTCTGCTTGAGCGCTTTCTGGATGCCGACGATCTGCTGCACGACGAGACGCCGCCCTCCTGGCTGACCGAGGATTTCGTGCAGCCGCAGAACCTGAGCCCGCTGGGCTGGCGCCTGCTGGAGGCCATCGGCGCGCCCGTGGCCAGCCATGGCCTGCCGGTGGCGTTTGCCCATGCCGACCTGCGCGGCACCATCGGCTGGCGCGCGCAACTTGAGGCCGCAGAGCGGCTGGTGCGGTCGGGCGCGTTGCCACCCAACCGGCTGCTGGGGCTATATACCGAACGCAATGCAGCGGCGTCCGGCGGCATCTGGGAACGCGTGCGTGCCGTTCAGCGGCTGGAAAGGGCGCTGGCCGGCAGCGACGCGGCGGCCATGGCAGCCGCGCTTGCCCACGCATGGCCCCTGATCGTGGCCGGCGAGCTGGAGGTGCCCTTCGCCCGCCTCTATACTCAGGCGCTGTTGGCTGCCCCGCTCGGCGACGCGGCGGCCAGGCAGGCCGCCGAGATCGGCCTGCTGGACACCGAACCCGTACACGCCGCGCGGCGCCTGACCGATGGCAGCGCCCGCCAGCGGTTTCTGGCCGGCATCGCCCTGGGCGAACAGGCCGCCCCACCCCAGGGCAGCGGCAGCGTCCTGTATGCCACGGTGGCCGATGCCATGGCGCGCGACCTGCCCGAACTGCCCGCCCCCCTGGCCCAGCAACTGGCTGATGGCCGCGCGGGGGCGGCGTTGCTGATCCTGCTGGCGCGGCTGGACGGCGTCATCGACCCGGACGCGCTGGGCAATGCGCTGGTGCTGATGCGGCACCTGGGGCTGGACGCGCTGGCCCGTACCACCGCGCTGCAGGCCCTGCTGCTGGAACGGCGGGGCTAAGGCATGCCAGGCAGCGCCCCGCCTTCGGCTGACACAGGGCGCAATGCCGATCGCGCGATTTCGGCCTTTCTGGATGCCATCGCCGCCGAACAGGGCGCGGCGCGCAACACGTTGCTGGCTTATGGGCGTGATCTGCGCGATGCCGCCGACTGGATCGCTGCGCAGGGGGGCAATCTGATTCAGGCCAGCCGCGCCCAGGTCGAGGGATATCTGGTTGCCCTTGATGGTCAGGGAATGGCGCGCGCCACCCGTGCGCGGCGGCTTTCCGCGCTCAAGCAGTTCTTCCGCTTTGCCCATGACGAGGGGTGGCGCAGCGGCAATCCCGCTATCCGCATCGACGGGCCGGGCCGCACCGCCCGGCTGCCCGGCACGTTGAACGAGGACGAGGTTGCGCGGCTGCTGGATGCCGCGCGCGGCCATGGCAAAGATGCCGCCACCCGCGCGCGCAATGCCTGCCTTTTCGAATTGCTGTACGCCACCGGCCTGCGGGTCAGCGAACTGGTCAGCCTGCCGCATGCGGCACTGCGCGGCGCGCCGGATATGCTGATGGTGCGCGGCAAGGGGGGCAAGGACAGGCTGGTGCCCCTGTCCGACCCCGCGCGCGCTGCTGTCGCCGTCTGGCTGGCGCATCGGGACCGCGCCGAAGAGGCCGCACAGGCACGGGGTCAACCACCCTCGCGCCACCTGTTCCCCGCTCGCGGCGGCTTGCGCCACATGGCGCGCGAGCGGTTTCATGCCCTGGTCAAGGAAGTGGCAATCCGCGCCGGGCTGGACCCCACGCGGGTCAGCCCGCATGTGCTGCGCCACGCCTTTGCCACGCATCTGCTGGCCGGGGGGGCCGATCTGCGTGTGATCCAGACCCTGTTGGGCCATGCCGATCTGTCCTCGACCGAGATATACACCCATGTGCTGGATGAACGCCTGCGCGATATGGGTATGGCCGGCCATCCGCGGGCCCGGCGGGGCTGATGCCCCGGGCCGCCCCGCCCGCGGGCAC
>JAFIED010000070.1 GCA_020832805.1 Pararhodobacter sp.
CCCCCCCCCCCCCCCCCCCCCCCCGCCCACCACCGCCCGCGGGGGCGCCCCCCCCCCCCGGGCCGGGGGGCCCGCCCCCCCCTGCCCTCAGACCTCGGCCAGTTGCAGCGCCTCGGCGATCACATCCCGGTCGCCGACATGATTCATCAGAACCAGTATCAGCCGCTCGTTGAAGGCGTGGCTTTCTTCGGTCGTCTTTCCCTCATGGGCGTGGATCAGCAGATCGTACACGTCATCGGGCGCCGCCAGGTTGCGGGTGGTGTTCAGCGATGCCATGTCTCAGCCCTCCATGCCGATGGCGCGCGCCACGGCGTCGCGCACAGCGCCCTCGTCCCAGCCCGCCCAGCGCGCTGCGACATGCTGGTCAGGGCGGATCAGATACACCGCTGCGGGGGCGTCGCCCAGATACCGTGCGCGCAGCATCTCGTTTTCCGCCGCCGAAAGCCGGAGCACGCGGCAGTCGATACCATGCGCGGCAAAACGGTCCGGTGTTTCGGTATCGATTGCCAGAATCTGGAAATCCGCCCCCTTGGCATCGCCCAGCCGTTCGGTCAGATAACCGCCGCCCTTCAGCGGCAGATCCAGGCAGGGGCTGCCAGGTCGCGTGCGTGCCGGGCCATCCGGCAGGGCGTCCGGCGTGTTCAGCGGCGAGCCGTCATAGGTGCAGGGCACCGACAGCCTGCCCGAATTCACCAGCGGCCGCGCAAAATCATGCCTTGCCGCCAGCGCCAGCACCGCATCACGGAAAACCCGGCTGATCTCGGATTTCGGCGTGATGAAATCGGTCGCGCGGGTCGAATTGCGGATGTTCTCGTCAGCGCCGTGAATCCGCTCGATATCATAGCTTGCCAGCAGTCCCGCTGCCGGTGCCTTGCCATCCAGGATCAGTTTCAGCTTCCACGCCAGATTGTCGGTATCCTGCAACCCGCTGTTTGCGCCACGCGCACCAAAGGGCGAGACCTGATGCGCGGCATCGCCGGCAAAAATCACCCTGCCGCGGTGAAACTCGCTCATCCGCTTGCACTGAAAGGTATAAATCGACGACCAGACCAGATCAAAGGCCACGTCCTGACCGATCATCTGCGCCACCCGGCGGCGCACATTCTCCTCTTTCAGCTCTTCCACCCGGTCGGCACCCCAGCCAATCTGGAAATCCAGCCGCCACACGTCATCGGGCTGCTTGTGCAACAGCTGCGAATCGCCGGAACCAGAGGGCGGGTCAAACCAGAACCAGCGTTCGGTCGGAAAGTCGGCCTTCATGCGCACATCGGCGATCAGAAAGCTGTCCTTGAACACCTCGCCCTCAAAGCCCATGCCCAGCATCGCGCGCACCGATGAATTGGCGCCGTCACAGGCAACAAGGTAGTCCGCTTCGACCGTGTAGGGCCCGTCCGGGGTCATCACCGTCAAAACGACATGATCGCCCATGTCCTGAACGGCATCCACCCGGTTCTTGCCGCGCACCTGGATGGGCGCGCCCTGCGCCTGCAGCGCATGCACCCGCTCCAGAATATCCATCTCGAAATAGGGCTGCTGCAGGTTGATGAAGGCCGGCATCTTGTGGCCTTCTTCCGGCAGCAGATTGAACTCGTAGATCTTTTCCTCGCGGTGAAACACCTTGCCCAGGTTCCAGACCACACCCTTGTCCACCATCGGCGCGGCACAGCCCAGCCGGTCGGCGATTTCCAGCGTGCGCTTGGCATAGCATACGGCACGCGAGCCCATGCCGATGCCCTCGTGGTCATCCAGCACCAGCACCTGCACCCCTTTCAACCCCAGGTCCAGCGCCAGACCCATGCCGATGGGCCCCCCGCCAACGATCACCACCTGATGGCGCACCGGCGCGTCCAGATCCTGATCGGGCGACCGGGCGTAGGGATAGGTCTTGTAAGCCAGCGTGTATCGGTCGGCGAATGTCATCTGCGGCTCCTCCTCAACCCTGCAGATCGGCCCACATCTGCTGGTCGCGCTCGGCGGTCCAGACGCGGGGCGTGTCGATGCCGCGTGCCTCGTCATAGGCGCGGGCCACATTGAAGGGCAGGCAATGCTCGTAGATCGCATAATCGGCGAATTTGGGGTCGCAGGCCGCGCGCACGGCGTCCCAGGCCTCTTTCAGGCTGCCGCCGCGGGCAACCACGCGCTTGACCGGCGCATAGGTGCTGTCAACGAAATCCCAGGTATTGGCGATGGCCTTCTCCACCATCTCCTCGCCCACCAGCGCATCGCCCCGGCCCGGCGCAATGGATTTGGGCTCATACTCGGCAATGGCAGCCAGTGTGTCGCCCCAATCCTCGAAATGGCCGTCACCGCAATAGCAGGCGGAATGATATTCGACGATGTCGCCGGTAAACATGACTTCCTGATCGGGCACCCAGACCACGGCATCACCCGCCGTATGGGCACGGCCCAGATGCATGATATCCACGCGGCGCTTGCCCAGATACACCGTCATGCGGTCGGAAAACGTGGTGGTGGGCCAGGTCAGGCCCGGGATCTCCTCGTGCCCCTGAAACAATCGCGGAAAGCGGCCGAACTCGCTGTCCCAGTCCTCTTGCCCGCGTTCGGCGACCATGGCCCGGGCAGTGTCGGACATGATGATCTGGTCCGCGCCATAGGCCGCGGCGCCAAGCACGCGCACCGCGTGGTAATGGGTCAGCACCAGATGGCTGATCGGCTTGTCGGTCACGCTGCGAATGCACTCGACCACCTTGCGCGCCAGCCGCGGTGTGGCCTGCGCTTCGACGACCATCACCGAGTCATCACCGATGATGACGCCGGAATTGGGGTCGCCCTCGGCGGTAAAGGCATACAGCCCCTCGCCGATTTCGGTGAACGAGGTCTTCTTTTCTTCAAGATCGCCGGCCGAGGCAAAACGTTTCGACATGGTTCCTCCGGTTCGGTTCGGGCGGCGGCGCGCGGCCAACCCGTCTGGTGTATTTGCGAATCGATTTGACATACGCTAATAGTTGGAAATGTAACTATCAATGGGATAGGTTACCTGCATGTTTTTGCAGTCATATCTGCCATATCGACTGAATCTTCTTGCCGAGTTGTCCTCAGAGGGCACGCGCGCCATCTATCGTCGCCGCCACGGGCTGACGCGGCCGGAATGGCGCGTGCTGGTCAATCTCGCCGAGGCCCCCTCGCTGACCGCCAGCCAGTTGTGCGCGCTGGTCCCGGCGCACAAGACAAAGGTCAGCCGCGCGCTGGTCGCACTTGAAAGGCGCGGCTGGGTCCGGCGCGAGACCGACGCGCATGACCGCCGCATCAGCCATGCCACGCTCACACTGAAGGGCAAGCGCGCCTTCGCGCGCATCCGTCCGGAAATGGAAGCCGCCGCCGATGCGCTGCTGGCCCCGCTCAGCCCCGAAGACCGCCAGAAGGTGGACGAAGGGCTGGCCATCCTGGAACGGCTCTTCGCCTGTCATGCACCCGCTGCCGCATCCAGCGCCCGCCGCCCCGCCCCTTCATCTTGCCAGAAATACTCCGGGGGGTGAGGCGCGCCAGCGCCGAGGGGGGGGGCGGCCCCCCGGCCCCCCGG
>JAFIED010000090.1 GCA_020832805.1 Pararhodobacter sp.
AAATTCATCCTCGGTGAACTCGGGATCGAACCCGAAGAGCCTGAACCAGATGCGCTGGACAGGCTGGTTGATCGTTATGGGCTGAAGTTTCCGGGCACTGCGGAGTTTTCGGCATTCGCGCGCAAGACCCTGAAGGGCATCGATCCGCGCGAGGATCCTGATGCCGCGCTGATCGCCTGGATGGAGCATGAGGAAGCGTTGTTTCGCAGCCTTGAGCGGCGCATCGTAGCAGGGCGGCTGACCGAAGGGTTCAGCGACGGCGCGACGATCGATGTGGATGGGTTCCTGTCGTTCTCGCTGTCAGTGCAGAACCGGCGCAAGTCTCGCGCGGGCTGGGCCTTCGGCCATCATGTCGAAGCGATCCTGAAAACACATGACGTGCGCTATCGCCGCGAGGCCACCACGGAAAAGCGCAATGCGGCGGATTTTCTGTTTCCAGGTGAAGCGGAGTATGCCGATCCGGCATTTCCGGCAGCGCAGCTGACGATGCTGGCGGTCAAGACCAGCTGCAAGGACCGGTGGCGTCAGGTTCTGGCCGAGGCCGACAGGATATCGCCCAAGCATCTGCTGACGCTGGAGCCAGCAATCTCTGAGGCGCAGACGAATGAAATGCAGGCCTCACAGTTGCAGCTGGTCTTACCGACTGCGTTGCATGAGACCTATCGCGAGCCGCAGCAGGCATGGCTGATGGATCTGACTGGCTTCTTGAAATTGGTCAATAATGGAGCACGGAGATGATGTTAAGGACCGCCGGGAATACGGTCATTCGTTGCGCCGAGCACAAGATTACCATGCACCTCAGAATCGGAAAATCGGCATCGTAATCTATTGTCCTGCGGTGGCGTAGATCTTCGGGACAGTTTCGCGGCAAATGGTGATGAAAAGTGGTAGCCTCTGTCGACCTGACTAAACGGTTGGTATAGGATAGAAATTGATTTGTTCATTAAAAGTTCCTATTTGTGAGGTCGGGAGTTAGAAATTGGGTCAGGTCGCAGCGGCGATACTTGGAGCAATAATCGGGGGGGTTGCCGCCGTCGCCTCAATGATGTTCTGGTTCGGCTGGGGCCTCCCGAGCGAAGGTCAGTCTGCCCACATCGACCCCACTAGGGCAGACTACGTCGACTTGCTGCTTACCGTGGCGACGATCTTCCTCGGAGCTGTTGGCTTGGCTGTGACCGTTGGGGCGCTCGTAATTGGTCTTGTCGCACTCAAAACGCTGCGCGAGATCAAAGACGAGGCGGCAAACGGTGCCAAGGATGCGGCAGCAAAAAAGATCAACGAGACGATGGCCGCTGAGCTAGAGCCTAACGTCAACGTGAAGGTGCAGGAGGCACTTCCGACGGCGCTGCAGGCCGCGCTCCTGAATGACGAGTTGGGACACAAGATACTGAGCGAGATGGCCCAACGAGGCGAGCTGGATGAAGTACTTGAACGTGTCGCGATGCGGATGCAGGGCGGTGGGCCAGAGCCAGACACAGATAATTCGGACATATACACTGACGATGAAGGCGGAGAAGCCTGAAAAACAGGAGGGAGAAATCATGGACGGAAATATGCACAGCATGGCCGCGTCAGATGGCTGGGAGGTAAAGTCGCCTTCCAATGAATATCTGAACCTTGATCCAGCAGTTCGGAAGGACATTGACGAGTATCTGACTGAGCACCCTGTGAAGCTGGGTGCCATCGCCAAGCGGCTTGGTGTCAAGGTCCTGCTATCTACTTTACCTCGCGGCACCTCTGGCCAAATCGGCCAAGAGAACGGCGACTTCGTTATCCGCATCAATCGACACGAGGCAAAGCACCGCCAACGTTTCACGCTCGCCCATGAACTTGCGCACTACCTCCTTCACCGCGACCTTATCGTCGCCGCAGGTGGCTGGTCAGAGAATGTATTGCTGCGTTCGGGGCAGCCTGCGAACGTCGAATACGAAGCTAATCGGCTGGCGTCCGACCTTGTGATCCCATCCGCACAGCTCGCCGAAGCCACGGCTGAATACTCCGGCCCGATGACACCCGAAGTAATCGAGGACCTTGCCCGTCGCTTTGGCGTCTCCACGGCTGCGATGGAAATCAAACTCCAAATGGTGTGAGAAGGCGGAACTGGCAATGGATGTTCAGGAATATCTGGTTACTTTGGGCATCCGCCCCGCCGAGCTCAGCGGCCTCAAAGAGCTGCCTGGAACAACGAAAGATCGGCTTACGCCGCTTGTGCTTTTGGCCCCATGGCTGGCGACATCGCCCATATCGCGCGCATTGGACAAGTTTGAAGAGTCATTCCCTTCACGTCCATACTTCATTGATGTGGACACCTACTATCGGGTGAACGACAAGCCCAACGAAGCAAAAGATCAGTGGGCACGTTTAGCCGCTAAACCTGCGGACCTTGATGAGTGGTGGGGGCTGCTTTCAGAGTATCCGAATGCCAACCCTTGCCTGCTTATGGCAGAGCGCACAATTGAATGCGCACGAGAGCAGATCGTTTGGGCGCGGGAAAATAATCGCACGTTCTGCCTTCGGATGAACCTTGCCGAGGGCATTGGCTCCGGCATCCCACAGTGGATGCCGGCTCTGGTGGCAGAACTGGCTGCAGAGGGTGCAAATGACTATGCTGTGGTGTTCGAGTTTGGCTGGGTGCCGGACCCGCTCCTAGTGGCAGCCCTTGCAAGCGGTTATACAAACAGCTTCTTCGGAACGATACCGCCAGATGTACCGATTGCCGTTTCTTGTACCTCGTTTCCGAAGGACTTCACGAAGTTTGACGGGACAGATGTTTGCGGCTTCACGAACCGTGACCTGCTGGCTCAAGTAAAACAGGCGACCAACCACCCGAGGATCGTCTACGGCGATTGGGGCACCACCAAGCCAAGGAGCTATGGCCACGCCAGCCAGCCAAAAAACCGGATAGACTATCCCGCAGACTCCTCATGGATAATCGCCCGCGATAAGGAAGACGATGTATCGTTCCAGATTGCTGCTCAGCGAATACTGGATAGCGGCTATTGGGCCGGGAATCTAGGGATTTGGGGCGAGCAGCTAATCGAGGGAACTGCAGCAGGGCAAGCGTTCGCAATCGACACAATGCCCAAGATGTATTCCGCGCGCGTCAACATTCACCTTCACCGACAAGCCTTCTTTGGCCACCTGCCACCGCCTGAAGCGCTGGATGAAGAATGGAGTGACGAAGACTTCTAACCCGTGGCTTTGACAGGAGGCCTAAACCGCATGTTCGAATGCGCACGGCGGCTAAGCAATCCATCGACAAGCCCTGATTTTCACATGCAGCGAAAGACGGGCTCGACGGGCAGCATTGAAGCTTCATTTCCATGAGTTGAATATTGGCTCTATGCAGGACGACTGCCCCCTCCCATGGTTCCTCCCGGGCTCGATCCGTATACGGGGGGGCTGAGCGCGCAAGTTTTCTAGCGTCTGGCTTTTTCACCGGGGAATCCACCGGGAATCCACCCCAGCGCCGGCGCTGGAAATTGTGACTCAGTTTCAGAGACTTATGCGCGCACGCCGATGGCCAGGGTGGATTCCGGCTGGAATCCAGGGAATCCACCCAGCGGAATCCACTGGCCACCGAAGCCACCTCTGGAAGCCACCTTCGCCGTGCCCTACCGGAAGGCATTGATTCCAGGCGCAAAAATGCTTTGACTTTTCTAGCCCCCTTGACTTATCCCTTGATCATCGAAGAGTTGTGCCCGGAGGATACCCCTCGCGGGCTCTTTTGTTTTCCTGACATCGCAGACAGATTTCGCGGCCCGCCACTCAGGCTGGGCTGCGCGCTGGCGTCTGCCCGCCCTGCCCCATTTCCGGAAGCCTTCCCATGGATCTCGTCTTCGCACCGAGCCAGATCGAGACCTGGCCGATCGACCGGCTGCGCCCGTATGCGCGCAATGCCAAGATGCATGGCGATGATCAGGTGGCCAAGATCGCCGCCAGCATGGCCAAGTTCGGCTGGACCGTGCCCTGTATGGTGGCCGATGATGGTGAGCTGATTGCAGGCCATGGCCGGGTGCTGGCGGCCACCATGCTCGGGCTGACCGAGGTGCCGGTCATTCGATTGGCGCATCTGGATGAGGCCGAGCGCCGCGCCTACCGGATCGCCGACAATAAGCTGACCGAATTGGGCGAATGGGACGAGGCCATTCTGCGCGACGAGATCGCGGGGCTGCTGGCCGAGGATTTCGACCTGTCGCTGCTGGGCATCAGTGACGATGATCTGGACGCGCTGCTGCGCGATCCGGAGGCGCTGGGCGGCGATGGCCCGGTGGAGGGCGAGGATGACGTGCCCGATTTGCCAGTCACGCCGGTCTCGATGCCGGGCGACCTCTGGCAGTTGGGCGTGCACCGGTTGATCTGTGGCGACAGTACATCTGCTGATGTGGTCAGGCGGCTGCTGGGCGATGTCCGCCCCCTGCTGATGGTGACCGACCCGCCCTACGGTGTGGAATACGACCCCTCCTGGCGCAACCAGGCGGGCGCGGCGAAGACAAAGCGCACCGGAAAGGTGCTGAACGACGATCGGGCCGATTGGCGCGAGGCATGGGCGCTGTTCCCCGGCGACGTCGCCTATGTCTGGCATGGCGCGCTGCATGCAGCCACTGTGGCAGACAGTCTGGTGAATTCCGGCTTCGCGATCCGCTCGCAGATCATCTGGGCCAAGGACCGGCTGGTTCTCAGCCGCGGCGATTACCACTGGCAGCACGAACCCTGCTGGTATGCGGTGCGCGCCAAGGGCAAGGGACACTGGGCAGGCGACCGCAAGCAGACCACGCTGTGGGCCATCGCCAACAAAGATCAGGATGCGGACACAGTGCACGGCACGCAGAAGCCCGTCGAATGCATGCGCCGACCGATCCTGAATAACTCGAGCCCCGGCGAGGCGGTGTTTGAGCCCTTCATGGGGTCTGGCACGACGTTGATCGCGGCCGAAACGACGGGTCGGGTCTGCTACGGCGTCGAGTTGAACCCGGCCTATGTCGATGTCGCCATCGAGCGCTGGCAGTCCTTCACCGGCGAAGATGCGATTCTGGCAGATACCGGCGAAAGTTTCGCCGCGCTCAAGACCAGTCGGCTGGCCGCATGACAATGCATCTGCGCCCCAGCCAGATCGCGTTCTGGCCGCTGGATCGGCTCAAGCCCTACGCCCGAAACGCCAAGACCCACGACGCCGATCAGGTGGCGCGGATCTCTGCCAGCATGGCCGAGTTCGGCTGGACTGTCCCCTGCCTTGTTGCGGCCGATGGCGAGTTGATCGCGGGCCATGGCCGCGTTCTCGCGGCTGCCCAGCTGGGGCTGGCCGAGGCACCAGTCATCGTGCTGGACCATCTGACCGAAGCGCAGCGCCGGGCCTATCGGATCGCCGATAACAAGCTGACAGAGATGGGCGGCTGGGACGAGGCGCTGCTGCTGGAAGAACTGCGCGGGCTGCTGGCCGAGGATTTTGACCTCGGGCTGCTCGGCATCCCCGAGGACGAGCTGGACGCGCTGCTTCACGAGGCCGACGACGACCGCGCGCCGATCGACGATGACACAGCCGACACCATTCCGGACGCCCCAGCCGAGCCGATCACTCGGCCGGGCGACATCTGGGCGCTGGGCAAGCATCGGCTGTGCTGCGACGATGCCACCGATCCGACCGCTGTCGCGAGGCTGATGCAGGGCGAACAAGCCACGCTTATGTTCACCTCGCCACCCTATGCGCAGCAGCGGGACTATGGCGCGGCGAAGGAGAAGGTCGGCGATTGGGATGCGCTGATGCAGGGGGTCTTTGCTGCGGCGCCCGTCACCGCCGATGCCCAGCTGCTGGTGAACCTCGGCCTCGTCCACCGCGATGGCGAGTGGATCCCCTATTGGGAGGACTGGGTTGACTGGATGCGCGCGCAGGGGTGGCGACGGTTCGGCTGGTATGTGTGGGACCAGGGGCCGGGCCTGCCCGGCGACTGGAACGGACGGCTGGCACCATCGCACGAGTTCATCTTCCATTTCAATCGCCAGCCCCGGAAGCCCAACAAGACGGTTACGAGCAAGCACGCAGGCGAGACCTTGGGCGGCGGCGGGCTACGCAGGACCGACGGCACGGTGAACGCCAAGACCGGAACGGGCAACGCGATCCAGAGTCACCGCATCCCGGACTCTGTGTTTCGCATCATGCGCCACAAGGGCGGGCTAGGCGCAGCCGGATCGCACCCGGCTGTGTTCCCGGTGGCGCTGGTCGAGGCGGTGTTGGGGGCTTTCACCGATCCGGGCGATCTGGTTTATGAGCCCTTCTGCGGCTCCGGCACCCAGCTGATCGCCGCGGAACGCACCGGACGGCGGTGTTTCGCGGTAGAGCTTGATCCTGTCTACTGCGACGTGGCCTTGCGGCGGTGGGAGATGGCGACGGGACGGACAGCCAGCCTTGTCGTCGATCCGGCTGAAACTACGAAACCAGCGCGCGGCAAAAAGAAGCGCGCATGACGGCCCAATCACGCCACATGTCGCTGATCGAAGCCATCACCAATGTTGCGCTCGGCTACGCACTGGCCGTCGCCACGCAGGTTTTGGTGTTCCCGTGGTTTGGCCTGCACCCGAGCCTTGGTGAGAACCTTGCGCTGGGCGCGATCTTTACAGCGATCTCGCTGATCAGGGGCTACGCACTGCGCAGGCTGTTCGAGCGCTGGACGCATTTGTGATGCGGCGATGGACCAGAATGCAGATGTCGCCTTGCGCAAGACCTGATATTGGCTCGGGCATGATGCGCCTATTCGACATGTTCCTCGGCCGCTCGACCGCAATGCGTGCGCTTGATGATGCGCTGCGTACTGTGGGTCTGCACCCGCTGCTTGTGCCGGAGCCGGTCAAGCTGACCGTGATCCAGCTCACAAAGAAGCTTGCCTCAACACAAGCGCAGGAAGCTGCCTTCGCAGAAGCGGCGCAGCTTCTGGCCTATTGCATCCTCGGACATGAGCAGTTCGCCGACAGCAATCGTCTCGAGGAGGCCGAGCGCGCGGATCAGCGTGTGGAAACCGCAATGGAGGAAGGTGACACATTGGACGCGAAACTGATCCTGCTGGCGTTTGTTGCTGTTTTTATCACGCCTGAGATCGCGGATCGGATCGATATCTAAGAAGCTGAAACAGAACAGACATCAC
>JAFIED010000103.1 GCA_020832805.1 Pararhodobacter sp.
CCAGCGCCGCTATGGGCTGGACTACAAGCATCTGTCGGCGATCTCGGAACTCAACATTAAGAACGCCCGGCGCAACCCGCTGGCCCAGACGCGGGGCTGGCACTACACCGAGGCCAGCTTCACAGAGGATGATCAGGCCAACCCGGTGATCGAGGGGGTAGTGCGCCGGCAGGACTGCGCGCAGGTCACGGACGGGGCGGCGGCAGTGATCCTGGCGTCCGAACCCTTTGCGCGGGACTGGGCGGCGGCGCGGGGCCTGACGCTGGACGATCTGCCGCGAATCGCCGGCTGGGGGCACCGCACCGCGCATCTGCGGCTGGACGAAAAACTGCAGATGAGCCGCAACAGCCCTTATGTGTTCCCGCATGTGCGCGACACCATCCAGGATGCCTTTCGCCGCGCCGGCATCGGGGACGTTTCCGCGCTGCAGGGGATCGAGACGCATGACTGTTTTTCGCCCACCGAATACATGGCGATCGACCATTTCGGCATCACGCCGCCGGGCGAAAGCTGGCGCGCGGTCGAAGGCGGCGACATCGCGCCCGGCGGGCGCATCCCGGTCAACCCCAGCGGCGGGCTGATCGGTGTCGGCCATCCGGTCGGCGCCACCGGCGTGCGCATGCTCAACGATGCCGCGCGGCAGGTCACCGGCCGGGCGGGCGACTGCCAGGTAGAGGGCGCGCGGCGCTTCGGCACGCTGAACATCGGCGGCAGCGCAACCACGGTAGTCAGCTTCGTCGTGGAGCGCGGCGCGTAACGACATCACGGGCCGCGCGCGGGCAGGAGGAGCGGCGCGTGGCCCATACGACCCCGGTTCCGCACGGGCGGGCCGGTCAACACGGGAGGAGACCCTGACAATGACCCAGAACAGCAAGACCCTGTCACGGCGCCGCTTCATCGCGCGCGGCGCCACTGCCGCCGCCGGTGCCGGCGTGCTGGCCGCCCCGGCGACCATCGCCTCGGCCAGCCAGCCCATTACCTGGCGGATGCAGACGCATTGGCCCACCGGCACCTGGTATTATTCCGACGTGTTCGAGGATCTGGCCAACCGCGTGCGCGAGGCCAGCAATGGCGAGCTGATCCTGGAAACCCACGGACCCGGCTCTATCGTCGGCACCACCGACAAGCTGATCGCGGCCGGGCGCGGCACGCTGGATGCAGCGCTAACCTTCCCGGCCTACTGGGTCGGGCAAATCCCCGTCGCCGGGCATCTGAACGGCAATCTGGCCACCTTCGGCTCTCTGCAGGAGATGGAGTATTTCTTCTACGAGACCGAGGCGCTGTCGATCATCCGCGAAGCCTATGCCGAGCGCGGTGTCTATCAGGTCGGCCCCATTGCAGGGGGCGGGGTGACGCTGTTCGGGAAGCGCCCCATCCAGACGCTGGAGGATTTCCGCGGCTACCGCATCCGTACCACCGGCACCGCCGCACGGGTGCTGGAACGGCTGGGTGCGGCGCCGGTCACCGTGGCCGGGGGCGAGCTTTACCAGGCACTGCAGACAGGCGTGGTGGATGCTGCGCATTGGGGCAGCGTCTCGGGCGGGATGAGCATGAGCTTTCAGGAGGTGACCTCCTACATCATGCAGCCGGATCTGGTCTATCCGACCAATCTGGAGTTCTTCGTCAACATGAACCGCTGGAACCAGCTGGGCGAGGACCACAAGCGCGTGCTGCATGACGCGGTGCGCGTGACCACCAACATCTACACCGCCAAGATTCTCTACGAGGATGCCACCGGCATGGCCAGCTTCGTCGACGACCACGGCGGCGAAGTGGTGATGATGGAAGACAGTGTGCTGGACGAGATGCGCACGGCCTCGATGGCGGTGGTGGACGAGATTTCGGCCCAGGACGCGCGCTACAGTGGCCGGGTGGGCGAATTGCTGCATGAGTTCATGCGCATGACCGGCAAGGCGTGATCCGCGCCCTGGTCTGACAAGCTTCTGCGTGCCGGCGCCTTTGCCGGCACGCGCCCCCCCTTGCAGTGAAAGATCGCCCGATGTTTCTGGCAGACTGGATCGACCGGCTGAACGGCGCGCTGGGCCGCGCCGTCAGCTATGCCATCTGGATCGGCATGATGGTGGTGGTCTACGAGGTGGTGTTGCGCTACGCCTTCAACGCGCCTACGGTCTGGGCGCAGGGCTATGCGCAGCGCATCTTCGCGGCCTATTTCATCCTGATCGGGGCCTATACGCTGATCCAGCGCGGCCATGTGCGGGTCGATCTGTTCATGGGCGAGCCCTCGACCCGCCGGCGCGCGCTTCTGGACATCATCAACTATACCGTGCTGCTGATCTGGATGGCGGCGCTGGTCTGGGAGGGGTGGCAGTATTTCATGGACGCCTGGCGCTTTGGCGAACGCGATGACGGCGCGCTGGGCCATCCGATGTGGCCGGTGAAGCTGTCGCTGTTCGTCGGCGTGGTGCTGATGGCGCTGCAGGGCGTGGCAGAACTGATGCGCGCAATCGCCCGGCTGATCAACCCGAACCGCCCGGGGTGGCAGCCATGAGCCCGGAATTGCTGACCATCGGCATGTTTGGCGCGCTGTTGCTGCTGATCATGCTGGGCGTGTCGCTGTCCTTTGCGCTGGGCGGGGTGGCGGTGGTCTTCACGCTGATCCTGTCCGGCCCCATCGGGTTGTTTCCGATGATCTCGGCCGTCTTCGGCAGCATGTGGTCGATCCTCTTGTCGGCGGTACCCTTCTTCGTGTTCATGGGGGTGGCGCTGGCGCGGTCCACCATATCGTCGAACCTTTATCAGGCGTTCTACCTGTGGTCCGGGCGGCTGAATGGCGGGTTGTTGCTGGGCACCTCTGGCTTTGCCGCGGCGCTCTCTGCCATGACCGGCAGTTGCGCGGCCTCGACCCTGACCACCGGCAAGGTCGGTATGCCGGCGATGGAGAAGCATGGCTATGACCGTTTGTTCGCGCTGGGTACCATTGGCGCGGCGGGGACGCTGGGCATCCTGATCCCGCCTTCGGTCACGCTGATCGTGATCGGCATGACCACCGGCGCCTCCATCGGGCGGTTGTTCATGGGCGGGCTGATCGCCGGCCTGCTGGTGCTGGCGGTGATCCTGGTCTATGTGGCACTGCGCAGCTGGATTCGCCCGTCGCTGGCCCCGGCGCTGGGTCAGGCGGTGCCCATCGGGCAGAAGATCGGCGCGCTTCGCTCGGTGGTGGTGCCGCTGCTGATCGTCACCAGCGTGCTGATGACCATCTTCATGGGCCTCGCCACGCCCACCGAGGCGGCGGCGGTGGGGGCGCTGGCGGTGTTCCTGGCCGTGGCCCTGCGCGGCGAGGTCACGCTGCGCTTTATCCGCGAGGTCAGCCACGAGACCGCCGCCACCACCGGCATGGTCATCTGGATCGTTTTCGGCGCCACCGCCTTCGTCTCGGTCTATTCGGCGGGCGGGGGCATTACCTTCATGCGCGGGCTTCTGCTGGGCGCCGATATCCCGCCCTGGATGATGATCGTGCTGATGCAACTGATCGCGCTGGTGCTGGGCATGTTCCTGGATCCCATCGGCATCATCCTGCTGGTGCTGCCGATCTTCTTTCCGGTGGTGGTGCAGCTGGGCTTCGATCCGATCTGGTTCTGCATCATCTTCCAGCTCAACCTCTGCATCGGCTACATCACGCCACCCTTTGGCTACAACATCTTTTACCTGAAATCGCTCAGCCCCCGCACGCCGATCCTGCAGCTTTACCGTGCAGTGATGCCCTATGTCTTTCTGATGATCGGCACTGGGGTGATTTTGCTGCTTTTCCCGTCCATCCTGATCGAGGGAACCAGCTATCTGGTAAGGTGACAGGCCGGGCATGACCGCAAGCGGTGGGAACGGCGCTGCAAAACCAGACCTTGGCCCCGCCATCGCCTGCGTGATGAGCGCACGCCGACAGGGCCGTGGCCCCGTCGGTTGTCGTGCTCCAGCAAGTCGCGCCGCACGGCAGCGCGCCCTGCGCGCCCTGTCGTGCGACGGAGGTTGAGGATGAACAGGGTGATTGTCAGCACGGCGAAGGCGAGAGCAGCCGCCCGCGGCGCTGAGGGCCGGGCGAGAAGCCCGACCACCAGGCTGGTTCACATCAGCGGAGGCCCTTCTTTCAATCGCCCAGCCGCACCCAGATGGCCAGTGCGATGAGCAGCCAGCGTAGGGTGCCCAGATACGACACCATCGGCAGGACTGCGCCCTGTGCCTCCGCCAGCACCCCCTGAGCCACCTCGACCCCGGCGACCCCGACGGTCGCCACACCCGCGGGCCCGGTCTCTTTCAGCGTCCGGTTTTCGGCCAGCGCCTCGCGCGCGGGCGGGGCCTTGGCGGCAAACGGCACGGCGCGCGCCGGGAAGCGCTCGCCCCATTGGCGCGCGGGGCCGAGGTCGATATGGATAAAGCCCGAACGCGATTGGAAGCCGAAGCCGGGGAAGCCCACCGCCCGCGCGGCGGCCTCGAACGCCACCGGATCATGGTTCGACATGGCGATATCGAAGGCCGTGCCGTCAATGTGCCTGGAGCGCGGCGCGCCGCCAACAGCGCAGTTATGCGCGGGCGAGCGATAGGCCGAGCGGACGATCAGCGGCTTGCCCAACCGGTCGCGCTGGGCCTACGGCTTGTCGAACGCCTCGGGGTGCAGCTTCAGCTGGCCGGTGCCGCGGCAGGCGATCTCGGCGGCCAGGAAGTTGGGCCAGATCTGGTGTTGGCGGCAATGGAGCCGCGCTGCACCAACGCATCCAGCATTTCCAGCAGCGTTGATCTGCCGCATTGCTTTGTCGGGCTGGTAATCATCTGGCGCAGCCACAAGCGCACAACGGGCATCAGGTAGCTGCCGAAGATCAAGATTGTCGCGGCGTCGACATCGCCCGCAGCGACCAACACGACATACACGCCCAGCCGGGCTCGGATTTCCTCGGCCAGCGATGCTCCCTCGACCGGATCGGGCCAGGGGTCCGGGGTCTCGATGCCCGATGCATCGTCATCCTCGCCCAGCCCGGCCAACCGCATGACTTCTGCTTGCGCATCGGGCGCCGTCACCTCCTCCATCGGCGGCAGATCGGCCCAATCGTTTGTTCCGTCCATCATGCGAACCGTAAGCGTTCGCTGCGGGTCACCGGGTTTTCAGCTTGACGGCTTGAAGTTCCATGTATGGACGCTCGCCTTTTGCAAGGGTTTTCTTGTCTTGATGTCGACAGGTTGGGTGCGGTCATGTATTCGGCCCTTGGTTGCGACCGACGGTCGCTGGCCCTGATGAACTCTGCGGATCGACTCCCAATCAAGGCAACGCGCACATATTCGGCGCTTGGAACTAGGCGGGTCTGGTTGATCCCCGGCAAAACCGGTCTGCCATCAAGTCACATTCACCCGAGCAACTCGTCGTCTCCTGTTCAGGCCGCCGCGACGGGCGGCTCTTGCTGGTAGACGCGACCAGACATCAGCACCGACCAGATGATCCTGGCCATCTTGTTTGCCATCGCGACTGCAGCGACCTTGCCCGGGCGCCGGGTCAGTAACTTCGCTAGCCAGTTTTCCGACGCAGGTTTCGCGCGCGCATAGCGGATCATGGCGCAGCGCGACACCACCAGCAACCTGCGGATGTAGCTGTCGCCCCACTTGGTGATATGGCCAAGTCGCGTCTTCCCCCCTGTCGAATTCTGCGTCGGCACAAGCCCCAGGAACGCCGCGTACTGCCGGGCATTTCGGAAATTCGTTCCGTCCCCGATCGAGGCCACGATTACTGAGGCAGTGATCGGGCCAACCCCCGGAATGGTCTCAAGGCGCCGGGAGGCTTCGTTGCTGCGATGCCAGGTAAGAATGCGCTTTTCTAGCGCCGTGATCCGGGCGGCCGTATCCCGGATCTGGCCAGTCAAATGGGAGAGGGTTTCGCGTTCGAGTGGCGACAACCGGTCGTCATCGGCCTCTACAACGTCCAGAAGATCGGCCACACCGGTTCTGCCCACGGCGGCGACATGGCCGGTCTCCGCCAGGTGAGCACGGGAAGCGTTGATGAGCATGGTTCTCTGCCGGATCAGCAGATCACGCGCCCGATGCAGCATCAGCACGGCCTGCTGGTCCCGCGATTTGATCGACACGAAGCGCGTATTGGGGCGCCCAACCGCTTCGCAGATAGCTGCGGCATCGGCAGCGTCATTTTTCTGCCGTTTCAGTTAGGCCTTCACGTATTTCGGCGGCATCAGCCGAACTTCATGGCCGAGAGCGGCAATCTCCCGGGCCCAGTAGTGCGCAGTGGCGCATGCTTCCATGCCGACCAAGCAGGGTTTCAGCTTTCCAAAGAAGACCAAAATCTGCGACCTGCGCAGCTTGCGCGATATGAGCTGCTTTCCCGCGGCACAGACGCCGTGGACGTGGAACACATTCTTTGCGATGTTGACCTGCCCCCCGGTCGTCCCACGTTCAGAACGCGCGTCCTTGGGGGTGCTAGTGGTCGGGTTCGGGTTGGGCAAGCGCGCCCGG
>JAFIED010000106.1 GCA_020832805.1 Pararhodobacter sp.
ATGCTGTGCGACACTTCCGAAATGGCTTCGATCGGCGTGCCGGCAGCAATGCGGCCCATGACCGGCAGTTCCATCGCCTGCGCCTCTTGCAGCGGCAGGGCGCCGGCGGGCGGGTGCGGGGTGGGGGCGGCCGGGCGCGCGCCCCCCTCGATCCCGGGCGGGGTGAAGCGCTGTTCCAGCGCTTCGGGCATGCGGATCACCTCGATCGCGCGGGCACGGTGCGGCAGGCGGCGGATGAATCCGCGCTCTTCCAGCGCGGTGATCAGGCGGTGTATCCCGGATTTCGACCGCAGGTTCAGCGCATCCTTCATCTCGTCAAAAGAGGGTGGCACGCCATCGGCCTGCATGCGGCTGTTGATCAGTTCAAGAAGCTCCAGTTGCTTGCGGGTCAACATGCCACTCTCCTCATAGTTGAATATCCGGGGGATGAGCCGGATAGGTTCACGCTAGGTTCTACAGGTGTTCGATTTTCCGGTCAACCGCCATTGGCAGGCGCCGCCCTTTGCCGCATCAAGCGCTGCTGCTTGCCGCCGGGCGAAAAAGGGCCTTGCAGCAAGGCCCTTGCAACGCCCTTACCTGAAGGGCGTTGGCGCCACGGGGTGACTGTGGCTTTGACCTCGGTCCGTTGTTCTGGTCTTATGCCGAAGCGGGGTGAGTCCCGGCCGAGGCGCAGGCAAGTCATGCAGATGCAGACGGGAAAACGCTGATGAGACCCGAGTTCGAGCGCCCAGGCGGCAGCGCCATATGCCGATCTTCAGGAATGGTGCGAGAACGCCGGATGGCGTCTCACGCAGGTCAGGGGCGCCTGGCATGAGCGTGCTGGCTGTCGATCTGGGCGCTGCACATGTCGATCTGGCCTGGCACGATGCCGATTGCACCACGGGGCAGGGTGTGGCGCTGTGGAAGCATCCGCGGCGGGATCTGGACATGGCGGCGTCGGTGCTGGCCGCCATTGATGCTACCGGGCGGTCGCCGGTCGGTGTGGAAAGCCTGCGCCTGGCCACCACGCTGCCGCTGAACGCATTGCTAGGGGCGGGGCGGGCGCGGGTGGCGTTGATCACCACCGCGGGATTTGGCGATGTGCTGGCGCTTGGCCGGCAGGATCGTGCCGATCTTTACGACTCTGTCGCCCGGCACCCGCTGGACGGCATGGCAGCGGCCCCGCTGGTAGCCGCCTCGGATATCCACATGCTGGAGGCGCGCGCAGACAGCGCCGGCGCGATCGTGGCCGCGGTTGACCCGGCTGCGCTGGCGGCGCTTGTAGCCAGGCTTCAGGCTGATCCGCCCCAGGCCGTCGCCATATCGCTGGTATTCGGGCATCTTGCCCCGCAGTTGGAGCGTCAGGTGGCGCAGGCGGTGCAGGCGGCAGTGCCTGGCTGTGTGGTGGCCTGCTCTCATCGGGTCGATCCGCAGCCGCGTGAGTTCGAGCGCACGCTGGCCACGGTCATCGAGGCTGCGCTGGCACCGCTGCTGCGGGATGCGTTGACGGCGATCATGGCGGGGCTGGCCCGGCGCGGGGTGCACCCGCAGCTGTTGCTGGCCGACGGGGCCGGGGCTTTGCAGCCCGCCCGGGCGCTGGCCGGGCGCCTGTCTGCCGTGCTGGAGGGCGGGCCGGCCGCCGCGGCCACGCTGGCGGCCGAGGCGGCGGCAGCGATACCGGCCTGCCCGGCCGACCGGCCTGTGCTGATGCTGGACATGGGCGCGGCCTCGATGGATCTGGTGCTACTGGACGGCGCGCGCCCGGCCCTGTCGCGTTTTCGTCAGATTGCCGGCCTGCCGTTGCGGCGGGTCGCGGTAGATGGCGAAAGCACGGCGCTGGGCGGCGCAGCCCGGCCGTTGGGCGCGGGCACCCTGCGGCTGGACGAGGCCTTGCGCGAAGTCTGCGCGCCGGCACCGGCATCGGCACCGGCCCCAGAACCGGCACAGACTTCGCCACAGGCTGTTATCGCCGCGGCGATAGAGCAGGCGGCACAGGCGCTGATGGGCTTTTGTACCCGCCGCAACCTGGACCCGGCGCGCGTGGTGCTGGTGCCGATGGGGGGCCTGGGCGCGCCCGTTGCCGCGCGCCTGGCCAGGCGGTTGGGCATGCCCGCGCCGCTGGCTGTGCCGGGGGCGGCCTGCGGCGGGGCACTGGGCCTGTTGCGCCTGCGGGAAAGCACGCACAGGGTGTGGCCGCTGGCCCTTTCCACCGCGGCCATCACCCCGCAGGTGCTGTCTGCCAGGCGGCCCAGGCCGCCTGCCACCCGTCTGTTGCTGGAGGCCGCACCCCAGCCCGGCCAGCACCCGATGGACATCCCGCTGAGCGGCTGGCCGGAAACCGGCGCCGATCTGGCTACGGCGTTCAATGCCGCCCATGCCACGCGCTTCGGCCTGGCGCGGTCTGGCCCGGTGCATGCGTTTTCGCTGCAGATCTGGCACGAGGGACCAGCCCTGCCGGCCCTGCCGCTGATCGGCGATGTCCCTGCCGGTGCCGCGGGTGCGCCGGGCGTGGCCACAGCGCCGGCACCGGCCCTGTCATACAGTCTGCAACCCCGGCTGGATGGGATCGCCCAGGCCATGCAGCAGGTGCTGTTTCGCACTGCCGTTTCCCCCGTGGTGCGCGAGGGGGCCGATGCGGCCTCGGCCCTCTTTACACCGGGGGGCACGCTGCTGGCGTTGTCGCAGGCCATCCCGCTGCTGCTGGGCGCCCTGCCCGGCGCGGTGGCGGCGATCCTGCGTGACTTTCCACCCGCAACCATGCAGCCCGGCGATGCCTTTGTCATGAACGACCCTTTCGATGGCGGCACGCATCTGCCGGATCTGACGGTGCTTTGTCCGGTGTTCGCTGATGCGGCCGCCGGGGGTGCGCTGATCGGTCATGCTGTCAGCATCCTGCATCATCAGGATGTGGGCGGCATGCGTGCGGGCTCTGTCCCGCCCGATGCTGTGGAAATCCATCAGGAAGGTCTGCGCCTGCCCCCCATGCCCCTGATGCGCGCCGGTCAGCCGGTGGCATTGGCCGAGCGGCTGATCCGCGCCAATTCCCGCGCCCCCGATATCGTCTGGGGCGACCTGTCGGCGCAGCTGGCAGCGGCGGGGCATGCTGCGGCCATGCTGCGCCGGCTGACAGGGGAATACGGGGCGGCAGCCTTTGACAAGGCCTGCGCCCGGTGTCTGGCCGATGGCGAGGCGGCGGCCCGCGCCGCGTTGTGCGCGCTGCCGGCGGGGCCGCATCTTGCGCGCGACGGGCTGGATCCGTCGCCGGCGCTGGGTGCGGTCGACGTGCGTCTGGCAATGTCGATCGACCCCGATGCCGGGATCCTGCAGGCGGATTTCGCCGGCACATCGGCCCCGGTGGCGGCGCCGATCAACTGTGTGGCATCGGGGCCTCTGTCGGCGCTGGTTTATGGCCTTTTTTCACTGCTGCCCGCCACGGCACCGCGCAACGGGGGCGCGTTGCGCGTGCTTCGGATGGACCTGCCGCCGGGATCGGTGATCAATGCCGCGCCGCCATCGGCGGTGAACGCACGCATGGGGCTGGTGCGGGTGACCACCTCGACCGTGCTGGCAGCACTGGCGCTGGCAGCACCGGGGCGGCGCCCCGCGGCCAACAGCGGCATGTCCTTTGTGATCGCCTTTTCCGGGCGGGGGCATGATGGCGCGGCCTTTCATGTCACCGAGATCGTGGCAGGGGGCGCCGGCGGGGGGCCGGATGCCGATGGCGCCGACGGCATTTCAACCGATGTGGGCAATGCAATGAATATGCCCGCCGAGGCGCTGGAGGCAATGGCGCCGCTGCGCCTGCTGGTGGCCGAGGTCAGGCGCGGCTCGGGCGGGGCGGGGCGGTTCCGGGGTGGGCATGGCATCCGCCGGGTGTATCTGGCGCTGGCCGATGACATAGCGGTGTCGTTGCGCGGTGACCGTTTCCAGCGGGTGCCCGAGGGCGCCTTTGGTGGTGGGCGGCCGCAGCCCGCAGCAGCACGGGTTGAACGGCAGGGCGGCGTTGTCGATGCCCTGCCTGCCCGCGCGGCGGTCCGGTTGATGCGGGGTGACCGGCTGGTGGTCGAAAGCGCGGGCGGGGCTGGCTATGGCGCGCCGGCAGACGCTGGCGGGTGATGACCCGGTGAAACCGCCCCGCTGTGCATTTCGGCGCGGTGATCCGCGCCCGTTGCGCGCCCCTTTCAATTCGGCACGCGCCCGCCGCGCTGCCGCCAGCGCCGCCAGACGCCCAGCATGGACAGTGTCAGGATCAGCGCCGCCGCCATCAGGAAGCTTGCCGCCAGCGGGCTTTGCACAAAGGTCATGGGGTCGCCCCGGCCCAGCAGCATGGCGCGGCGGAAATGCTCTTCCATCATCGGGCCAAGGATGAAGCCCAGCAAGAGCGGCGCAGCGGGATAGCCGTATTGCAGCATGAAATACCCCACCACGCCGAAGATCAGCACGATATAGACATCAAACACATTGTTGTTGCCGGCATAGACACCCACGCAGATCAACAGCAGGATGGCGGGGTAAAGCAGCGAATAGGGCACCGACAACAGCCGCACCCACAGGCGAATCAGCGGGATGTTCAGCACCAGCAGGATCAGGTTGCCCACCCAGAAGCTCATGATCAGGCCCCAGAAGAGCGCCGGCTCATTGGCAATCAGGTTGGGGCCGGGGGTGATGCCATGCAGCAGCATCGCGCCCAGCAGCAGCGCGATCACCGCATCGCCGGGTATGCCAAGGCTGAGCGTGGGGATGAAGGCTGCCTGAACCGAGGCATTGTTGGCCGCCTCTGGCGCCGAGAGCCCCTCCAGCGCGCCCTTGCCAAAACGGGACGGGTCGCGCGCCAGCCGCTTTTCGCCCGCATAGGCCATGAACGAGGCGATGCCCGGCCCCGTGCCCGGCAGGATACCGATGAACGAACCGATCACCGACCCGCGCGCCGAGGCCTTCAGCACCGGCCCCCATTCGCCCCGCCGGGGCAGCATGGCGCGGAACGTGATCTGGCGCACGTCATAGCGGGCAGGGCGGCGCGCGCCCATGTTCGACAGGATCTCGGCCACGCCGAACAGGCCCATCGCCACGGCGATCAGGCTCAGCCCGTCGGCCAGTTCCAGAAAGCCGAAGGTAAAGCGAAAGGTACCGGTGTTCACATCGGTACCCACCAGCCCCAGCGCCACCCCCACCGCCACCATCGCCAGCCCCTTCACCGGCGAGCCCAGCGACAGCGTCGAGGCGGCGATCAGCCCCAGCAGCATGATGGCAAAGTATTCGCGGGCGCCAAAGGCAAGCGCCCATTCGGCCAGCATCGGCGCAAACCCCATCAGCAGCACGATGGCCACGGTGGCGCCGATCACCGAATTGATGGTGGTCACGAACAGCGCCAGCGGCGCGCGGCCCTGACGCGCCAGCGGATAGCCATCAAGGCAGGTCACGGCGGCCGAGGGCGTGCCGGGCAGGTTCAGCAGGATCGAGGCCGTGGAACCGCCATATTGCGCGCCGTAAAAGATTCCCGCCAGCATGATCAGGGCAATGGTCGGTTCCAGATAATAGGTAATGGGCAACAACAGCGAGATGGCAGCCAGCGCCCCCAGCCCGGGCAATACGCCCACAGCCATCCCCACGCTGACCCCGATGAAGCAGAACAGCAGGGCATCGGCTGCCAGCGCGCGGTCCAGCCCCAAGGCGACATTGGCCCAGAATTCGGTCACATGCGGTTCCTCAGAAAATGCCCAGGGCGGGTGGCAGCACAGGCAACGGCACACCCAGCAGGCGAATGAACAGCGCCGATCCCGCCATGCCCAGCGCCAGCCCCGCCAGGGTCAGCGCCAGCCAGTTGTCACGCATCTCGCCCGCGCCCGAGACCAGCACCACGAACAGTGCCGCCGGCACGAAACCCGCGGTTTCGGCCAGCAGCGCAAAGCCGATCAGCGCCAGCGCCACGGCGGCCAGCGGGCGCAGGCGGATCGGTTGCAGCGCGCCGGCCGCCTGCCGCGCGCCCTGCAGCGCCGCAACCAGCCCCAATACGCCCACGATCAAACCCACGCCCAGCGGTACCGCCCCCGGGCCGGGTCGGCGCATGCTGCCCAGGTTCAGGTCCAGCGCCTTGATCGACAGGAAGGCGCCAAAGCCTGCGACGGCCAGACCGGCCAGCAATTCGCCCCGGTTCAGACGGTTCATGGATCAGAAATGGTCATGGGTGGTTCTGGTCACGGAGAGTTCCGGTCATGGGCGGTTCGGATGCAGGGGGCGCACGGTGTTTCGTGGTCGCCACCGCGCCCCGCGGCAAAGCTGCCCCGGGGCGCGGCGATCATGTCCAGCCCATCTTGCCCCGGTTGCGCGTGCGTTGAAAGGGCGCGATGACGCGTCTTTTGCGGCTTCAGTCCACGCTGATGCCGGCGGCCTCGACGACGCGGCCCCATTTCTCGATTTCCTCGGTGATGAAGGCCATGGTGTTGTCAGGGTTGCGCCCTTCCACCAGAAAGCCGCGATCCCGGAAAAAGGTCTGCAAGGTATCGCTGGTCATTGCCGTGCTGATCTCGGCGTGCAGGCGTTCCAGAATCGCCGGATCGGTGCCTGCCGGGGCGAACACGCCCTGCCATGACGCGGCAAAGTAACCGGGCAGAACCGTGTCGATCGTCGGCACACCCTCCAGCATGAAATGCTCCTGGTCGCCGGTCACACCCAGCGGGCGCAACCGCCCCGCCGCAATGTATTCAGAGGCCACCAGAATATCGGCGAACATGGCATCGATACTGCCGCCCAGCAGATCGGCAATGGCTGCCGCCGACCCCTGATAAGGCACATGCAGCAGGCTGGTGCCGGATTCCAGGCCGAACAGCTCTGCCGCCAGATGCATCGAGGTGCCCACACCCGGCGTTCCATGGGTGATCGCCTCGGGCTCGGCGGCGGCGGCGGCGATGAAATCGTCCAGCGTGTGGATATCGCTGTCGGCATGCACGGTCAGCACCAGCGGCGAAGAGACAACCAGGGCGACAGGCGCGAAATCGGTGCCCGGATCATAAGGCAGATCGCTGCGCAGCACGCCGGAAATGGCGTTCGACCCGGTGACGCCCATCAGCAGGGTGTAGCCGTCAGGCGCCGATTGCGCGACATGATTGGCGCCCACCGTGCCGCCGGCGCCGCCGCGGTTTTCCACCACCACCGGCTGGCCCAGGGGCCCGGCGATCTGTTCGGCGATCTGGCGCGCCAGCACATCGGTTGACCCGCCGGGCGGAAAGGGCACCACCAGGGTGATCGGGCGGTCGGGCCAGCCCTGGGCAAGGGCGGTGCCGCTGGTCAGCGCGGTGCCGGCCAGAAAGGCCGCGCCGGCAAGGGTGGCGGCACCCAGTTGCAGCAGGTTTCTGCGGGTATGTCGGTTGATCATCGGACAATTCTCCCTGTCGTTGTAACGCTCTGATGGCGCTTGGGCATGGCGGCGTGGCCCCGGTGTCATGCCGCAAGAAGGTGAAACCGATCGGGGCGGAACGGATGGAGGTCGATCTCGGTGGGTCGGCCGGCAACCAGATGGGCGATTTCCCGGCCGGTGCTGGCCCCGCCACACATGCCCACATGACCGTGGCCAAAACCCAGCCAGGCGTTTTCCACAAGGGGGGCGCGGCCGACCACCGGCATGCTGTCAGGCAGGCAGGGGCGGTGGCCCATCCAAAGCCGCTTGCCGGTGGTATCCAGATGCGGAAACAACTCGCGGCCCCTGCGCAACAGGGCCTCGGCCCGTTCATAGCGCGGCGGCGCGTCAAGCCCGGCAAATTCGACCGTGCCGGCAAGGCGCAGGCCCACCGACATGGGATTGATCATGATGTTCTCTTCCACCGCCATCACCGTGCGGGTCAACGAGACATTGGGTCGGGGCAATGTGGCATGATAACCGCGCTGGGTCTCCAGCGGAACGCGCAGACCCAGATCGCCGGCCAGCCGCGCCGACCATGCCCCGGCGGCAAGGACCACGCCATCGACGTCCAGCCGCTCGCCATTGTGCAGCATCACGCCCTCCAGCCGGTTGCCGCGCCGGTCAAGGCGGGTCGCGCGCATGCGCAGATGCGCGGCACCGTCCATCACCGCCCGGTCATAAAGGGCGCGCACCAGGGCCGCCGGGTCGGTCGCCGCACCGTTGTCAGGTGCCAGCAGGCCATAGCGAAAGCGCCCGCGCAGGTCTGGTTCCAGCGCCAGCAGGGCGTCCTCGTCCATCTCGCGCAACTCTACACCCAGCGCGCGGCGCAGATCCATGCCCCATTGCCATCGCGCCGCCGCCTGGCGCGAGGAATAGACATAAAGGCACCCTTCGCGCCGCAGCAGGCCGCTGGCCCCGGCGCGCTGCAGCAGGGGTTCGTAACAATCGAACACCGGGGCCAGCAGCGCCCGCATGGCCCCGGCGATTCGGCGCACCTCCGAGGGGCGCGAATGGCGCAGGAACCGCGCCAGCCAGGGCATCACGCGCGGCAGATAGGCCGGGCGTATGGTCAGCGGGCCATCATCATCCAGCAACCAGCCGGGCACGCGGCGCCACATGCCGGGCATGCCCACCGGCAGGCAGGCCGATGGCGAGATCGAGCCGGCATTGCCAAAGGAACAGGCCTCGGCCGGGCCGTTGGGGTCGACAAAGGTAATCCGGTGACCATCGCGCAGCAGCCAGGCCGCGGTGCAGACCCCGACAACCCCCGTTCCGATGACCGCCAGATGCATCCAGGACCCCGTCTTTTCCGGTCACGCGAAAAGCGTGATGCGCAAAGCGTATTTTGTCGCTAGAAATCAAACAAACGAATTATCCTTCTGCTAGCATCAGGTTTGCTTATGTCTTTCACCCTGCGCCAGCTGCGCGCCTTTGAACAGGTCGCGCGCACCCGCAGCTTTACCCTGGCCGCGCAGCAGCTGAACCTGACGCAATCGGCGGTGTCGATGCTGGTGCGCCAGCTTGAACAGTCCCTGGGCCTGCCGCTGTTCGACAGGCTGGGCCGGCAGGTGCATCTGACCGAGGCCGGGCGCGAGATGTTGCCGGTCGTGGCGCGTATCCTGACAGACATGCGCCAGATCGAGGAGGGCGTGGACGATCTGCGCGCCCTGCGCCGCGGGCGCCTGCGGCTGGCCGTGCCGCAGATGCTGGCCGCGGTCTGGTTGCCTGACCTGCTGGCGCGCTTTCGCGCCCGCTATCCTGATGTGCTGATCGATGTCGTCGATACCACGGGCGACCGCATCGTGCAGGCCGTGGCGCGCGACGAGGCCGAACTGGGCATTGGCCCGCGCCGGCCCCTGGCGCAGGGCATCGCCGCGCGGCACCTGTGGACCGAGCCGATCCATCTGGTATGCCCCACCGGCACCGGCACCGGCACCGGGGCGGCGCCACCGCCTGCCGCATGGGGCGATGTGGTCAACGAAAACTGGATTCTCTATTCCGACGAATTCATGCTGCATCTCGAGCAGTCGATATGGGCGCCGTTGAAGATGCGCCTGCCGCAGGTGATGCGCGTACGCTACCTGCCCACGGTCCTGGCCCTGATCGGGCGGGGGCAGGGTGTAACCGCCGCGCCACGCTATGCCGCGCGGCTGGCCCCGGTTTTCGACGTGCAGTTCATCCCCATGACCGACCCGCCCCTGGTGCGTGATTTCATGCTCTATACCCGTGACGGCTTTGCCCTGTCGGCCTCTGCGCAAGCTTTCTGCGCGATGATAGAACCCCCAAAGCCGCTTGACCATTGATACGATGGGGGGTTTCTCATCCGGATCAAACCCGTAACAGTGCGCCCGCCGGCAAGGGCGGTTCCAGGGCAAGGAGGCAAGCGGTGAAACAGGATCAGCATGCAACAGCGGGCAACGAACGGGGCAACCGCCCCGCCGAATGGGGTTCGGATGCCATGGCCGGGGTGATCCGCGATCTGGGCATCCCGTACATGACGCTGAATCCGGGCGCCAGTTTCCGGGGGCTGCACGATTCGATCGTCAACTATCTGGGCAATGCCACGCCGCGCTTGCTGTTGTGCATTCACGAAGAGGCGGCGGTGTCCATCGCGCATGGCTATGCCAAGGTCACGGGCCGGCCGCTGGCCGTGGGGCTGCATTCGAATGTCGGGCTGATGCATGGCGCGATGGGCATCTTCAACGCCTGGTGCGACCGGGTGCCGATGCTGGTGATCGGCGCGACCGGCCCCTTTGATGCCGCGCGCCGCCGCCCCTGGATCGACGGGTTGCACACCGCGCAGGATCAAGGCGCGCTGATCCGGGACTTCACCAAATGGGATGATCAGCCCCATGGCGTGACCGCCGCGCGCTGGTCGCTGCTGGAGGGGTATCGCCGAACCACCAGCCATCCCTGTGCCCCGGTCTATGTGAACCTTGACGCCGAGTTGCAGGAATCCCGGCTGGAGGTCGCGCCACCGCCGATCGATGCCGCCCGCTTTCTGCCCGTGCCACCGCCTGCGCCCGATGCCGACGCGTTGCAGGCGGCGGTGCGTGCGCTGGCGGGCGCCCGC
>JAFIED010000112.1 GCA_020832805.1 Pararhodobacter sp.
GTATCCTCGCCCAGCCCCACGCCGATGGCCGAGAGCGTGTCCATGGCCAGCACCACGAAGATGTCCTGCACGATCAGGAACCCCAGCGCGATCTTGCCATGCAGCGCGCCGATCTCCTGCTTGTCGGACAGCAGCTTGACGATGATGATGGTCGAAGAAAATGTCAGCGCAACCGAGATGTAGAGCGATGTCAGCGGGTCGATCCCGAGCGCCAGACAGATCAGGAAGCCGAAGAATGCCGTGAAGGTAACCTGGCCAAGCCCCGTCGCCACTGCCACCTTGCCCAGGTTTCGGACAAGGCTGACATCGAGCTTCAGCCCAACGAGGAACAGCAGAACCGCGATCGAGATCTGGCTCAGGGTCTCGATGAACTCGACCGAACTGACCAGCCCCAGCGCGTCAGGCCCTGCCATGACCCCCACGGCAATGAAGGCCACCACCAATGGCTGGCGCAGCAACAGGCCAACGAAACCGACCGCGGCTGCCAGAAGCACCAGAAGTGAGATTTCATAGAAGATCGATGCAAAGCTGGTGTCCACGATTACCCCTGTGCCCTTGGCGTCATTGCAATCAAATTACAGGCGAATGCTGGTGCCGGCCAGACCGCAGAAGGCACAGCCGGCGTTGTGGCGGGGAAATTCAGCGCCTCATGGGTGTCATCTTGCTTGTCGGCGTCGTTGCCGCGCTTTTCATCGTCATTTTCCCTGGACAGCCCCGGGCCGACCGAACGCGCTTTGCCAAGGCGCTGAAGCCCCGTTACGTCCAGCCCGGCGATGTGCCGATGCGCGCGGGCGACGTGCGCCGCGAGGTCTGTTTCATTGCCTCCGGGGGCGCAGTTCCGACCCCATGGTCCCAGGACAGTGCTGAGGCGCACAGACGCGGCGCGCATGGCCTCAGCCGGTGAGACGTGCGCCCAGGGTCGTCAGCACCCAGCGGCTGATTTCCGGGATGACCGTTTCGGCGGCGCTGTTGAAGCCCTCCACCAGAGGCAGCGCGGCGCTGGAGCCCACCGGCACCCGGGTATCGAAGACACGCGCGGCGATGATGGCGGCATCGCTTTCGCGCACCAGCCGGGCGCTGTAGCGGATATGGACGCTGATGGCGTCATCCTCGCCAAGTTCGGCCTGGAAATCGGTCAGCGTGCCGATCAGCGCAAAATCGCCCCCCGGCCCAACCGGACGACGCCCGACAAAGCGCAGCCCGCCGCTGTCTTCGAGGTTGCGCACGATCAGCCCCTGCAAAAGCGGCCCCGGCGCCTCGGCCCAGCGCGCCCCGGGCAGAAATTCGGCTTGCAGGGGGTTTGGCCTGACCATGATGCGGTCGGTATCCAGCGCGCCGGAGACTTCGGGCTGTTCGATGATCACCGCGCGGGCCAGGGCGCGCGCGGCGCGCGGGGCGCGCGCGGCCTCGACCCGCAGGTCAAAGGTATCCAGCGGCGCGGTGGCGGCGCCGACGGCGGTTACGGCCGCGCAGCCCGGCAGCACGGTCACACCGGCCCCCATGGCAAGAGCGGACAGGATGAAGCCGCGGCGGGGCAGGGGGGCAAGTGTCATCGGCGAAACTCCGGTGGCTGACGGTCCAGCAGGAAGCGCGAGGGCTCGCGCTCCAGCTGGCGGGAAACCCGTTCAAGGCTGGTAATGAGCGCGCGCGCCTCACGCGCGAGGCGGGTGAACTGCGGCAGACCGGCCGAGGCGAACTGGCGCACCGGCGCATCCGCCGCCGCAACGATGCCGCCCAGGTCGTCAAAGGTGGTCGCCGCGGCGCGGGCGGCGCGGCGCAGATCGGCCGTGACCTCGGGCAGGTCGGCCGCCACCTGGGCCAGCGCGTTGTCCAGCCCGTCCATGACCCGGCGCAAGTCGGCAATGACCGCGCCAAGCTCGTCATCAAGGATACGGCTTGCGCCATCAAAGGTGCGTTCAGCGGCCGCCAGCGCGGCCTCGCCGGTTGCCAGCGCGCTGTCGATGGCATCCAGGGTGCGGCTGCCGCGTTCGAACGTGTCGGCCACCGTGCCCAGCGTGGCGGTGCCCGTATCGGCCAGTTCGGCGATGCGGCCGGAAGCCCCCTGCAGATCGGCGCCCACCGTGGAAAACACGCGATTGGCCGTTTCGGTGGCGGCGCGGATATCGCTGATGATCGCCGGCAGATCGTCCTGGGTCATGGCGGTCACGGCCTCGATCCCGCGGGCGGCAGCGGCAATGGCACTGCGCGTGTCCTGCACCAGGGGCGTGACATCGTCGCGCACCAGACCGTCGATGCGCGTTGCCGTGCGGTCGATGGTGGAAAGCGTCCCGGTCAGGCCGGCCAGCGCGGTATCGGCGGCGGCGATGGTGGCCTCTGCCTGGGCCAGCCGGGCGCGGGCTTCGGCCCCGGTAGCGCCGAATTCCGTCAGCATGTCGCCGGCCTGGCCGGCCAGCGCATCGATCTGCGCCCGTAAAGCGGCGCTGGTCTCGCGCAGATCGCCGGTCAGCGCGGGCAGGTCGCCCGCCAGAAAGGCATCGGCCGAGACGATCAGCGCATCGCCGGCGGTCAGGGTGCCCTCGGCCTGACCGGCAAGGCGGGCAAAGGCATCGAGCGCGACATCCGTTTCGCGCAATGTGCCGGTCGCCGCGACAAGGGCTGCGCGCGCATCCTCGACCAGACGGGCGGCGTCGTCGCGCAGGAAGCCATCGACGCCGGCGGCGACCCTTTCGATACCGGCCAGCGTGTCGGCCACCCCGGCCAGCGCGGTATCGGCGGCGGCGATGGTTGCCTGCGCTTCGGCCAGTCGGTTGCGGGCCTCGGCCCCGGTGGCGCTGAATTCGGTCAGCATGTCGCCAGCCTGGCCGGCCAGCGCGTCGATCTGCGCGCGCAGTGCTTCGTTGGTGCTGCGCAATTCGTTCGCAAGGACCGGCAGATCATCCAGCAGGAAGGCATCTGCCGAGCCAAAGGCCATCGTGGCCGCGGTGATCAGCGTGTCGCCCGCTGCCAGCGTGCTTTCGGCCTGACCCGCAAAGCTGGTAAAGGCGGCCAGCGCGGTATCGGCCTCTTCCAGGGTGCGGGTGGCAGCCTGGGCGATGCTTTCAAGCTGGGTGGTGAAGGCCGCCGTTTCGGCTGCAGCGGTTGCGATGGTGGCTGACACGGCCGAGAAATCGTCCAGCGCGGCGGCAAAATTTTCCGAGGCGGATTCGGCATTTGCCAGGATTGCGCCGACCCGGCGCTGGTTTTCCTCGCCCAGGAACGCGCCGACCGCCCGCGCGACCTCCAGGACCTCGGTAATCAGTTCCGGCGCGTCCTCGGTCAGGGTTTGCAGCACTGACCGGCCCGCGCTGATCATGGGGATGTCGGTGCGGTCCGATTCCAGCAGCGGGCTGTCAGGGCTGCCGGGGCTGATGCCCACGAAAGACACCCCGGTAACGCCCTGCGCCTCGATGGTCGCGATGCTGTCGGCACGGATCGGCGTTGCCGCATCGACCTCGATCCGCACCAGGATCGTGCCATCGCCCGTGGGCGAGAGGCGTACATCGACCACCTGGCCCACCGGCAGGCCGGCAAAGCGCACATCCGAGGCCCGCGACAGGCCAGAAACGCTGTCGAAGCTGATGTCGTAGAAGGCAAAGGCGCGGTCCAGCTGAACCTGTGCGAACCACAGCACAAACGCCACCCCACCGATCAGTCCGGACAGGACAAAGGCACCGATCAGAACGAAATTGGCGCGGGTTTCCATGGGTTCAGGTCTTCTCTTTCGGGTGGGCCGCGGCATCGGCCTGGGCGGCGCGCGCGCGCGGTCCGTGAAAATAGTCGCGGACCCAGGGGTGGTCCACATCCAGCATTTCGGCCATGGTGCCGGTCACCAGCACCCGCCGTTCGGCCAGTACCGCGACACGGTCGCAGGTTGCATGCAGCGTGTCCAGATCATGTGTAACCAGAAAGACCGTCAGCCCCAGACTGCGCGACAGGCCGCGGATCAGGGTGTCGAATTCTGCCGCGCCAATCGGGTCCAGGCCGGCCGTGGGCTCATCCAGAAAAACGATTTCCGGGTCCAGCGCCAGCGCCCGCGCCAGCCCCGCGCGTTTGCGCATCCCGCCCGAAAGCTCTGACGGAAACTTGCCACGCGCGACCGGCTTCAGCCCGGCCATGGCGATCTTCAGATCGGCCAGCGCGCGGCGAATACTGGCGGGCAGCCCCGGCACGGCGCGCAGTGGCACCTCGACATTCTCGCGCACGGTCAGGGCCGAAAACAGGGCGCCGTCCTGAAACATCACCCCCCAGCGCTGTTCCAGTGCCTGGCGGTCGGCCTCGCTGGCGCGGGCAAGATCGGTGCCCAGCACACTGATGTCCCCCTCGGCCGGGCGCTGCAGCCCGACGATGGTGCGCAGCAGCACCGACTTTCCGGTGCCCGATCCCCCGACGACACCCAGAATCTCCCCGCGCCGCACGTCCAGATCCAGCCCCTCATGCACCGAATGCGTGCCGAAGCGGGTACACAGGCCACGCACGCGGATGGCGATGTCGGATCCCTGCATCGCGTTCAGACCCCGATCTGCGCGTAGAACACGGAAAAGGCCGCATTCGCCACGATCACCGTAAAGATTGCCGTCACCACTGCGGCCGAGGTCATTCGGCCCAGAGATTCGGCATTGCTTTGCACCTTCATGCCGGCATGGCAGCCGACCACGCCGATGATCAGCGCAAAGACCGGCGCCTTGGACAGGCCGACCAGCACATGCGTGGCCGAAATACCCTCGACCAGCCGGGTGCGGAAAATGCCGGGCGACAGCCCCAACTCGACCCAGGACATCAGCGCGCCCCCGAACAGGCCCGCGACATTGGCGATCAGTCCCAGGATCGGCAGCATCAGCAGCAGCGCCAGGATACGCGGCACGAACAGCACCTGCGCCGGGTCCAGGCCAAGGGTGCGCATCGCGTCCACCTCTTCGCGCATCTTCATCGAGCCGATGGCGGCGGTGAAGGCCGAGGCGGTGCGGCCCGCAACGATGATCGCGGTCAGCAGGATGCCCAGCTCGCGCAGGACCGAGATGGCGATCAGATCGACCACAAAGACTTCGGCGCCGAACTGGCGCAACTGGCTGCTGCCCTGAAAGGCCAGCACAACCCCGATCAGAAAGGCCATGAGGGCGACAATCGGTACAGCCTTGACGCCGACCTCGTGGCAATGATGCACCAGCGATGTCAGCCGAAACGCGCGCGGTCGCCGCACCGCCTGCACCAGCCTGTCGGCAAACAGGCCCAGGATGGTCAGCAGTTCCAGCAGAAAGGTCAGCCCGGCAAAGGCGGCGCGACCGATCTGTTCCAGCCGGTCGGTCATGCTGGTGCGGGGGGGTGCGGCCTCGGTATCCTGGGGCAGGGCCTGTGTGACGGTGTCCAGCAGCGCGGCGTGGCCGGGGGCGATATTGCGCCAGGTGACCGACTGATCCGCCGCGCGATGGCGTGCGGCCAGACAGGCCAGCGCCCAGGCCCCGGCGGTATCCATTGCCTCTACATCAGCCAGATCGACGGCCAGTGGCGCCTCTGCCGGCAGCGCCGCCAGCGCCTGTTGCAGCATGGCGACGCGGGCCAGGTCCAGCCGCCCACCCAGATGCAGCACCCGTTCGCCGTCGTCGTCAAGGCGCATCCGGGGCGCTGACGGATCAGCGGCCATGGGCTGGGCGGGATGTCCGCAGCGCTTTGCGTTTCGGGTCTGGCAAGCTGGTCCACTCCACGTTTGCAAGCCGCTGTTGGCGGGGCATCGCGGTGCCGCTGTACCATGCGCCCCTGATGCCAGCCAACCTTGTCTGAATACTGGATTTCACTGTCATGTCGAGTGTGACTTTCCTCAGCCCGGCCGCAAGACACCCCCCCATTCCGGTCCGGCAAAGCGGGGCGACGCCGTCCACGGTGGCATCGCGGACAGGCAGTTTCTTGACCTGATCGTCGCCTCCTTGCGCTGCCAGCCACCGTCAGATGCGTCGCACACGCTGCTCTGATTTACGCAGCCTATGGTTGCGCGCCGGCAACGTCTGTGACAATTCCGCGATGGAGAGTTTCGGAATGTCTGAAAAACCTGCCGATTTCAGCCTGATCTGGTAGACTTTGGCATTCCTGCGAGGAGCCCCACCTATGCCGAAACAGCCTGCCATTCCCGGCCTGCGCGACGCGATGAAGAAGAAGGTGACGCGGCGCGAGCAGTTTCTGGCGGAGATGGACGCGGTGGTGCCCTGGGGTCGGCTGCTGGCGTTGATCGCGCCGCATTAACCCAAGGTGGGGCCGAAGGGTGGGCGCCCGCCGATGCCTCTGGAGACGATGCTGCGGGTCTACTTCCTGC
>JAFIED010000116.1 GCA_020832805.1 Pararhodobacter sp.
GGGCTGGATCACCCCGCCCGCCTATACCGGGCGCCCGTCGCTGTATCTGAATGCAATCACGCAAAACGATTTCGACGTGCCGCAGGGATCGCGCGTGGTGCTGCGGTTCTATGGCCCGCCCGGTGCGCACCATCTGGGCCAGACCATTGCCCCCGAGGTGCAGGCCGATGACGACAGCCAGACACTGGAATTCAGCGCCATGGAATCCGGGCGCCTGTCGGTGATCGGGCCATCCAGCCGCAGCTGGTTCGTGCAGGTGCTGCCGGATGCGGCGCCGCGCGTGCGCTTTGACGGGCGCATGACCCGGGGGCGCGGCGGGGTGCTGGAGCAGCCTTTCCTGGCCGAGGATGACTATGGCGTGACCGCCGGCACCGCCACGATCGAGCTTGACCTGTCGCGGGTCGAGCGTCGCCACGGCCTGGAACTGGAACCGGAACCGCGCGAGGCGCTGGAGCTGGACCTGCCCATGCCGATGACTGCCAATCGCACCCGGTTTTCCGATGTATTGCGCGACGATCTGTCAGAGCATCCTTGGGCGCATCTGCCCGTACGCATCGCGCTGAGTGTGCGCGACGCGGCGGGGCAGGTGGGCGAGGGCGGTTCGCGCCCCGAGGTGTTGCCCGCGCGCCGCTTCTTTGAACCGGCGGCGATGGCGGTGGCGGAATTGCGGCGTGATCTGCTGTGGAACCGCGACAATGCCCGCCGGTCGGCGCAACTGATGCGGGCGATGCTGCACCGTTCGGATGGGGCCTTTCGTGACGAAACGGTGCCGGAACGATTGCGCGATGCCGTCGATTTCATCGAGGTGCGGCTGGACGAGGGGCGCTGGGACGGTGCCGCGCGCGACCTGCTGGCCGAAGAGCTGTGGGATCTGGCGCTGCTGCTGGAAGAGGGTGAACTGGCCAATGCCCGCGAACGCCTGCGCCGGGCGCGCGAGCGGCTGGAACAGGCCATGCGTGATGGCGCCAGCCCCGACGAGATCGCCGAATTGATGGATGAATTGCGCGAGGCCACGCGCGATTACATGCGCATGCTGGCCGAACAGCCCCGCGAACGCGGCGAGCGCCAGCCCGGCGAGGGCGGCGACACGATGGAGATCACCGGCGACCAGATCCGCGAGTTGATGGACCGGATTCAGGAACTCATGGAAGAAGGCCGCATGGACGAGGCCGCCGAACTGATGGCGCGGTTGCAGGAGTTGCTGGAAAACCTTCAGATCACCGAAGGCGGCGAGGGTGGCGAGCCCATGCCGGGTAGCGAGGCGATGGAGGGGCTGGGCGACACCCTGAGCGAGCAGCAGTCGCTGGCCGACGAGACCTTTCGGCAATTGCAGGACCGCGCCGGCAGAAACGGCCAGCCGCAGCCGGGCGAGGAGCGCGGCGAGGGCGAGGGGGAGGGCGACGCGCCGGGCGATGATCGGCTGGACGGCCTGGCCGAACGGCAAGAGGCCCTGCGCGAACAGTTGCGGGACCAGCAGTTGCAGACCCTGCCCGGCGAAGGCACGCCCGAGGGCGACGCGGCGCTGGATGCGCTGGAGGAAGCCGAGCGCGCCATGGATGAAGCCGCCGAGGCCTTGCGCGAGGGCAACACCCGCGAGGCGCTGGAACGGCAGGCCGAGGCGCTGGAACAGCTGCGCGAGGGGCTGCGCCAGATGGGCGACGCCATGCGCGCCGACCGGGCCGAGCGCGACGGCCAGCGGGACCGTGCCGAGGGCGAGGGCCAGGGCCGCGACCCGCTGGGGCGCGACCGGCGCGGCGAGGCCGACACCGACGGCGATCTGGGGGCGCCGGTGCCGGGCGGTGACCCGCGCGCCCGTGCCCGCGAGTTGATGGACGAGATTCGCCGCCGCTCGGCCGAACTGGCGCGCCCCGAGGAAGAGCGCGATTATCTCAACCGCCTGATCGAGCGGTTCTGATCGTTCTCCGGCGGCAAGGCGCCGGGCGGGGCGCGCGCGTTGCCTGGCAGACTGCAGGCCGGAAGAACGGCCACAAGGGGCCTTGCCATGCCGGCCACCGGGTTGCTAAGCATGGCGCCATGGATACGGGAGAATCCGGCAAGCCCCTTCGGGCGCTGCGCCGGTGCCGAAGGAGCAACCGCCCCGGTAAACTCTCAGGCGCAAGGGACCGCATCCATGCATGAACTCTGGAGAGTGGCGCCCCGCGCGCCCGCCGAAGGGATAACGATCTCAGGCGCCCCGTTCCGGGGCAGGGACAGAGGGGGCACGGGCCGGCACGTAGTGCCGGCGTTGTGCCGGGCTGACCGGCTTTTGGATAGGGCTGGCGGCAATGGATGATCTTCTGCACACACCGCTTCATGAACTGCACCTGGAACTGGGCGCGCGCATGGTGCCTTTTGCGGGTTATGCCATGCCGGTGCAGTATCCGGCCGGTGTGCTGGCCGAGCACCGCCATTGCCGCGCTCAGGCGGCATTGTTCGATGTCAGTCACATGGGCCAGATCATTCTGGGCGGTCGCGGCGCGGCCGAGGGGCTGGAGGCCCTGCTGCCCGCAGATGTGCAGGGGCTGGCCCCCGGGCGGCAATGCTATGGGTTTCTGACCAACGCGGATGGGGGCATCGACGACGACCTGATGATCGCCAACCGGGGGGATCACCTGTTCCTGGTTGTCAATGCCGCGCGCAAGGCGTCCGATCTGGCGCATCTGCAAGCGAACCTGACCGGGGTAGAGCCCGTGACCGATCGCGCCTTGCTGGCCCTGCAAGGGCCCGGCGCCGAGGCGGCGCTGGCGCGGCTGGTGCCGGATGTGTCGGCGCTGCGCTTCATGGATGTGGCGGTGCTGGAATGGGGCGATGCCGCGCTCTGGATCAGCCGGTCGGGCTATACCGGCGAGGATGGTTTCGAGATTTCGGTGCCCGAGGCGCAGGCGCTGGATCTGGCGCGAACCCTGCTGGCCCAGCCGGAAGTGGCCCCGGCGGGGCTGGGCGCGCGCGACAGTCTGCGGCTGGAGGCGGGCCTGTGCCTGTATGGCCATGACATCGATGCCGGGACCAGCCCGGTCGAGGCCGGGCTGGCCTGGGCAATCCGGAAATGCCGCCGGCGCGGCGGCAGCCGCGCGGGCGGCTTTACTGGTGCCGAGCGCATCCTGCCCGAGCTGGAACACCGACCCGCGCGCCGGCGGGTGGGGCTGCTGCCCGAGGGGCGCGCGCCCATGCGCGAAGGCGTGGCGCTTTTCGATGCCCGGGGCGACGGCCCCCCGGCCGGGCAGATCACCTCGGGCGGATTCGGACCGACGCTGGCGCGCCCCGTCGCCATGGGCTACCTGCCGGCCCCGCTGGCGCAGCCCGGCACCACCGTCCGGGGCGATGTGCGCGGCAAGCTTCTGCCTGCGCGGGTCGTGCCTTTGCCTTTCCACACCACCACCTATCGCAAATGAGGACACGCGATGAAATTCACCGAAGAGCATGAATGGCTGCGCATCGAGGGCGATCTGGTTGTCGTCGGCATCACCGAATACGCCGCCGAGCAGTTGGGCGATGTCGTGTTCGTGGAACTGCCAGAGCCGGAAACCATGGTGGCCAAGGGCGACGAGGTCTGCGTGATCGAATCGGTCAAGGCAGCGTCCGACATTCTGGCGCCGCTGGAGGGCGAGATCGTGGCGGTCAACACCGCCCTGACCGACAACCCGGCGCTGGTCAACGAAGACCCGATGGGCGATGGCTGGTTCTTCAAGGTCAAGGTCGATGATCTGGGCGCGCTGGACAGCTTCATGGACGAGGACGAGTACAAGGACTTCATCGAATAGGGCGCGCGGATGCTCTCGGCAACGCGGGGCCGGGGCTTGCGATTTCCTGCTGTTGCGCGCGCCCCCTGCGCCCCCCAGAACTGCCCCGGACCACCTGCCCCTGCCGCATCGACGGAGCGTGCCATGACTTATTCCCCCACCGACTATAACCCCTATGATTTTGCCAACCGCCGCCATATCGGCCCGTCACCTGACGAGATGGCGGCGATGCTGGCGGCGGTCGGTGCCCGCACGCTGGATGCGTTGATCGACGAAACCGTGCCTTCCGGCCTGCGGCAGGGCGCACCGCTGGACTGGGCACCCTTGTCCGAGGGGGCGTTGCTGGCCCGGATGCGGCAGGTGGCGGCCGGAAACGTGATGATGACCTCGCTGATCGGGCAGGGCTATCACGGCACAATCACCCCGCCGGCGATTCAGCGCAACATTCTGGAAAACCCCGCCTGGTACACCGCCTATACCCCCTACCAGCCTGAAATCGCCCAAGGGCGGCTGGAGGCGTTGTTGAACTTTCAGACCATGGTGGCCGATCTGACCGGGTTGCCGGTGGCCAATGCCTCGTTGCTGGACGAGGCGACGGCCTGTGCCGAGGCGATGGTGATGGCCCAGCGGGTGGCGAAGTCAAAGGCACGCGGTTTTTTTGTGGATGCGCAATGCCATCCACAGAACATTGCCGTGATGAAGACCCGCGCCGCGCCGCTGGGAATAGAGATCATCATCGGCGATCCTGCCGCGCTGCAGCCTGAAACGGTTTTCGGCGCGATCTTTCAATATCCCGGCACGCATGGCGGGTTGCGCGACTTTTCGGCGCAGATCGACGCGCTGCACGCCGCAAAGGCGGTCGCCGTCATGGCGGCAGACCTGTTGGCGCTGTGCCTGATCAAGGAGCCGGGGGCGATGGGGGCCGATATTGCCGTGGGTTCGGCGCAGCGTTTTGGCGTGCCCATGGCCTATGGTGGGCCGCATGCGGCGTTTCTGTCCTGCCGGGACGCATACAAGCGCCAGATGCCGGGCCGGTTGGTTGGCGTGTCGGTCGATGCGCGCGGCAACCGCGCCTATCGGCTGGCCTTGCAGACCCGCGAACAGCACATCCGGCGCGAGAAAGCGACCAGCAATGTCTGCACCGCACAGGCGCTGCTGGCTGTCATGGCCTCGATGTATGCGGTTTTTCATGGTCCTGTCGGCCTGCGCGCAATTGCCGAGCGGGTGCATTTCCTGACCGGGCGGCTGAACCGTGCGCTGCGCGCCGCCGGCGCCACGGTGCTGACCGAGGCGTTCTTTGATACGCTGACGGTGGATGTGGGCGTGGGTCAGGCCGGCATTCTGGCCGCCGCGCGCATGGAGGGCCTGAACCTGCGCAAGGTGGGCCAGACCGGCGTTGGCATCACACTGGACGAAACGACGGACGAAGCCGTGCTGACGCGGGTCTTGCGTGCCTTCGGAATCGAGGGCGTGCCGCCGCATCGGGGCCAGATGGGTTTTCCGGATACCTTTCTGCGTGAAACCGATTACCTGACGCATCCGGTTTTTCACATGAACCGCGCTGAGTCAGAGATGATGCGCTACATGCGCCGGCTGTCGGACCGTGATCTGGCGCTGGACAGGGCGATGATCCCGCTGGGGTCGTGCACGATGAAACTGAACGCCGCGGCCGAGATGATGCCGATCACCTGGCCCGAATTTGCCAGCCTGCACCCGTTCGCGCCCGCCGATCAGGCGCGAGGCTATCACGAGGCGATTGCCGATCTGTCGGAAAAGCTGTGCGAAATCACCGGCTATGACGCCATGTCTATGCAGCCCAATTCGGGCGCGCAGGGGGAATATGCGGGGCTCTTGACCATTCAGGCCTTTCACCGGGCCCGGGGCGATGGACAGCGCGATATCTGTCTGATTCCGATGTCGGCGCATGGCACCAACCCGGCCAGCGCGCAGATGTGCGGCATGCAGGTGGTGGTGGTCAGATCCGCGCCCAATGGCGATATCGACCTGGATGATTTCCGCGACAAGGCAGCGGCGGCCGGCGACCGGCTGGCGTCCTGCATGATCACCTATCCCAGCACACACGGGGTGTTCGAGGATACGGTGCGCGCGGTCTGTGCGATCACCCATCAGCACGGCGGTCAGGTCTATATCGACGGGGCGAACCTGAATGCCATGGTCGGGCTGGTGAAACCGGGCGAGATCGGCGGCGATGTCAGCCACCTGAACCTGCACAAGACCTTTGCCATTCCGCATGGCGGCGGCGGGCCCGGCATGGGGCCGATCGGTGTCAAGGCGCATCTGGCACCGTATCTGCCTGGCCATCCTGAAACAGGGGGCGAGGGGGCGGTCAGCGCAGCGCCTTATGGATCGGCCTCTATATTGCTGATTTCATGGGCATACTGTCTGATGATGGGGGGTGCGGGGCTGACCCAGGCCACGCGCGTCGCCATCCTGAACGCCAATTACATCGCCGCCCGGCTGAAGGGCGCCTATGAGGTGCTGTTCATGGGCAACCGGGGGCGCGTGGCGCATGAATGCATCCTGGATACCCGGCCGTTTGCCAAGGCAGGCATCACGGTCGAGGATATCGCCAAGCGCCTGATCGACAATGGCTTTCACGCCCCCACCATGAGCTGGCCCGTGGCCGGCACGCTGATGGTGGAACCCACCGAAAGCGAGACCAAGGCCGAGATCGACCGCTTCATCGCCGCGCTTCTGGCCATCCGAGACGAGATTGCGGCGGTCGAACGCGGTGATATCGCGGCCGAGGACAGCCCGCTGCGCCACGCGCCCCACACGGTAGAGGATCTGGTTGCAGACTGGCAGCGCGTCTATTCGCGCGAACAGGGATGTTTTCCGCCCGGCAGCTTTCGGGTCGACAAGTACTGGCCGCCGGTGGGCCGGGTGGACAATGTGCAGGGTGACCGGCATCTGATCTGCACCTGCCCCCCCGTCGAGGACTACGCCCAGGCGGCCCAGTAAGGGCCGCAGCCGGCGTTATCCGCTTGCACCGCGCCGGCCAGGGCCTATTGTGCCCGCACCATTGCCTGCGCCGGAGGTTGCGCCATGCCCAGACGCAGCGGCACTCATCTCAGCCTGCTGGACTATTCGGAAATCACCAATTCCGCGCCGATTTCGTTGCGCACGCATGGCTGGCGCGCGAAATGCCTGCAGCGGCTTGTCAGGCTTGACCTGCCGGTGCCGCGTACCGTGGCGCTGTCTTTCGCCACCGTGCGCGCGATTGCCGCTGGGCAGAGCCTGAACATGCAGGGGCTGACCGGCAAGTTCGAACAGGGGCAATTGCTGTCTGTCCGGCCCTCGCCGGAAAACCCCGACTGGGGCGGGCCCGGTGCGATCCTGAACATCGGCATGAACGATGCCCAGCACGCCGAAATCGCCGCGCGTCATGGCGAGCCGGTGGCGACTGCGCTGTACTACGCCTTCGTGCAATCCTATGCGCAGCATGTCGCGCGGCTTGACCCTGACATGTTCGAGGCCCGCGAGCCCTGCCTGCCGGCGCTGCAGGCGGCCCTTTACGAATACGAAAAAGAGATGGAGGAACCCTTCCCGCAGGATCAGGGGCGCCAGTTGGCAGAGGTCTTGCGCTCGATGGCCCGCGCGTGGGAAGGGACATCGGCGCGGTTGCTGCGCCAGGCCAAGGGCGCCCCGGCCGAGGCCGGGCTGGGCCTGGTGGTGCAGGCCATGGCGGGGGGCTACGGCACGGGCGACAGCGGTGCGGGGGTGATCCAGTTCATCGACCCGGTGACCGGCACCACCCAGGTCACGGGGCGGTTTGCGCAGCATGGGCAGGGGCGCGAGGCCCTGTCTGACAACCCTGATACGCTGTATCTGACGCGTGACAAGCGCGGCCCGTCGCTGGAAGAGCGCGAGCCCGAGCTTTTTGCGGCGCTGATCCGTCATGGCGCCATCTGCCGTGAAAAGCTGCGCGAGGAAATGCAGATCGAATTCACCATCGAAAACGGCAAGCTGTGGGT
>JAFIED010000126.1 GCA_020832805.1 Pararhodobacter sp.
CCCCCCCCCGCCCCCCCGCCCCGCCACAGCCCCCCCCCCGTGGGGGAAAAATCCCCCCCCCCGGCCACAACAAAAAAACCCCCCCCGGGGGGGGGGCACCCCCCCCGGGGGGGCCGCAACACCAACGCACGCGGCGCGCCCGCCGCCGACTGTCCCGCCGCCCGGGCCCACCACCCGCAACCCTGCCCCTCTCCCCCCAGCAAACACAGGCAAACCCCGACACCTCACCCCGAAAAGCGCGACACCAGAAAACCAGCTGACGCACCACCAAACGGCAGCGAGAAAGGATGCATGCGGCAGCGGATTCTGATGACAGAATGTCCTGGCTGAGGGTATCAAGGAGCTGCGCATGCCGGGGATTGGCGTTTCTTGTGTTTAGCGCGCATGGATTTCAGGAATCCAGGAACGCCGCCAGGGCGGATGCATAGGTCCCTGCGCAGGTAACCGGTGCCATATGACCGCCGGAATCCAGGATTACATGCCGTGTCCCTTTGGGAAAGTTCCAGTCATTGCGCGGGTCTTTCGGGGCAGGAAACAGCCGATCATCGCGGGCGCGCAGCATGAACAGGGCTGGGCGGAGTTCAGGCAGCGCTGCCGAAAGATCGAAGGTCCCTGCCGCCTGACGCAGCCGCAAAAGGCTGGTGGCGTCATGGCGGCGGCTCCATTCCTTTGCCGCGACTCGTACCGGCGCACTGGTCGGGTTCAGCCCATAGGCGGCAAGTGCGGCAAGCCGGTGGTCGAACAGGGCTGATGGGTTAGGCGAACGGGCGAGACCGGTGAGCGCGGCAATCTCTGCGGTACTGCCCCTGCCGCGCGGGGCGCTGGCCAGGACGGCGATGCGGCGGCACTGCAGCATGCCCTTCATGCCCAATTCGAACGCCAGATAGCCGCCATAGGAATAACCGATGATGGCATGAACGCGGTCAATGCCCAGCGCTTTGACGGCGAGCGCAGCAAATCTGGCCTGATCTGCCACAGTGATCCGGGGAAAGGCCTGGCCCCAGTTTCGGGTATCATCCGGTGCCGTGCAATTGGGCCCTGTCGAGCCGTAGCATGACCCCAGGTGGTTGATCGACAGGACCAGAAAGTGCCGGGTGTCAATGCCGGCACCGGGTGCTGCCAGACGATTGCCCCAACCGGCCGACAGATCGACAGGCGGGTTGGGGGCGTGGAACCAGTGGCTGCTGCTGTAGCCATGCAAAAGCAGAACAACCGGACGATCCCGGGCTGATGACAGCGCCGCGCTGGCCTGCCACGCCGCCTGCGCGGCGGGAAGAGCAAAGCCCGATGCCAGGGTCAGCGGGCCGATCTGCACGATGCCCTGTGTGCGATGATCATTCATGTCGAACTGTTCCAGCGTTGCTGTTTCTTGTTCCGCAGTGTCGTGCCGGCCCTGAATGCCGGGCGCTGCATCACTTTACACAGGCAGATTGGCATGCCATAAATGCGACACAGTGTGCTGCACAGCGGAACACACTATCTATGGAGGGGGAGGAGTCAATGGTTGTTTCACGCCGTTTCGTTCTGGCAGGGGGGACTGCCGCAGCCGGTATTCTGGGTCTGCCGGCAATCCGATCTGCGCAGGCTGCGACGACACTGAGATATGCGCATGTGCAGCCAGAGGGGCACGCAACCAACCGGTCGGCACTCTGGCTGGCGGATCAGTTGCGCGATGCAGCCGGTGGTGCGCTGCAGTTGCAGTTGTTTCCCGGTGGGCAGCTTGGTGGCCCGAACGAGATGCTGGATGCGTTGCAGGTCGGCGATCTGGATTTCTCTTGGATTGCGTCGGCCGGGCTGGCCCAGTCGATACCGGAGTTCAGTGTCTTTTCGCTGAGCTATCTGTTTCGGGATGACAGCCACTTCCGGAACAGCCTTTCAGCGGGGGCACCGCTGTTCGAGCATCTGAGGCGGATCGTCAGCGCGTCACCCTATGATGTCGAACTGGTGGGCATGCTGGGTGGTGTGCCGCGGAACACCTATAACAACGTGCGCCCCATCACCTCGCCCGATGATCTGCGTGGGGTCAGGTTGCGGGTTCAGCCCTCTCCTGTCGAGGCGCGTATCTGGTCGCGGCTTGGGGCGTCGCCGGTGCAGTTGGCATGGACTGAAATCTACACCGGTATGCAGACCGGCGTGGTGAATGGCGCCGAAAGCAGTATCGACGCGTATCTCAGCAACAATTTCAACGAGGTGGCAGGGTATCTTTCGCTTACCCAGCATCAGTATCTTGTGCTGCCGCTGCTGATGAGCAAACGCAGCATTGACCGCCTGGGTGATACGGCTGATCAGGTCATCGACTTGGCCCTGGCATCGGGCGTGCATAATCAGGAACTGTATCAGAGTGGCAATGACGCCTCGCGCGCCGAGGCCGAACAGCGAGGCGCCCAGGTGAATGCGCCGGATACAGCGCCCTTTCAGGAAGCACTGGCGGAAATGCTGGAAGAAGAGGCCGCACGGTACAACGCGCTTGAAATCCTGTCCTTGCTGGAAGCCTGACGGCGCTTGCCAAAAGTCGTGGCGCGCCCTGTCTGGGCGGGGCGCTGCCATCGAATTGCAGAGGTGCATTCCATGACTGCGATGATCACGCGCATCGGTGACCTGCTGGCGCGCGCCCAGTGGGTGGCGATCGGCCTGCTGCTGGCGGCACTGACCTGCGTAACCATCTTGCAGGTAATCAGCCGGAACGCCGGCATCTACATCTCATGGGTAGAGGATGTGGCGATGCTGCTGCTTGTCTGGATGGTGTTCATCGGCAGCGCGCTGGCGGTGCGTTATGGCGGGCATTACACTGTCGATGTCTACGGGGCATTGCCTGTCGGCCTGGACCGGGCCTTGCGTATCCTGTCGGTTCTTGTCGTTCTCATTGTCCTGGCCGTGCTGTTCTGGAAGGGCATCGAACTGGGCTGGCGCCTGCGCTTCCGGCTTTCCGGCGCGGCCGAAATACCGATGTACATGTTCTATGCGGCGTTTCCGATGGCGTCGCTGCTGGCCGGTTTCCATCTGATCGAGGCCATACTGACACGCCCGCAACTGCCTGAAGCGCAGGATCTGTGATGGCAGAACTTGTTGCACTGATCGCGCTGTTTCTTGCCCTGTGCTTTCTGCGCGTGCCCATCGCCTTTGCCATGTCTGCCTCGTCGCTGGCTATCCTGGTCTGGCTGGGGCTTGATGCCCGGCAGGTGGTATCTCAGATGCTGCGGGGGTTGAGCCTGTTTCCCCTGCTGGCAGTGCCGCTTTATATCCTGGCCGGGCAGATCATGAATGCCAGCGACCTGACTGACCGGTTGATCGGCATGGCGCGGGCGATCGTCGGCGGGGTCCGGGGCAGTCTTGCCCATGTGAACATCCTGACTTCCATGCTATTCGGGGGGGTGTCCGGTTCATCAACCGCAGATGCCGCGGGCATCGGGTCGGTGATGATACCGGCCATGCAGCGGGCGGGCTATTCCCCCCGGTTGGCCGTTGTGGTTACGGCCATGTCATCGACCATGGGCAACATCATCCCGCCCTCGATCTTCATGATCGTTTACGGGGCCCTTAGCGGCGTGTCGATCGGGGCGCTTTTTCTGGCGGGCGCCATTCCCGGTGTCCTGATCGGCCTGTCACAGATGGGGCTGACTGCCTATCTTGCGCGGCGCGACAATCTGCCGGCCGAGACCGCCATGTCGGCCGGCGAACGCTGGACAGCGGTGCGCCGGGCTGCGCTGGCGGTCGTCATTCCCGTTCTGGTGATCGGCGGCATCGCAACCGGCCTGGCCACCCCGACCGAAGCGGCTGCAACGCTGGTGGTCTATGCGCTTTTCGTCGCCATGGTTGTCTATCGCAGCCTCAAGCCGTCACAGTTGCCGGCGGTGCTGAAGCTTGCGGCCTACAACTCTTCGTTGCCCCTGTTCACCATTGGATCTGCCGCAATCTTTGGATGGCTTGTGGGTTATCTGCGCGGGCCGGACTATGTGGTGGCGATGATCTCCGCATGGACGACCGAGCCCCTGGTGATCATCGTGCTGTTGCTGGTTTTCCTGCTGATCCTGGGCACGTTCCTGAGCGAGATCGCCACGATCATCATCTTCATGCCGATCATACAGAGACTGGGCGATCTGGCAGGGTTTGATCCGATCCATCTGGGTGTGCTGGTCGTGATGACGCTGTGTCTGGGGCTGATCACCCCGCCTTATGGCATGTGTCTGCTCATCGCGGCCCAAATCGGAAAAGTGCCGCTGCTGCAGGCCTTTCGCGCGTCGTTGGGCTTTTTCGCCATGTTTCTGGTGATCCTGGCCTTCCTGTTGTTCTTTCCTGGTGTCGTGCTGTTTCTGCCCAATCTCTTTCTTTCCTGAGTAATGCCAAGCCAAGGAGACCCCCATGCAACCTATTGATTTCGAGGGCCGGATCGCGCGCGTGGCGCACAGGCTTGGCGCGATGGGCCTCGAAGCGTATGTCGGAACCCGTCAGGCGAGCCTGCATTGGCTGAACGGCGCCTTCATGCCCTGGCGCGGCGCGGTTGTCGTATCCGCCACGGGCCAGGCACGGGTGATCTATTGGGCGATGGATGCATCTCGCGTCGAGGCCGAGGGGGCCGGCCTGCCGATGACCCGGTTCACCGGATCGGGCTTCATCGCGGCGATTGCCCAGTCCCTGTGCGACATGAATGTCGCCAATGGTGGCATCGGGCTTGATCTTTCACACCCGGGCGCGGCGCAGCTGGCACCGGGCATGCTGAGCGCGCAGGAGTATCTGGATCTGGTCGCCGCCTTGCCCGATGCCCGGTTCGTGAATGGGGTGGATGCGATCGACGAGCCGATGCTGACCAAGGATGGCGCTGAACTGGAGCGCATGCGCGCGGCCGCACTGGCCGCCGAAGCCGGATTTCAGGCCGGGCTTGCCATGATCGCAACAGGTGTGACCGAGAACGAGATCGCCGGTGAGATCGAGCGCACCATTCGCCAGCGTGGCAGCACCTGGGCCTGGGCCGTGACTGGCGGAACAGAGGTCGGCGCCGGCCCGCGCACGGCCTTTCGTCATGGCGTCTCGCAACAGTCGACCGACAGCACGGTCGGTGCCGATGAGTTCCTGATCCTGGACATCCACACCCTGATCGACCTGTACATGGCGGATTTTGCGCTGCCGGTGTTCTTTGGCACGCCCAATGCCATGCAGCAGCGCATGATCGACGCATGGGAAGGGGCCATCGACACCCTGTTCGAGACCTTTGTGCCCGGTGCGCGCGTGGCCGATTGTGCCATCGCGGCGCATCGGTGGTTCGATCAGGCTGGCTTTGGTGAACTGGGCTTGCCCCTGTTCGGCCACGGGCTGGGCACCTGTGCGCGAACGCGGCCGTTCATCAACCCGTCCAGCACCGATGTGGTGACCGAAGGCATGGCGATCGCCCTTGGCTGCCATCTCTACGTTCCCGGCGAAGGCGGGCTGCGTTTGGAATACCCGGCGCATGTTACCGCAAGCGGCCTTCAGCCGTTGGGTAAAATGCCGCCCCGTGTTGTTCGAAAACAGCGTTGAAAACCGATAATCCATAGCACCGAGAGGTCACGAAATGGCACTGACAGTTTCCCCGATGGGCAATGGCATCGGCGCCCGCATAACCGGAATCGACATTGGTGCAACGCCGGTGGATGATGCCACATTCGAACAGATCGCCGCAGCGCTTGACCAGTACCTTTTGTTGTCCTTTCCGCAACAGACTTTGGGCGCGCCAGAACAGGTGGCCTTTGCGGCCCGGTTCGGCCCCTTGGACATTCACATCCTTGACCAGTACAACCACCCTGAGTTTCCGGAAATCTTCATGCTTTCCAACGAGGTGGTGGATGGCAAACCGCAGGGTTTGTCTGATGCCGGCTCTTACTGGCACTCGGATTTTGCTTTCCGACCGGTGCCGGCCTATGTGACGATGCTGCACGCAAAGAAGATTCCGCCGCAGGGAGGGAACACCCTGTTTTCAGACATGTACGCAGCCCATGACGCGCTGGACGCCGAATTGCGCAAGGCGATTGCGGGGCGGCGCGCTGTTCAGCGGTATCGAAAGCGCGCCGATACGTTGGGGCAGGGCACGCGCGTGAATTTCACCCCGGAGCAGGCGCAGAAGGCGCCGGATGTGATGCATCCGCTGATCAGGGTGCATCCGGAAAGCGGGCGGTCGGCCATTTTTGCCCCGGTTGGCACGACGGCCGAGATAGAGGGGCTGCCCGCCGATGAAAGCGCCGCGGTGCTCAAGGCCTTGTTCGCGCATATCACGCAGGATCGTTTCATCACCGAATATGTCTGGGCAACGGGCGACCTCGTCTTTTGGGACAACCGGTTTACCATGCACAAGGCCACCTCTGACCAGCTTGATCCGTCACAGATCCGGACGCTGTATCGAACGACATCGATGGGCGAGGTTCCCTTGGCAGCCGGCGCACGATAGATTTCCGAAACTCAACGGCTTGGCGGAAAAACGCATGACTTTTCAGGAAGACCGACGGTTCATATCAGCCCTCTCGCGCGGGTTGGATGTGCTGTCGGCCTTTTCGCCAGAAAAACCACGCATGACGCTCAGCGAACTGGCGCGCAAGACCAGCCTGCCCAAATCTACGGTTGTGCGTATCCTGTTCACCCTTGTGGAAACCGGGTACATGAGCTTTCAGAGTTCGGACAACACCTTTGCCCCGGGACCGAAGGCAATGACACTGGGCCTGTCCGTGGTGGCAAGCATGGATTTGGTGTCATTGGCGACCCCCTATCTGGAGAGCCTGTCAAAAAAGACTGGCAGAACGGTCAATATCGGTGTGCGGGATGACCTGTCGGTGATCTATTGCGCGCGGGTCGGGGCGCATCAGCTGTTGACACTGAACATACAGGTGGGCAGCAGGCTGCAATTGCACAACACCGCAATCGGCAGGGCGCTGGTCTGCTTTTCCCCGCCTGACGAGCGCGACGCCTTGCTGACGCGCCTTGGCGCGGAACCGGAGAGTCGGCAATCGGCCCTGGACATCCGGAAGGATTTGGCAACCACGCTGGCGCGCGGGTTTGTCGTGACGGATCGCACACTTGCGCAGAGCGTGCGCGCGATCGCCGCGCCGATCTGGAAACGTGACAATCAACTGGCCGCAGCGATCAATGTCGCCTTTCTGGCCGAGACCATCACGGTAGAGGAAATCGTGGCAAGCACGGCACCCGATTTGCTGGACGCGGCCAGGTCGATATCGTTGTTGCTGGGGGCAACAAGGGATCATGTGAATGATCATCTGCCGCGGTAGGTCCCTCCGGACTTGCCACATGATTGCGTTGACAGAGCGGAAAATCCTGTGCTGAGGCATCGCTGATCCGGGGCGGGCGGGTTTTTTGCGGGGCGTTCGGGCGCACAGATTTGGTGCGACCCAAGGCAGGGCTGGCGTTGTTCAGCGTTCCGGCCCTTCAAGCCGGCTTTCGAGGTCATGGCGCTTGATCTTGCCGGTGGTACTGCGGGGCAGGTCTGACTCTGACACCAGATGGAATTCACGCGGCACCTTGTAGCGTGCGATGGCGCGCGCGCAGATGCCGCGCAAGGCGTCTGCCGTCAGACGGTCGTCGCCGGTAACGACAAAGGCCACCGGCACCTCGCCCCAGTGGTCATCGCGCTTGCGCACGACCACGGCATCCACCACGCCGGGTTCTGCCAGCAGAACGCGCTCGATTTCGGCAGGATAGATGTTTTCGCCGCCTGACTTGATCAGGTATTTCCGCCGGTCGACAAAGGTCAGCGTGCCATCGGGGTTTCGGCGGAACATGTCACCCATGTGAAACCAGCCGTTGCGAAAATCCTCGCGGTTGGCCTGCGGGTTGTTCCAGTACCCGGAAAACAGCGCCGGGCTGCGGATGGCCAGTTCGCCCGGCGTGCCGTCCGGTACGTCGTTACCCTCGGTGTCGACCAGCCTGATCTGGCAGAAGGACGATTGTTGCTTGTCCAGCGTTTCCGGCACCATCCCCACCGGGATCATGCCCCGTGACGCCGGTGGCAGCCCTGTTTCGGTGGCGCCAAAGCTGTTCAGATAGGGTGCACCCAGCAGGCGGGTGACCTCGGCGATCTGCTCGCGCGGGACAAGATCGGCCATCACCCCCGCCCATTTCACCCCCGCGGGCGCCACGCCAAGCCGTTTCATGGCCTCGATGAAGGGCGTGATCATGCCGGGCATCAGCGTCAGCCTGCCCAGCCTTTCGCGGCCAACGATCAGGGCCAGTTCGTCAGGCACAAAGCCATCGGTGACAATCACCTTGCCGCCCTGCACCAGCGTCATGAAAACCGTGTCGGTCGATACCATGTGAAAAAGCGGCGCCCAGGCGACAAAGGCCTCGTCGCGCCCGGTGGGCAGGTCGATCATCTGCAGCATGCTGCGCGCGATTTCGGCGCGATGGCTGATCAGGGCGCCCTTTGGCAAGCCCGTGGTACCGCTGGTGTACAGAATGACCAGCCCGTCCTCGGGCGTGCAAGGGTCTTGCAGGGGGGCGCCCTGCGGTGCGCTGGCCAGAGCGGCCTCATAGGCGTCGCCAAGCATCAAAAGCGGCGTGTCGCCGGCGCAGCGTCGGGCGGCATCGGCATGGCGGGGCGATACCACCAGCAGGGACGGCGTGACCAGCGAAAGGCAATGCGTCAGTTCCGGATCGGCCTGCCGCCAGTTCTGGCAGGCCAGGATGACGCCCATCCGTGCCGCGGCGACCAGGCATTCGACATATTCCGCCCGGTTCTCTGACAGGATCGCCACGCGGTCGCCCCTGGTCAGGCCCAAGCCTTGCCAATGGCGGCACAGCGCAGCGGTGCGCCGGTCAAGTTCGGCATAGCTCCAGCATCGGTCGCCTTCTTGCAGGGCAATGTCGTCTGGGCAGCGGCGCAGGGTTTCGGCAAACAGCCCGCCCATGGTCAGGCCGGCTGCCATGATGCCCAGCGACATATCGATCGCCTGTTCCCCGGATGTCATTGCATTCTCCGCTGATAGAGATGGCCAGAGGCACCCCTTGCAGGCTGCCTCTGGCCCTGTTGGGTTGATTATTCGGCGCAGGCGCGCACGGCTTCGATATCCGGCATCTCGCTCAGGTTGCGGCCCAGGGCAAAGGTGCCCTGCATGTCACGCCACTGCGAATAGTCTTCAAGAAAGGTCAGCATCGACAGCGTCAGCCGGGCATGCAGCGGGTTGCGGCAGGCCTCGTCCACCAGAACCTCGTTCGCCATGGTCTGCAACCGGGCGAACTCTTCGTCGTTCAGGGTGTGAATCGTCGTGCCCGCTTCCTCGAAGGTGCGGATCGCCTCGGTGGCGTTGCGTTCGAAATGCCCCAGAGACCAGGTCATTGTCGCCGCCGCGGCCGTTTCCAGGATAAAGCGCTGCTGATCGGTAAAGCCATCCCAGACATCGCGGTTGATCATCACACCAGCCATCGAGGCGGGCTGATGCCAGCCGGGCGCAAGCCAGTAGCTGGTGATTTCCTGAAACCCAAGGCCCAGGTCGGTGCTGGGGCCGGAGAATTCGATGGCATCCACCACACCGCGTTCCAGCGCCTGATAGATTTCCGAGCCGGGCACCATGACCTGCGCCGCGCCCAGCCGTTCCAGGATCGCACCCTGAGGACGGCCTGACATGCGCATGCGCCGGCCGCTCATGTCATCCAGCGACGTGATCGGGGTTCTGGACCGCAGGCCGGATTCGGTGGTGATCACGGCATAGGGCAGATACTTGATGTTGTGCTGGCCATAGACTTCGTCGATCAGTTCGGCGCCGCCCCATTCCCTGATCCACAACACATAGTCGATGGCGCTGAACAGCATCGGAAACGATCCGATCAGCGAAAAGGCGCTGTTGGCGCCGGCCCAGTAGCCTGCCCAGTCGCCCGATGCCTCGATGGCGCCAGAGCTGACGGCATCGAACACCTGCGTCGACGGGATGATGCTTTCACCCGGGTGGAACTCGATCTCGATGTTCCCCTCGCCCAGACGGTTGACCAGCTCGACGAAATGCCGGTCTGAATCGATCAGATCGATGATCGGTGGCCAGGTTGTGGTCATCTGTATGCGGGTGTTGGCCTCTGCCGGCGCGTGTGCTGCCGCCAGTGCCAGCAGACCGGCCCCCCCGACCAGTGCCGTGACTTGTCTGTTCATGCGATTTCTCCCTTTGCACTCCGTTTAGGACACAACCCGCGCCGATCTCAGCGCGAGAAGATCAGGGTCGGCAACCATGTGATGATCTGCGGAAAGACGATGCACAATCCGGCGCCGACGATGATGAGAAAGACGAACGGCATCACGCCGCGGTAAATGTGGCCCAGCGTCACCTCCTTTGGAGCGACGCCTTTCAGGTAGAAAAGCGCGTAGCCAAAAGGTGGTGTCAGGAACGAGGTCTGCAGCACGATTGCGATCATCATCACGAACCACAGCGGCTCGAACCCGTTTTGCGTGGCGATGGGCAGGAAGATCGGCAGGCAGATCAGCACGATGCCCAGCCAGTCCAGGAACATGCCCAGGATGAAGATGGCCAGCATCATCACGAAGAAGATGCCCCAGGGGCCAAGGCCAAGCCCGTCAAGAAAGCTGGTCACCACCCGCGGCCCGCCGATGGCAATGAACACCCCTGTAAAGGCGGTGGCCCCGACAATGACAAACAGCACCATCGTGGCGGTGCGCGCGGTGCCGGACACCACGTCCTGCAAGAGCGACCACGAGAACCGACCATAGAAAATGACCATCAGAAGGGTGATCAACGCACCGATCGAGGCAGCCTCTGTCGCCGTGGCCCAGCCACTGAAGATCGAGCCCAGAACGCCCATGATCAACAACAGCGGCGGAACCGCCATTTTCAGCAGCGTGACCGCAATCTCTTTCCGGTTGGTCTGGCCGAGTTCCTCTTCAGATACCGGCGGTCCCAGATCAGGCCGGAAGAAGGTGAGAACGCCGCAATACACAGCATACAGCGTGGCCAGCAGCAGGCCGGGCATCAGCGCCGCGGCAAACAGCTGCCCTACCGATATCTGCGCGTAGCTGCCCAGGATCACCAGCATGATCGACGGCGGGATCAGAATGCCCAGGCTGCCGCCCGCGGCGATGGCGCCTGTGCTGATTTCCTTTTGATAACCGTATTTCAGCATCGATGGCAGCGCCAGCATCCCCATCACCGTCATCGAGGCGCCGATGATGCCCGTCGTTGCGGCCAGGACCACCGAAATGGCAATGGTGGCCAGCAACAACCCCCCGCGCACGCGGCCCAGGGCCAGCCGCAGGGCACGGAACATGTTTTCGGTGACACCGGATTCACTGAGCAATCGCGCCATCAGGATGAACATCGGCACCGCGATCAGGATGTAATTGTCCATCTGACTGTAGATGCGGTTGATGATGATCCCGAAGATCCGTTCACCTGGCCCGATATAGGCAAAGATGACAGCCAGCCCGCCCAGGACAAAGGCCAGCGGGTGCCCCATGAACAGGCCCAGCAGCAGGCCAACGAACATCAGGATTGTCAGCAGTTCGGCACTCATTGGGCCACCCCCTTGCGAATGACACCAACCAGCCGGACAATATTGGCCAGCGCCTGCAGGATCAGTAGCGCGGCCGTCAGCGGAATGACGGTCTTGATGTAGTAGAGCGGCAACGAGACGGCACCCCAGCTTGTTTCGCGCATGGCCCACGAACGCGCGGCAAAATCCCAGCCAAAGCGTAAAAGCACGTACATGAACGGAAAGAAGAAGATCACATAACAGATCAGTTCCAGAATGGCCTGGGTGCGCGGCGACATCTGGATGCGGAACACATCGATCGAGGCGTGCTCGTTGTGCATCAGCGCATAGGCTGCCGTAATCATGAAATGCAGCGCAAAAAGCTGCGTGGAAACGTCGAACGCCCATAGCAGGGGCGCATTGAACACGCGCCGGGCGATCACGTCATAGACGGTGATGAACATGATCAGGATCATCACCCAGCCCACGATCCGGCCGATCCAGGTGTTCAATCCGTCGATTGATTTCAGAAAGACGCTCATGGCGCATTCTCCGCGGTTCGTGCGCCGGTCTGATGATGCGGCGGCTTCTTGAGATGACGAAGGTCATGGGTAAGGGGCTGCGTGACGGGGTCCTGCCCGTCGCCGAAAATGAGGCCCTTCTGAATTTTCTGGGTCCCGGTTGTGGGCAATTCCACGCGAAAGCAGATGTAGCCGGGCGCCTTGAAATACGACAACTGGCCGAACACCCAGTCGAACAGCGCCTGCGCCATGGGCGCGTCGCTGTCCTTGCCTGGCTTCAGGACGACACAGGCAAAGACCTCCTCCTCGCGCATCGGGTCGGGCACGGCCAGAACGGCCGCTTGCAGCACTGCGGGATGCGCCTGCAGGCAGGCTTCGACCTCGGCGGCGGCGATGTTTTCGCCTGAACGGCGCACGATGTTCTTTCGCCGGTCGACAAAGTACAGCATGCCGCTGGCGTCCTGGCGCACAATATCGCCGCTGCGGAACCAATCGCCATGCCAGGCGGCGTCAGTGGCTGCGGCATCCTTCAGATAGCCTGAAAAGAAACCGCGCCTGGGGTTGGCCGTATCACGAGACTGCACCAGCAGTTCGCCCGGCGTGCCCGGCGGCACATCCTGCATGGCGTCATCGACGACCCGCGCGCGCAGCTTGCCCTCTGGCCGCCCAAAGGCGCGTGTGCCCAACTGCCGCGGCTCTGTGTTGTCGATGAAGCCCGAACCGATTTCGGTCATGCCCCACAGTTCCAGCAACGGGAAGCCGAAACGTTCTTCAAAGGCGGCATGGTGTCGGGGGTCCACCCCGGCGCCGATGCCGGCACGGACGCGGTGCTGGCGTTCAAGCGGATCACGCTCCTGGGCCAGCAGCAGGGCCGGCATCACCCCCAGATAATGGATCAGGGTTGCCTTGGATTCTGCGCAATCGGCCCACCAGCGCGCCGGAGAGAACCGTTCAACCATGACATTGCAGCCGGCCCGCATGATCAGCGCCGTGGTGGTGACAACCAGATTGTTCATGTGAAACAGCGGCAGCGGGTTCAACAGTCGCTCGCACCCCGGCTGCAGCGCCAGCCGCCCGTCCCATGATACATAGGAATGCCCGGATTCGACGAAATAGCGGTTGGACAGCACACAGCCCTTTGGCCGGCCCGTGGTGCCAGAGGTGTACAGGATCGCCGCCTCATCGCTCAGGTCTGGTTGATGATCGCGCGCGGGTCTCGGGCAGGGCGGAATCGTGCCGCCAGGGGCCAGCGCATCGATCACCGGCAGGGCAGGATCGCCCTGGGCCAGGGCAGCATCCAGCGCGCCCCGCAGATCAGCGCTGACAACGACAAGATCGGCCTCTGAATGCGTGATGACATAATGCATCTCGGCGGGTCGCGCATCGGGGTTCAACGGCACGATCGAAACGCCCAGACCGTTCAATGCCAGATAATGCTGATAGAATACCGGCCGGTTGCCTGTCAGGATGGCCACGCGCGCCCCCGGGCCCCAACCCGCTGCCCGATACGCTGCGCGCAGGTCTTCGGTCAGAACCAGGAAAGCGCCGTAGCCTTGTTCAATGAACGCGCCGCCTGCCCTGGCCCTGCTGGCAACAAACGGCAATGCCGGATGCCGCGCCGCTGTGCTGGCGAAAAGCGCGGCAACGCTTTCCTCGGTTGGCAAGCCGTCAAACGGGTTCCTGGACATTCGTTCGTTCCTCCTGACGCGCCCGTTGCCTTTGCGCGCCCTTTGCCTTGCATGCGGTTGTCGGCCCTTCCTGCCGTTCCGGCACCTGCCCTACCCTCCAGCCCGTGACTGGCCGGGCGGCGCCCCATGCCGCGCCACAAGCGATTCAAGTGCATGCAGGACCTGCTGCAACCGCTGATCCGGGCTGCCCCTGCGCGCATCTGGCCCAAGCCGCCAGCCATCCAGCATGGTTCGGACATAACGGCGCGCCAATGCCCCGGGGTCGATGTCGTGGCCCGCGAAGATGGTGCGATAGCCCAGATGCTCCAGCCCGCCGAAAAAAAGGTCACGGCACACGGGAATGTCGATATCGGCGCGCAGTTCTCCCTGTTCGCGGGCGGTTTCCAGCACATCGCGCAAGACCCCGGAATACACTTGGTTATAGCGGTGCAACGCCGATCCGCGGTAGTCTGTCCAGCGCAATTGCCGGTAGACAAGCTCATGCAGGCGAGGGCTGCGTTGAATTTCCAGCAGGTGCCGCCGCGCGATCGTGAACAGCCGCGCATCGACTGACAGTACGGCATCGACCTCCAGGCGCAAGACCTCTATCGCCGGCAGCATCCAGGCTTCCAGAACCGCGGTCAGAAGGTCGTTCTTGGTGCCGAAATAGTTGTAGACCGTGGCCTCTGATACGCCGGCGCGGCGGCCTATCGCCTCGACCGGCACACCAAGCCCGGACGATTCTTCCAGGCAGGCACGGGCGGCCGCAATGATCTCGTCACGGCGATGGCTCTTGCGCCGCCGCCATGCCCTTCCGGCCACCGGCGACGATGCATCAGGCACCGGCGAGGACCGCGCCATCAAGAATTTGAGCGTTGCTCATTTCTGGCAAGCCCCCCTGCTGATCTCCTCCGATGACAACGCTATCAGCGTTCTTGCAAAGGGCAAGAAATCTTTTTCCGCCGGACAGAAAATTGAGCGCATCTCTTTAAGGCATCTTGAGAACACCGGTTTTCGGCGCGGTGCCGCATTGCGTCGGCTTGTGCAAAAGGTCAGGATAGCTGCCGGGCGGATGATTCCGGCGCGCCTTGCTGGCCAGCGGGAGGGGTTGATGCATTTGAACGAAACTGCACCCGGAACGGTGCTGGGTATCTCGGACTGGTTCAGGGTCGACCAGCAGCGAATCGACCGTTTCGCCGACCTGACCGAAGACCGGCAGTTCATCCACATTGACCCCGTGCGCGCCGCGGAAACGCCGTTTGGCGGGACCATCGCGCATGGTTTCCTGACCCTGTCCATGCTCAGCCATTTTCTGGAACAGGCCGTGCCGGAAATGGGCAATGCGCGTGAATCCCTTAACTATGGCTTTGAAAAACTGCGGTTTCTAAGCCCGGTCCCCGCCGGCGCCCGGATACGCGGTCGGTTTACCCTGCTTGGTACCGAAGAGCGGCGACCGGGCATGCGGCTGTGTCGCCTGGGCGCCGAGATAGAGATTGAGGGCGGCACCCGCCCCGCCTTGGCCACCGAATGGCTGGTCATGCTGGTGACCGATCCCGCCAACGACTGACAGGGCGATCAAGGAAAAGCGGCATGCGCTGCCCCGGTGCCCCGCGTGGGTCAGAACGGCAACACCAGCGGAACAAGAAGCACGCTTGTTGCAAGACAGATCAGTGCGAATGGCACGCCGACACGCAGAAAATCGATGAACCGATAATTCCCCGGCCCCACAACCAGCGTGTTCACCGGCGAGGATACCGGGGTCATGAAGGCCGCTGATGCAGCCAGCGCCACGGTCATGGCAAACGGATAGGGCGAGGCATCAAGGGCGCTGGCGACAGCCAGGGCCACCGGGGCCATCAGCACCGCCGTTGCGGTGTTCGAGATGAACAACCCCAGGATGCCCGTGACCGCAAAGATTGCCGCCAGAACCAGCCGGGGCGAGGCACCGTCCAGCGCGCCCAGAAGCGCCTGCGCTGCGATCTCGACCCCGCCGGTGCGTTGCAGCGCCAGCGAGAAGGGCAGCATGCCGACGATCAGGATCAGGCTTTGCCAGTGGATAGACCGGTAGGCACCGGCCATGTCGATGCAGCGAAAAAGGCCCAGCAGCAGGCAGCCGAACAGCGCTGCCTGCACGTTCGGCACGATCCCCCAGACCATCAATACCACCACCAGCGCCAGCACGCCCACAGCCAGCGGGGCGCGGTGGCGCGCGGGAACGGCCTCGTCGGACTCGGCGGGCAGATCGAGCAGCACCAGATCGCGGCGTTCGTCGGCCAGCTTGCGGATCGCGCGCCAGGGGCCGACGGCCAGCAGCGTGTCGCCGGGGCGCAGCGGCTCGTCGATCACGCCCTCGGGCACGGGTTTCGTGCCATGCTTCATGCCGATGACCGACAGGTCATAGGTGCTGCGGAACCGGGCTTGCGTGACCGTCTTGCCGATCAGGCGCGAGGTCGGCGGCACGATGATCTGCGCCATGCCGATTTCCTGCGCCGTGTCCGTGAACCACGTGCCGGAAACCGGGGTTTCCACAAGATCATGGGCGCGTGCGAAATCCTCCAGATCAAACCCCGCGCTGCGTTGGTCGATCAGCATGATATCGCCGCCCTGCAGAACCGTCTCGGCGCGCGGATGGATCAGCGCGCGGCGAAAGCGCGCGCCGCGTTCAATGGCGACAATGTTGATACCCGCGCTGGCGCGCAGGTCCAGCGCGTCCAGGCGTTTGCCCACCAGAGCCGACCCGGGCCGCAGCCTGAGCCGATGTTCGCGCCCCGCCAGCTTGTAGTCCTGAACCCAGTTGGCCAGCGCGGCGCGTTCGGGCAGTTCGGGTGCCGGCCCGGGTGCCAGCATCCGGCGTGCCACCAGCATGTACAGCACCGCCAGCACCAGGATCGGCACGCCGAATGGCGTGAACGAAAAGAAGCCGAACCCTGCGTGCCCTTGCCGCATCAGTTCGGAATGGACAACCAGGTTGGGTGCGGTGGCGACCAGCGTCATCATGCCGCTGATCAGCGCGGCCACCGACAGCGGCATCATCAGCCGCCCCGCGGGGATGTGCGCCTTGCGCGCAATGCGCAGCACGATGGGAATGAAGATCGCCACCACCCCGGTCGAAGACATGAAAGACCCCACGCCGGCCACGATCACCATCAACAGGAAGATCAGCTTTGCCTCGCTGGCGCCGGCTCGTGCGGTCAGCCAGTCGCCCAGGCGCTGCGCCACGCCGGTGCGCACCAATGCCTCGCCAATCACGAATAGGGCCGCGATCAGCACGATATTGGGGTCAGACAGGCCCACCAGCGCCTCGGACATGCTGATCACGCCGGTCATCGGCAGCGCGACCATCATGGTGACCGCAACCACATCCATGCGCGGGCGGTTGAGCGCAAACATGACTACCGCCGCACCCAGCAGGGCCAGCACCATCAACAGCGGTGACATGGTTAGTTCCATCATCGGTCTAGAGTTGCCCAGATGTTCAAGCACGCCTACCACGCTGCCGCAAGGTCTGCGCGCTGCCCGCATCAACGCCCGGGCAGCAGCCGGGGCACCAGTTTCAGATAGGCCAGCATGCCGAACAACTCGACCAGGGATTGCAGCACGATCACCAGAACAGCCAGGCGCAGCTCGTGCACCATCATCAGGCCCGCCAGCAGCACCCACAGCCAGACCGGCCGAAACACCATCTGCGCCAGCAGGTTCACGGGGGTTGCGGCAATGGCGCGGGTGGTATCGCCCCCTGCCAAATGGGTGAAGGTTACATACCACTCGCCACAAGGTGACAGCAGAACCAGCGCCACCCCCAACCGGATTGCCGGATCGGCGGGCAGCAAGGGCAACAGGGCCGCCACGCTCATCGGTAACGGAATGAAGTTGCCTGTCAGCACCGCACCCATGAAACGCCGGTCGCGCACGGCCAGCGGCAGCGTGGCCAGCGGCACCTGGGTGAATGTCACAAAGATCAGCGCGCTCAGCAGCGGCCAGAGCAACCGATCCAGTGCATTGCCGGTGCCCTGCTCACCAAGCGCACATTTACCCGGCACCAGCCCGCACACCAGTGGGGCCAGACAGAACCAGAGCTGACGGCGTTCAAGCTGCAACACGGTCGTGGCGCGCCCGCCGCCGGGGTATTTCAGAACTCTTGCAGATGGCCGATCAGCACGCCGGTGAACTGCATGTCGGGCAGGTCGGTGGTCAAGGTCTCGATGCTGCGGCCAGGTGTGACCTGCGCATTCATCCGGTCGATACCCGAAACATCGGTTGATGCGTCAATGAATATCCAGCGCGGTGCCTGTTCCGTTGGCAGGCCGACAGCAACGCGCAGGATATCCAGGGCGTCGCTGGCGTTGACCTGCCCGTCGCCGTTGAAATCGGCGGCAATGAAATCAAGCGGCCCCGCAGCGCCCCATGACACCGGCAACCCCACTGCCAGTCGCAGCACCTCCAGCGCCGACGTGGCGGTGATGGCGGGGTCGCCCATGGCATGGCTGCGCTCGATGCCCAGATGCCCTGTGGCACCGACAGGCAGATCAAGGGCAAAGCGCCCCATCACATCGGCATCTGCAGAGTCTGGCACGCCCTCTTGTGGGGTGAACACAAGACTGGCGCCAGTGATGTCGTTGCCCAGGCGGTCGGTGACCGTGCCGGTGACCCGAACGGTTTCACCATCGACCAGCCGGCCCAGGCGCACAGCGGCATAGTTCAGTCCGGACGGGTCGTGTTCCGGCAGATCCCAGCCAGAAACCATATAGACCATGTCCGGCACGCCATCGCCGTTCACATCGGCAAAAACGGACTGGATGGTGCCGGGATAGGTGGCGGGGTCGATCCGTGCAAAGTTGCCCTCGCCGTCATTCTGGAACCAGTGCACCTGCATTGCCGAAAAATCCGAGGTCCAGCGCGACAGGACGATATCCAGATGCCCGTCGGCGTTGAAGTCGGTCAGAAAGAAATCCGGCGTGCCGGTGGCATAGTCCAGCCGCGCGCCGCCTTCCTGCCCGCCGATCCGGTGCGACTGGTCGACAAAGCCGTCCGCGCCCCGGTTTTCCAGGAACTGGAAATGAATCAGGTCCGGCCCCACCCACAACACGATCAGATCCTCCAGCCCGTTGCCGGTGACATCGCCCACGCGCGTCATCTCGGGCAGCAAGGTGCCATTGCGGATCTGGTTCATCGGCAGATCGGGGGCCAGCGCATCGTCATAGACCAGCGTGAAATTCCCCGCGCCATCGTTGACCGCCACGGCGAAGCCCAGCGCATCGGGCGCCAGATGGCCAGGTCCGAAATAGGTGACATAGCCAAGGAAGATGTCGTTGATGCCATTGCCGCCGTAATCGATGCCGTCGGCATGATAGGACATCGTGACCCATTCGAAGGTCTCGTCGAAACTGACGCCGCGCGGCCAGCCGTGCAGGGTGGAATAATGCTGCGGCGCGCCGAAACCGCCCTCGCCATCGGCCAGCAGCAGGTAGCTGGTGATGTTGTCGCGTTCCCCCAGGTTGTTGATGTAAAGGTCCAGATGCCCGTTGCCGGTGAAATCGGCCGCGACCGAACCATGGCTGAAATCAGTGTAATCCGGCAGCAGATGGGTGGCATCGCCATAACGCCCCTCGCCGTCCGAGATCAGCAGCACATTGCGTTCGCCGGGGAAGGGCCAGAAGGCCTCGGTCCCGGTGCTGTTGACCAGGATGTCCGTGGTGCCGTCGCGGTTGAAATCGCCCAGGATGAAGTTGCGCACGATGGACCCGCCCACCGGGCCGGGCAGCAGTTCGGCGCTCAGTTCCACCAGCGCGCCGTCGCGCCAGCCCAGCACGACCAAGGGGCTGGCCTCCTCGGGCCGTTCGTTCGCGCCTTCGGGCGTGGTTGAAATCACCACCTCATGCTGCCCGTCGCCGGTGATGTCGACCGCGACCGCGCGTTCCCATTCCACCTGACCCAGCCCCCAGTCGGCGCCCAGCGGGGTTTCGGCATATATCGGCGCGCCAAAGACGATGCCGGTAGGCGCGTACAGGGTGAAGGGAGAGGGCTGATCAGGACCGGGCCTTGGATCGGGGCCGGGCTCTGGATCGGGGTTCGGTTCGGGGTCGCGGTCCGGCTCAGGCTGTGGTTCTGGCTCGTCGACCGGGGCATTCAGGACCAAGGGCGCGCCCGGGGTCAGCACGATCCTCTCGCCGGTTTCCTCGATGACGATTTCGTTCTCGGGGCTGAAGATCGTGGTGCGCCCGGTTTCGGGATCATGGGCGACGGTCAGGCCGGGGCCGGCATCCTGGGGCGGCGGCGCCTCGGTTTCCGGGTCGTCGCGGCCCGGCGGGTCGAAGGTTGGCCAGAGACCGGGGTCCGGCGTCGGTTCTGCGCCGGTTTCGTCATCGGGAATATCGTCGGGCCCGCCGCCCAGCACCAAGCCGTCGACAAATATCGTCCCGGCAGAGGTTTCGATCCGCCAGGCGCCGGCATGGCTCGTCGGCAGCCAGAAATGCATCGTGCCCTGGTGCAGCGTGGCGGTCTTGGGGCCGAACTGACCCGGTTCCGGCCGCGAAAGCGACAGGTTGGAATCCTGCCACAGCCAGAAGCCGGTGGTATCGAAGCCCTGCATCCGGATCACGGTGGTATCGTCGGTGATGATCCGCTCGCCGAAGCCGACGATCTGGCCGCGTGTCACGAAAGGCTCGTTGATGTGGCCCAGGCTGCCCCAAACCGTGACCGCCTTGTTTGCCTGCGGGGTCACCACATCGGCCAGGAAGCCGTAAAGGTTGTAATGTGAATCCGCCGTCGGCGCATCGACCCGGCTGACCCCTATGGGCGCGCCGTTCGGCGCGCGGTTGTAGACGATATGCGACCAGAGAGGGTTCCCGTCCAGCCGCACGGACGCATCGGCGCCGGGGTTTTCGTCGAGGCCGACATGCAGAAGGGAATGAGAGACCCGCCGTTCCACGAATAAGACATCCGAGGGAGACACCGAGCGCATGTCGTCCGGAGAGCCCGACAGCACCAGATCGTTGGCATCGGATGCAATGACGCCCGACGGAATCACCGAGGGTCGCTGCGGGCCAACCAGGATATCCCAGCCGATCAACTCGTCCATTTCCGGATCGAAAAACGAATGCGAGAACCGAAGGCTGTCGGTGCCATCGAAGCCGATGATCCGGTCCGTCCTTCCATAGGTCAGGGGGCTGTACGAAAGCCTTACTTCGGCCGGTCCGGCACCCAGTTCCAGCTCAAGCGGCGCTTCGGACCAGAAGCGGACCGTCTTGTCTTCTGCGTTAGGGTCGTTCGGGTCGGCCGGAATGACAAAGCTGCCGGTTCCGGAACCCACTCTTGCCGGGCCGTCGCCAAGCCTGAAGACACCGCCATCATGGATGCTGATCTCGACCGGCCCGGCAAACGGCGACCCTTCCTGCCAGCTGCCGAAGGGGCGCCAATCAGGGGGGGCGCCGGAAGTCGACGAGACCCTGATCAGAGGGGTGGTCGGCTCTGTCACCTGCATCCTTGGATCAAGGGTTCCAGCAGAAACCGAAAAATTTTCGCTAAGCTGGCCGAAGCGCTCGACCGTCTGACGGTCGTAAACCTGATCCACGCTATAGAAATGCTGGTCTTCGGACGGGATATTCCCGAAGTCGTCTGAAAAGACGCGGGTTACGACCACATCCGGCCTGCCCGCCACACTTTCGTCGATACGCAGACGGCTCAGCAACAGCGGCCCGAATTCGACTGCCCCCGGCAGGCTTTCCAGCACCTGCGGCCAAACCCATGACCCCTGTCCGGCCCATGTGCGATAGAATGAGGAATCCAAGTTCTGCAGCATTCGCATTTGATCCGGGTCCGGCAACCCGTCATCGTTCAACCCGACAGACCACACCAGAGAGCCGACAAGGACCGTATCTGGCAGCGCCAGAGGCGGTGGGCTGGTCAGATCAAAGCCCGTGACACCCCGGTGGAACGTGATGGATGTGACCATGTCAAAGCCCTCGCCCGTTGCCGCGTCGGGGCTGTCGAGACAAGGCGCCAGCCCGGGCACAGGCGCCTGATCGTGGTTTTTGCAAGCCCTGACAAGACTGTAGGCACCCCCCTTGCGGCTTGTCCACAGGCATCTGCCGCGCAGGCGCGCAAACATGCATGTGTCAGGTGCCTTTCTTGGCACGGATCAGAGGGCGACGCGCTGTCAGCGGTGCCGTCTCGGGGCTGGTGTCAGGGAGTATCGTCAGCCAACAAGGGGCCGGGCCGATGCCTGAGAGGGCGCGGCACCCTGACCGAGCAGCGCCAGCATGCCGGCCTCGGCGTAGCAGATCAGCGCCTCTGTCCTGTCAAGCTGATTGCCGCTGTCATTCTCGGCGGCGATGCCGTTTGCAGAGTCTGCCAGGGCGTCGATCCGCCAGGTTGACGTGATCAGCGCCAGCATGGCCGCCACGCTGAAAACCAACCCGGCGGCCAGGTGCTCTGGCGCGGCTCTTGGGCAGCTTGCGGCAATGACCTGGCTGAAGCGAGCTACCGTGGGGTCAAAGCACCGCGCGGTCAGGGCGCGCCACTGTGGATCGGCTGAAATCATGGCAATGAGCCTGGCATAGGCGCGCCAGCCCGGGTCCGGCCCGGTGGCGCGCGCCATCAGCGGGCGGATGAACGCGGCCAGGATCGCGCGCAAGGGTGGCCTGGGCTGGGCTGCCATCAGCTCGGCCAGCGCGGCCTCGCGTGCAGCACTCAGTTCCGACGCCCGCGCCTGCACCACGGCCTCGAACAGTGCCTGCTTTGTACCGCCGTGAAAGGATACAAGCGCCGGTGTCACAGCGGCCTTGGCGGCAATGTCGCGCGTCGACGTGCCATCAAATCCGCGTTCGGCAAACAGCGCCTCGGCCGCGGCAAAGATCGCGCGTCTGGTTTCCTGCGCGCGGCGAGAGGGGCGGCGCTGGCGTGTGCCAAGGTCTGTTTTTGCCTGATACATGAAAAGCATGTTGATTTATTTTGGACAGATGTTCAATCTAAACCCGCATCGGCGCGCAAGGGAGGGCGGGACGTGACAGCAGGCGACACCACCGAGCAGGACAGGCGCGACCGATATGCCCTGATTGGCGCAGGGCCCATGGGGCTGGCCTGCGCGCGGGTGCTGGTGCAGCAGGGCATTCCGTTCGAAGGGTTCGAACTGCACGCCGATGTCGGCGGGCTGTGGGATATCGATGCCCCGCGATCGACCATGTACGAAACCGCGCATCTGATCTCTTCCCGGCGCAAGACCGAGTTCACCGATTTTCCGATGGAGCCGGGGGGTGCAGACTATCCCTCGCATCGTCAGGTTCTGGCCTATTTCCGCGCCTTTGCCGACCATTTCGACCTGCGGCGCCACTACCAGTTCAACGCAGAGGTGGTGCAAGCCCAACCACTGGGGGGCGATGGCGATGGCTGGCGCGTGGTCTGGCAGCAGAACGGGGTGGAACAGGCCGCCATCTATCGGGGTGTGATGATCGCCAATGGCACCTTGTCAGAGCCGAACCGCCCGCAATTCAGGGGCGACTGGGCGGGCGAGATGCTGCATTCGGCCGATTACCGCAACCCGCGCCAGTTTGCAGGAAGGCGCGTGCTGGTGGTGGGGGCGGGCAATTCGGGTTGTGACATTGCCATCAATGCGATTCACCACGGCGAAAGCTGCGATATTTCCATGCGGCGGGGGTACTACTTTGTGCCGAAATACGTGTTCGGCAAACCTGCCGATACGGTGGGTGGCGCCATCCGCCTGCCTATGTGGCTGAAACGCCGGATAGACGGTCTGGTCTTGCGCTGGTTCGTGGGCGATCCGCAGAAATACGGGTTCCCGAAACCTGATTACCAGCTTTACGAAGCGCACCCTGTCGTCAACTCGCTGATCGTGTTCCACGCTGGCCATGGCGATATCCGCGTGCGCCCGGATATCGACCGTCTTGACGGCAACACGGTGCATTTCCGTGATGGGTCAACAGGCGAATACGACACCATACTGACCGCCACCGGTTACCGGTTGCATTATCCCTTTATCGACCGCGCGCACCTGAACTGGCAAGGCGATGCACCGCATCTTTACCTGAATTGCATGCATCCGCAGCGCGATGATCTGTACGTCATGGGCATGGTCGAGGCCGCAGGGCTGGGCTGGCAGGGCCGCCATGATCAGGCAGAGATGGTGGCGCGCTACATCAAGGCGCAGGGCACCCCGGCCGGCGCCGCACTGAAGGCCGAAAAGGCAGGGGGGTTTCAGCGTGCGACCGGCGGCATGCGCTATATCGATCTGCCGCGCATGGCCTATTATGTCGAAAAACAGACCTATCTGCGTGCTGTGCGGCGGGTATCCGATCGGTTGGGGCGTGCAGTATGAACGGCGCCGCCGCCGCCATCGACGAGGTGATGCTGAACTTCACCCCGGGCAGCCTGATGCTGTTGAACGGCATTCTGGCCATCGTCATGTTTTCAATCGCGCTGGACCTGCGCCCGCGCGATTTCCGGGTCTTTGCCACCCAGCCGCGCCCGGTGCTGGCTGGCCTGTTTTCGCAGTTCGTGGCCCTGCCGGCACTGACCTTTCTGCTGGTGCTGGCCACCGCACCGCGGCCCTCCATTGCGCTGGGGCTGATGCTGGTTGCGGCCTGTCCGGGCGGAAACATCTCGAACTTCATCACCCACCGTGCGGGCGGGAACACTGCGCTTTCGGTGTCGCTGACGGCCTTTTCGACTGTCGGCGCGATCCTGCTGACGCCATTGAACATTGCTTTCTGGGGCAGTCTGTACCCGCCCACGGCCGAGATCCTGCGCGCCACGCATATCGACCCCGTTCAAGTAGCCGTTACAGTTGGGCTCATGCTGATCCTGCCCCTGATGATGGCATGACGCTGAAGGTGCGCCGCCCGGCGCTGGCCGGGCGGCTGCGCGGGCCCATGCAGGGGCTGTCGATGCTGATCTTTGTGGCTTTCATTGTGGTAGCGCTGGCCGCGAACTGGGGGTTTTTCCTGAACCTTGCCGGCGCAGTGGCGGTGCTGGTCATCGTGCATAACGCCCTTGCCCTGACCGCCGGCAATCTGGTTGCGCGTGCCAGCCGCCTGAGTGCCTATGACCGCCGGTCACTGACCATAGAGACCGGCATTCAGAACTCTGGCCTTGGTCTGGTGTTGATCTTCGGTTTCTTTGGCGGGCTTGGCGGGATGGCGGTGGTGGCGGCGCTTTGGGGGATCTGGCACGCCATATCGGGTATCGTGCTGGCCAGCATCTGGCGGCAGTTTCCGGTGCGGCCATGAGCGCCGTGCTGATCACCGGCGCGGGCGGGCATGTGGGGCGCGCCCTGACGGCCCATCTGGCGCGGCAGAGGGTGCCGGTTATCGCCACCGATCTGACGGCGCCCGCCGATCTGCCCCGGGGTGTGCGGTTTGAACGGCTTGATGTGACCGGCTCTGACCCGGGCCGGGTCATCGGTACGCATCGGCCTGATGTGGTGATCCACCTTGCCTCGGTGGTCACGCCGCCGCCGGGGTTCACCGATGCCATGGCCTATCGGGTGGATGTCACCGGCAGCCGCCACGTGCTGGACGCCTGCCTGCGGCACGGCGTGCGCCGGCTTGTCGTCACCTCGTCCGGCGCGGCCTATGGGTATCACCCGGAAAACCTGCGCGGCCCTCTGGCCGAGGATGCCCCCCTGCGCGGCAATCGCAGCTTTGCCTATGCCTGGCATAAACGCCTGGTCGAAGAAATGCTGGCGGATGCCCGCGCTGATCACCCCGCGTTGCAGCAGGTGGTGCTGCGTGTCGGTACCGTGCTGGGCGCCGGGCTGGAGAACCAGATCACGGCGCTGTTTCACAAGCCGCGACCGCTGATGCTGACCGGCAGCGACAGCCCCTTTGTCTTTATCTGGGACCAGGACCTGGCTGCCATTCTGGCCCGTGCCGCGCAGGATGGCCCACCCGGCATCTACAACGTGGCGGGCGACGGCGCGCCGGGCATGGTGGAGCTGGCCCGGCACATGGGCAAGAGTGTCCGGCAGCTGCCACCGGGGCTGTTGCGCGCGGCCTTGACGCTGGCGCACCCCCTTGGGTTAAGCCGGTATGGGCCGCAGCAGATTGGTTTCCTGCAATATCGCCCGGTTCTGGACAACACGGCGTTGAAAACCGTCTTTGGCTATTCCCCGGGCCTGACCAGCATCGCGGCTTTTGACCGTTGGTGGCAGGCGGCGCAATGACGCGGGTCGCGGTCGTTACCGGCGCTGCGGGCGGCCTGGGTCAGGCGCTTTGCGCGGGGTTGGTGGCGCAGGGCTGGCGGGTCTGGGCGCTGGACCTGCCCTCTGCGGCGCTGGATGGATTGGCTGCTGCGCAGGTAACGCCCCTGCCGCTCGATCTGACCGATGATGCCGCGGTCAGGCACGCGGCCCGCGCGATCACCGACGTTACTCCGGGCATTGACCTGGTCATTCACGCCGCCGGCATCACCCATATCCGCGCCTTTGCAGACAGCACGGTTGACAGCCACCGGCGCGTCATGGCGATCAACCATTTTGGCCCCGTGGCGCTGACCCTGCATCTGCTTGCGGCTGTCCGTCAGGCGCGCGGCATACATCTGGCGATCTCGTCGGTTGCGGGCTTTGCGCCGCTGCATCATCGCAGCGCCTATGCCGCCAGCAAGCACGCGCTGGAGGGGTTCTTCAAATCGTTGCGCAGCGAGGAGGCGGCGCATGGTGTCGCCTGCCTGATTGCATCGCCGTCCTTTGTGGCCACCAACACGGGTGCGGGGCAGGCGCAGGCCGATGGCACCGCCCGCCCCGGGGCCGCCGCCGACGGCTTTGATGCCATGACGCCCGCGGCCGCAGCCCGTATCATCCTGCATGGTATTGACCGGCGGCAAGCCTTCATTCCGGTGGGGCGGGTGGCGTGGGCCAGTCACATGCTGGTCCGCTTCTGGCCTGCCTTGTACGAGCGGCTGATGCGCCGGCGCATTGCGGGCAACCGGCGAAATGCGTGACAGACCAGCCGGTGCGGGAACCAAACCGGTTGGCAGGCGTTTGTCTGGTATCTGTCCTCCCTCGTTGCCCTGCGCGCCTTTGCTCCCTCAAGTCCCGCGCAGGGCAGGCTTCTTTCCTTCAGGCGCCGTCACTGATCAACAGTGCGGCGCCTTTTTTCCTGCAGAGTCGATGAGTTGACCAGAAAACCGAACGGGCAGCGGCGATCAGCGCGCCTGCCGCCAGGATAGCCGGAAACCCATGCCGGGCCGGCTTGACTTTCCTGCTGCCCTGCCGAATGCTTGCTACCAGCGGTTGTCGTGGCGAGGAGAGCATGACCGATGTTGCTGCGCTCGAGCTTGATCTCGACCGCGATCTTTTTCTGCGTGAACTGCTGCGCCAGCTTGCCGGCGCGCTTCAGGATGTCGTGGGCCTGGACGAGGCCGAAGGCTATGTCAGTACGGTAGGCCGCGCCATCGGGGGCATGCTGGATGAAAAGTACCGACAGGCGCTGAAAACCGACAGGCTGGACAAGGATCAGATCGCTGCGGTGCTGGTTGATCTGAAGCGACGTATCAAGGGCGGGTTCCGAATCGAGTCGGTCAACGGTGGGCGGATCGTGCTGGTCAATTCTGCGTGCCCCTTTGGCGAAAAGGTCCTCGACCGCCCATCGCTGTGCATGATGACCATGAACGTCTTTGGCCTGATAGCAGGCGAGAACAGCGGCCACGCCCGCGTTGCGATCACCGAGGCTATCGCCACAGGGGCGCCGGGATGCCGGGTGGTGGTAGACGTGCAGCCCACAGGCGATACGCCAGAGGGCGCGCGCGATTTCTTTCGCGCGGACTTGTGAGCGATGCATCGCCAATGACCGGGAAAACGGTTCACGCACAGATATCTCTTGATTTCCTGAGCGACCCCGCGTTGCTGTTGAACCGCGATGGCACCATCGTACAGACCAATACCCAGGCGCGGCGTCTGCTGGGCGATGGTCTGATCGGCCGCCCCCTGGCCGCATTGCTGGACGACACGCCGGAAAGGCTGCGCGGGATCATCGACGCCGCCGCCAGATCGACCGCCCCGATGATGAGCGCGCTGACCCTGCACGGGCCAGAGCACGGGCCAGAGCAAGGGCCACAGAGCGGGCCGGGGCAGGCGCACGGGGGCACGCGCAGGCAGGTCAGGTTGGCCCGGATAACGCGTGACCCTGTGGCCGATCCACTGATCGTGTTGCTGTTTGCCGGCGCCAGCGGCGCACGCTTTTCGAAACTGCGTGAAGACCTGCGTCAGGCCGAATCGCTGTTGCGTGAGAGGATGGTGGAAAAAGCGGAACTGCATGCGGCGCTGGAGCAAAACCGTCTGCTGTACAGAGAGTTGCAGCACAGGCTGAAGAACAACATCCACCTGATCGGGGCCTTGCTGCGCTTGTCGGCCCGTGATCAGGACAGCCCCGAGGTGGGCGTTGTGATTGACGGTGCGATGCGACGTATTCAGGCGATGGGCCGCACGCAGGAAGCGATCTACGAAGCGCGCAGCCTGAACACGCTTGATGCAAGACCATTCATCGAAAGAATCCTGCGCGGCCTGACGCATTCGCTCATGCCGCACGGCCGGATCGATGCGCAACTGGATGATGTCATCATCCAAGCCGATGCCGCCCATAATCTGGCGCTGATCGTTAATGAACTGGCGACGAACGCCATGAAATACGGCCGTCAGGATGCAGACGCCCTGCTGTCGGTCGCGTTACGCCATGATCCCGCCAGCGATACCATGATACTGGAAATCGCAGACAACGGGCCGGGCTTTGATCCGGCCACGGTTCAGCGCTCGTCCGGGCTGGCGCTGTGCGAAGCCCTGGTAAGCCAGCTTGATGGTCACATGCAGCATTGTGATACGCCGCAAGGTGGCAGTTGCTGGCGCGTTCATCTGCCGGGCGAAAGCTGTATCGCCGCCCCGCCGGACCTTGCGCCTACCGGGTGACAGGGCGGGGCTGACGACCGGGTCACCCTTTCGGCGGTGCGTGGCGGTCCAGCAGGTCGATCAGTGCCTGACGATCATCGCCGAGCTGGCGGCGCTGCTCGGGGTCGGTGCTGGCGGCGATGGCTTCGACATAGGCTTCAAGCACATGTTTTTCGCCCTCTACCAGCGCGTCCATGATGTTTGACGAAATCTCGTCGAACCAGGAACGCACGGTTACCACGGCACTGTTGACTGTGCCGAAAATCGATCCGGCGTTGCCCGCGTCTTGCGACGCGTCATGGCCCAGGGTCTGCAACATGCCTGCGACGGCGGCACTTTGGCGGATATGCAACTGTCGAAAGGCAGCGGCGATGGGCCGGAAGTCGGGTTCTGCCTTTTCCAGCACTGTATCAAGGCCGTGGATCGTGTCTGCAAGGCGTGTGTTCAGCTCTTCCAGCGCCTTGGTTTCGGCTGCGGGCCAGTCGGCATCAAGCCGGGCTGCCTGGCCTTGTTTGAGATCGGTCATGGGTTTGTCCTGCATCTTCTGGGTGGGTCAGAGGTTTTGAACGACCGGGCAGCGCCGTATCGCGCTGCCCGGTGGGAGGCGGCTACATCGGGGGCTGTCCCCTGATCGCGCGGGCCACCATGGCCACGACGAACAGGATCAGGAAGATCACGAACAGTATCTGCGCGATCGACGATGCCGTACCGGCGATGCCGGTAAAACCAAGCGCCGCTGCAATCAGCGCAACGATAAGGAAGGTCAGTGCCCAACCCAGCATGGGGGGTCTCCTTTCACGATGTTTCGGTATTTGGTCAGTGAACGCCTTCCGCAGCGCATGGGTTCCTGGCACGAGAGCCGGAACCGCGCCGTGCATTCATGCGTTGGTTCTGTTGTCGGGGCGTTCTGATGCGCCCTGCAGGCACGCGACTGGCATCGGCATGACGACGCATGTCGCAGCCAGTAGCGCCAGAAGCGAAAGGAAATGTCATGTCAGCACCCGACACCAATCTGCAAAAGCAGAAGCGGCGTCATTGGGGCCCTCTTCTGGGTATCGCCGCCGTTCTGGTACTCGTTGCGGTCTTGTTCTTTGCCTATCTGGGCTATTCGGCCGATACCGACACACCAGAGCAACAGCCCGCTGCGGGCCAAGTAGACCCCGAAGTGGGGCAGCCAGCCGAAGGAACGCCGGCAACGCCGCTGACGACGCCCGATGGCGCGCCGCAAGTGATCGAGCCTGATCAGGCCCCTGCGGAGCAGTAGGAAAACGCCGTTGGCCCGCGATGTCTCGCGGGCCGATCCGGGTGAACGACCCTGAACCGGCCAGCATGGAAAAAGGCCCCGGCAACGGCCGGGGCCTTTTCATTCGGCAGCCTGTTTCCTAGCTCATAAGTGTTTCGGTCGAGGCAAAGAACATAGCCTGCGACACCGCCGAGCGTACCTGTTCGGGCGAAAACGGCTTGGTAATCAGGAAGGCCGGCTCTGGCCGCTCGCCGGTCAGCAACCGGTCGGGGAAGGCGGTGATGAAGATCACGGGCACGTCACCCAACTCACCCATCAGGTGCCGCACGGCATCGATACCGGACGAATTATCGGCCAACTGGATATCGGCCAGGATCAGATCAGGGCGTTTTTCCAGACCCAGTTTTATCGCCTGATCCCGCGTGCGGGCAATCCCCGTCACATCATGGCCCATGTCGTTGACAATATTGCGGATGTCCAGCGCGATCAACGGCTCGTCCTCGATGACCATCACCTTGCCGCGGATGCTGGCCTCCATTTCGCGGTAGGCGATGGCGATCAGATCCTGCGCCTCGGATGCGTCGATCTGCATGATGCGGCCTATCTCATCATGCGCGAACTCTTCGATCGTGCGCAGCAGCAGCGCTTCGCGGGTATTTGGTGTCAGGCGGGCAAGATGTGCCTGCGCGCGCGCCTCAAGCCCGATGCCGGGATCGTCGGAGATGCCATCTTGCGCGATGGGGGCGCCAGAACTTTGCCAGACCGCATGAAAGGCCGCAAAAAGTGCGATCTTCAGATCGTCATCCCGGGCAAGCAACGATCGGTCGTTGACCATGGCCTCCAGTGTTGCGGCGGCGTAGCGGTCGCCGGTTTCCTGGCTGCCTGTCAGGGCGCGCGCATACCGGCGCAGATAGGGCAGGTCGGCGGCGATGCGCATGGCTGTGCTGTCCGGCACACTGGATTGCCGCGGCGCCGGGTTGCCCTGCGTGGAACGCTCAAGATCAGTCATTGTGTTTTTTCTCCGGTGTCTCTGGAACCAAACGTGTCATCGCGCGTTTGGTTCCCAACAATTCGGTCGCCGAAGCCTTGTTGAAAAAGCATTACCGTCGGCGCATGATAGAAACAGTGACGAAGGCCAGCAAGTTGCATATGAAACAAACCGACAGTAACCGCAGCGGGAAGCACAAGTTATCGCCCGCTGTCGAACAGCAGATCAACGAGAACCTGCGCTTGCTTTACGAGCAGCAGCTTCAGGCGGATTTGCCGGACAAGTTGAAAGACCTTGTAGCGCGCCTGCGCAGCGAGGGAGAGCCGAAATGACCGACACATCGGGCTTTCGCGCCGCAGAGGACGATGTGTTCCCTGCGGACTCTTCGCTGTCGGCCTTGCCGGCAGAGTCGGATCGCCGCGCAACCGATGCCGCGCAATCAACGGATTCAAGCGTCAATAACGTTGCCGGTTCGCCAGCCGATAGCGTTTCGACCGATCCGCGTGAAGCGATCATCGAGCACTTGCCGGCACTGCGCGCCTTTGCACTCAGCATTTCGCGTGATGCGTCACTGGCCGATGATCTGGTACAGGAAACGCTGCTGAAGGCCTGGACCAAGTTCCATCTGTTCACGCCCGGCACCAATCTGCGCGCCTGGCTGTTCACGATTCTGCGCAACAGCCTGCATTCCCTGCGCCGCAAGCGCAAACGCGAGGTCGCCGACCCTGATGGCATCATGGCCGGCCAGTTGGCCACGAAACCTGATCATGATGGCAGGCTGGCGCTTTCCGATCTGGCGGCGGCTTTTGTCAAACTGCCGATCGAACAGCGCGAGGCACTGTTGCTGGTCGGTGCCATGGGCTTCTCGGTAGAAGAAGCTGCCGATACCTGCGGCTGCGCAGCCGGCACCATCAAAAGCCGCGCCGCGCGCGGGCGGCGTGCGCTGGCCGATTTGCTGGGTCTTGATCGGGGCGAAGGCATGGATCTGACAGAGGCCGCCACCATGGCCGTGATGTCGATGCAGGGGCAAAAGGCGGGATAAGGCCATATGCGCACGTTACGGCCCGGTGCCTTGAAAGGCGCCACCGACAGGCTGTCGATCAGGCTACTGATCCTGCTGTCGGTGGCGCTTTTGCCATTGGGCGCGATCTCGTTCAGTGCCACGCTTGAGTTGACCAGAGCGGCACAGCGCACGGGCGAGCGCAGCCTGATTGCCCAGACCGCAGATTCGCTGGCGGGCGAGCGTGCGCTGGTCGAAAGCGCGCTGGCATCGGCCGATGCCATCCGGTCTCTGGTTCTGGAACGGCTGGATGACCCGCAAGCCTGCAACACCCTTTTGCGTGACTATGTGGAACGATCCAATATCTACAGCCTGATTGCGTTCATCGGCGTGGATGGCGTGTCACAATGCATCTCGGGCGGTGAAGTGCTGAACTTTGGCGAAAGCCCGATGTTCCAGGGTCTGCGCGACGTCCCCATGACAATGATCAGCGCCAGCCCCTCTGGCCGGTCTACGGGCGTTCCTGTGGTCATTGTCACCCGGCCGGTCTTTGAAGATGGGTCCCTGGCGGGGTTTCTGTCGGTTTCGATCACAAGGCGGTCAATGGAACTGCTGGGGCAGCGAAGACTCGCGGATGCGCCCGCCGTTTCAGTCTTGCTTAACCGCGAGGGAGAGGTGCTCAGCCTTGATCCCGAAGGCGACCAGATGGCGCAGTTGCCGGGATCTCAGGCTTTGCGGCGCATGACCGGGCAGGCGGGCAGCAATGTGTATCATGATCGCACGCGTGCGGGCCGGCCCGCCGTCTATGCCGTTGCCGAGTTGATCCCGCGCCAGCTTTACGGCCTGGCCATGTGGGAGGAGAATGCCGACCAGTTGTCAGTGCTGCAAACCAGCGCGCTGCCCCTGGTCTTTCCGGCCGTGATGTGGCTCTCCAGCTTGGCTGTCGTCCTGTTTTCGGTGCACTATCTGGTGCTCAGGCATCTGAGAAGCCTGAACCGCCAGGTGCGCCGCTTCGCCCTGGGTCAGCGCGAGCCCTGGGCAGAGCTTGCCGGTCATGTGCCGTCCGAGATCCGCGATCTGCAAAGCACGTTCCGCAACATGTCACGCCTGATCACCCGCGACGAGTTGGAACGGGAAAAGGCGCTGGTTGAAAAGACAGTGCTGCTGAAAGAGTTGCACCACCGCGTCAAGAACAACCTGCAACTGATCGCCTCGATCATCAATCTGCAGCTGCGCCAGATCGATGATGCCGAGGCGCGGCGCGTTCTGCATGGTGTGCAGGAACGCGTGCTGGGGCTGGCTACGGTGCACCGGGCGCTTTACGGCGAGGAACACCTGGCGCATGTGCGGGCTGACCGCGTCATCGAGGAAATCACGGGCCGGATCGGGCGCCTGGGCACTGCACCAAACAAGACCCCGACGCTGAATCTGAAACTACAGCCGTTGACGCTGGATGCCGATCATATGGTGCCTCTGACCTTTGTACTGAACGAGGGGCTGACCAACGCGCTGAAGTATATGGGCGCGGGTGCCGCCGCGCAGCCGGGTCACGGCTGGATCGATGTCGAACTGTATCTTGAGCCGCCCACCGGGGAAGACACGTCGGGGGCGGTTGTGTTGCGGATGCTCAACCCTTTGCCGTCTGATGCGGCGGCACGCCATGTTGATACTGCCGGTGGCGATGGCGACCATGACCCGTCAGGCGATGGGCGCATGAAGCGCAGTACTGCGGCCAGTGGGCTTGGCCGGGATCTGATCGAGGCCTTTGCGCTGCAGCTCAACGGAACCCTGCACCTGGCACCCGCACATGATGCGCAGCGTGGACCCGTGTGGGAACTGTTGTTGCGTTTTCCCGCCCCGGCCGGTGCCGTGCTGGTGGAACCGGCCCCGCCGGCCTGACCCCCGCGCCACATCAGGCAGAAACAGCGCACGCGCGCCATGCCCCGTGCGGGCCGGCTGCGTTGCGCGATACACGGCCATCCTCAGCCGCCGTTTCCGGTTCGGAAAATTCCTTGTCGGTGCTTGCGAAGCGGGAACCTCTGACGGGTGACAGCGTTATTCACGTGTCAGCCGGCAAGAAGGGCATTCCGTCCCGCGCCGGTATCAAAAGGAGTTTTGTGATGAATTGGGACCAGGTTAAAGGCAAGTGGAAGCAGATGACCGGCAGCGCCAAAGAGCGTTGGGGCAAGTTGACCGACGATGAACTGACCCAGATCGACGGCAGCCGTGAAAAGCTGGTCGGGAAAATCCAGGAAAAATACGGGATCGCAAAGGAAGAGGCCGAAAAGCAGGTCGACGACTGGGGCAGCAAGGGCTGACCTGACAGACCGTTTCATGGCCTGAACGCTACAGCCCCGGCCGTTCGGCCGGGGTGCCGCGTCGTGCCGTTTCGCACTAAAGGAGAATGATCATGGCAAGCCAAGCTGCAGACAATGCACGCAAGAAAGTGGAAGACATTTCTGACAAGGCGGTCAAGCACGCGCGCGACGCCACCAACGACCTGGCCGACGACTTTTCGGCGCTCAAGGCGCAGTTGGAAGACCTGACCAGAAGTGTCGCCAGAATGAGTGCCGAGCGGGTCGACGGCGCGGCGCGTCAAATCGCCTCGACGGCGAATGCCGGCTACGAACGGGCAGCAGACACGGTGGTTGATGCCTATTCAGAGGCAGAGCGCTTCACTGCGGAAAAGCCTGCCGTAGCACTGGGCATGGCCGCAGGCCTTGGCCTTCTGGCGGGCATGCTGTTGACGCGGCGCTGACATGTTGCCCGCGCCCGCAGCACTACGCCATTATGCCATCGGCAACGCGCGCCGCGCCGGCGTTCTGACCGCCGGCGCGGTGTCCATGGCAATCGGCGTCGGGTTCCTGCTGGCAGCATAGTGGAGCGCGGCAGCTTTGGCAATGGGTCCGGTGCTGGCCAGTCTTGCCTTGGCGGCACTGCTGGTCGGGGCGGGTCTGATCGTGGTGGCTTTGGCCCCGCCGGCCCCGCCAAGGCCAAAAGCGCCGCAGCCGCTTCGCAAGTTCGCCGCCGCGGCCACGCCATGGGAGCCGACCGGCAGGTTGTCGCCCGCCGCAGAGGCTTTCCTGTTTGGCGTATCTGTCGCCGTTCAATTGCGAAACCGCCGCCGCTAGGCACCTGAATACACACTAGCCCTTGTGGCAGCCGCCCTTGGCGGCGCCGTCCCCGATGCGTCGGGGGCGGTTTTTAAGTTTCTGATAAAAATAAATAATTTCTGATTTCTTTTGCGCCATACCGGAACCGGCACACGGCGCGCGCGTTGTTATGGCGAGCCTCGGACAGCCGAGGCAACAGACCAGAATGTAATAGGAGCTTCTGATGAAAAAGCTGATGATGACCACCGCAATCGTCGCGGCAACGACCTTTGGTGCTGCCGCCCAAACCGGCTATGGCGCGGAACAGAACGGTGCCGCCGCCGGCCAGATGATGGTGCCGGCCTTCCTGGCAACCGACTTTACCGGCATGACGCTGTACACCCTTGACAGCGATGCGGCCCGCGCCGCCGGCCAGCCGCAAGGCGACGCCGCTGTTGACGGTCAGCCGCGTTCGCAGCGCTGGACCAGTTCCGACGTGTTCATGGCCGAGCGCGACAACTGGGAAAGCGTGGGCTCGATCAGCGATGTGGTGATGAGCCAGGACGGTGCAGTGCGCGGCATCCTGATCGATGTCGGCGGTTTCCTGGGCATGTTCGCCCGGACCGTGATGGTTGATATCGACGAGTTGTATTTCGTGGCTGACGATTCCACCGCTGAGGATCTGAACGATTTCTTTGTGGTGGCGAGCCTGACACGTGAGCAGCTGGAGGCGCTGCCGGAATGGTCGGAAGAAATGCTGCACGCCGGTTTCGAGTATCGCTCGGCACAGCATGGCGCGGCCACCCATGAGGCCGGCGAAGCGGCCGGCATGGGCGATCAGCAGGCCACCATGGACCAAGAGCCGGTCATGGAGCCCGGCGCACAGGGCGACGCCGCCATGGGTGCCGAGCCAGGCGCGGCGACCGAAGACGGCCAGATCGGCGCGCCGGGTGCCCCCGCGGCGATCCCCGAGGGCTATGTAGCGGTCGATCCGACCGTTCCCACGGCCGAGCAACTGACCGATGCTGATGTCTATGACGCCGCCGGCGACCACATCGGTAACGTAAGCGATGCCATTCTTGACCCTGATGCCGGGGTGCGCGAGGTGATCGTTGACGTGGGTGGCTTTCTCGGCCTCGGATCGCACACGGTTGCCCTGCCGGTCGATGGGGCCGAGATCCTGTGGAACGAACAGGATGACAGTGTGCGCATTCACGTTGCCATGACGCGCGAACAGCTGGAAAGCCTGCCCGAATACGAAGGGTAATCCAGACTGTACCACGGCCAGGGCAACCTGGTTCATCGATTGGCCCCGTCGCTTTGCGGCGGGGCTTTTCCGGTGGTAGCCGTCGCAGCCGGCAGATGGTGGCATGCGGCCCGGCGCATCGGTTTCTCAGCAGCTTGTTGCCAGCAGGACGGGCAGCAAGGTCGTGGCTGTGGCGCCCAAGCCGATCCACCCGCCGGTGCGCGGCAATTGTCTGGCCAGCAAGGCCCCTGCGCCGGCGCGGGGCAAGCCCAGCATCAGCATGGCACCCGCCCCCAGCGTGACCAGCCAGCCACTGATCAGCATGGCGTGATGCAGATCAATCCCGCCGGCGAGGGTGACCTCGGGCCAATCGCGCGCGCAGCCGGTGCCATGCAGGGCATAGACAGCTGAAAAGCCGGCGGCCCAGATGCCGGGACCGGCCAGTGAAAGTGCCAGCCACCTCATTCGCCCATTCCCTGAAGGCCAAGCCCAACCGCCAGCGCGGCGGCGATCAGCGTGGTGGCGGCGGTGTAGCCCTGCCACAGGCGCCAGGTGGGCAGGATCCCGGCATGGCGGGCATCGATTTCGCCACGCCTTGCCTGATCCAGCGCAAAGCCGGCCATCGCTGCACCGATCAGTGTGTGCAGTGTCACATATCCGATCAGGACCCCATGCAGGGCAACACGGGCGTGCCGGGTGGGGTCATCCATATGCGCCAGTGCGATCACCGCCAGCGCCATCAGGGCCGCCGCATTGCCCGCAAACCCTGCCAGGGCGGATGATCCGGCCGTTCTGCCTTGGCGTTGCCGTGTTTCGGCCCGGCGCACCGCCAGCACCGCCAGCATGGGCCCCAGTGCAGCCAGGGCGACCCATGGCACTACCGCGCTGCCTGGCTGGCTGGCTGGCCCCGGCCAGCCCGGCGCTACAACCGCCAGAAAACCGATGCCAAACACCAGCGAGGCAAACAGCGTGCCATTGGCGATCAGCAGGCACAGGCTGCCGCTCCAGCCCAGGGTGCGGCGGCGCAGGCCCTGCACCGGCAGCGCCAGGTCCGGCGCCACCGTTACCGGCAGCGCATCGACCGGGCGCACCATGCCCCGGCCCCAGCGCCAGATCAGCGCCGCCACCAGCAACAGCGGCAGTGGTGTCGCCGCGTAAGCCCCTGCCAGCATCAGCAGCACGAACCCGCCAATCGCGGCTGAAAGCGCCAGGGGCAGGGCGGTATTGCCGGGCAGGATGGCCACATGATCCGGCCGTGCGGTGCCGGCGCTGGTGACCAGCAACTCGCGCCGTTCGCGTGGTGCGCCGGGCAGCAGCCCTTTGCCACGCGCCAGCGGCAAAATCGCGTCGCGTGCCGCCTGGCCCAGATGCCGCGGCCCCGGAATGGCGGCAAAGGTGTAGGGCGGCGCCGGCAGCGGCATGGCCCAGTCAAGCGTGGGCGCGCGCCACGGGTCGCGCCTGATGCGCGGGCCAAGTGTGGCTTGCAGGAACAGGTCCAGCACGAACAGGGCAAAGCCGATGGTCATGACAAAGCCGAAGATCGACGAGGTCAGGTTCAGCCATATCCATTCAGGGTTGTCCGGATAGACGTCAATGCGCCGGGGCATGCCCAGCAGCCCGGTCAGATGCATCAGGAAGAAGGTGCCGTGAAAGCCGATCAGGATGACCCAGAATGCCGCCTCGCCAAGGCCGCGGATGCGCGCGCGCCCGGTGATTTGCGGCATCCACCAGACGGCGCCGGCCATCATGGGAAACACGAATCCGCCGATCAGCACATAATGCAGATGGGCGGTGACAAAGGCGGTGTCATGTGCCTGCCAGTTGAATGGCACCACGGCCAGCATCACGCCGGTCAGCCCGCCCATCACGAATGTCAGGAAAAACCCCAGAATGTGATACATCGGCAGTTCAAGCTCGGGTTGCCCCTTCCACATGGTGCCGATCCAGGCAAAGACCTGCACGACCGTGGGCACCGCCACTGCCAGCGATGCGGCAGAAAAGAAGGCCAGCGCCATATGCGGGATGCCCACGGCAAACATGTGATGCACCCACAGCCCGAACGACAGCAAAACCAGCGCCAGGATCGAGGCGACGATGGCGCCATAGCCCAGGATTTGCGTGCGGCACAGCACCGGAATCACGGTAGACAGCACGCCGGCGGCAGGCAGGAAGATGATATAGACCTCGGGGTGGCCGAACAGCCAGAACAGGTGTTGCCACAATAACGGGTCGCCGCCGCGCGCCACGTCAAAGAAGGGCCAGTCAAAGGCGCGCTCGATCTCCAGCAGCACCGAGGCGAGGATCAACGGCGGAAACCCCACCAGCATCATCACGCTGGTGCCCAGGATATACCAGGCGAACAGCGGCATTTCGGTCAGTTTCATGCCCGGCGCGCGCTGGCGCAGGATTGTCACGGTGATTTCGCCCGCAGCGGCCAGCGCCGAGATTTCCACGAAAGGCACGCCCAGCAGCCAGACATCGGCATTGATCCCGGGCGAGAACGCGGCGCTGGACAGCGGCGTGTACATGA
>JAFIED010000128.1 GCA_020832805.1 Pararhodobacter sp.
CAATGGCGGTCGTTAACGCAATACTGGCCTCACTTTTGCATTGACTCTCCTAGCAGTACAGGCAATACCGCGTTGCCTGGCTGGAAAACCCACGAGGGGAGAGTGCAAGAATGGTATACAACAAGAGTGCGCAAACCTGGCGCTGGGCGGCTCCCGCTGCTCTGAGCATTGGCCTAGCCGTTCTGGCATCGTCGCCAGCCGTCCAGGCTGAGCAAACCCTACGCATCGCCATGACGGCGTCGGACATTCCGTTGACCACCGGCCAGCCGGACAGCGGATTCGAAGGCTATCGCTTCGTGGGTTACACGATCTACGATGCGCTGATCAACTGGGACATGTCCTCCGCCGACGATATCAGTGGCCTCACGCCGGGCCTGGCCGAGTCCTGGGAGATTGATGAGGACGACCAGCAGGTGTGGTACTTCCACCTGCGCGAGGGTGTCACCTTTCACGATGGCGCGCCCTTTACCGCCGATGATGTCGTCTTCACCCTTGACCGCGCCCGCGCCGAAGACAGCACGAACGCGCAAAAGCAACTGTTCGCAGCCATCGACACGGTCGAGGCGCTGGACCCGCTGACGGTGCAGGTCACGCTGTCGCAGCCGCAGGGCGCCTTTCTGTTCAACATGGCCTGGGGCGACGCGGTGATGCTATCGCCCGCCAGCGTGGAGACCAACGCCACCAACCCCGTGGGCACCGGCGCCTTCCGCTTTGTGCGCTGGGTGCAGGGCGACCGGGTCGAGCTGGAGCGCAACCCCGATTACTGGGGCGAGGCCCCGGCGCTGGAACGCGCCACCTTCCGCTTCATCTCTGACCCGTCGGCAGCCTTTGCGGCGATGATGGCCGGCGATGTCGATGCCTTTCCCAATTTTCCCGCGCCCGAAACCCTGGCCCAGTTCGAGGCCGACCCGCGCTTCAACGTGATCGTCGGATCGACCGAAGGCGAGACGATCCTGTCGATGAACCACACGAACGAGGCGCTGGCCGACATTCGCGTGCGCCAGGCGATTGCCCATGCGCTGAACCGGCAGGACATCATCGATGGTGCCATGTTCGGCTATGGCACGCCCATCGGCACCCATTTCGCCCCGCACAACCCCGACTATCTGGACCTGACAGACCTGTCACCGCATGACCCCGAGCGCGCCCGCGAACTGCTGGCCGAGGCCGGGCAAGAGGGGCTGAGCCTGCGTCTGGCCCTGCCGCCCCCCACCTATGCCCGCCGTGGCGGCGAGATCGTGGCGGCACAACTGCGTGCCGTGGGAATCGAGACACAGATCAGCAACCTGGAATGGGCGCAATGGCTGGAACAGGTTTTCCGTGGCAACGATTTCGATCTGACCATCATCAGCCACACCGAGCCGATGGATATCGATATCTACGCCCGGCCTGATTACTACTTCCGCTATGACAGCGCCGAGTTCCAGGCCCTGATCGCCGAACTTGACCTGACCACCGACCCCGAAGCACGCACCGCGCTGTTGCATCAGGCACAGCGCCATATCGCCGAGGATTTCGTGGTGGGCTTCATCTTCCAGCTTGCCAAGACCGGCGTTGCCAACGCCGATATCGAAGGCCTGTGGGAAAACGCCCCGGTACCGGCCAACGACCTGACCGGCGTGCGCTGGACGCAGTGACCTGCGGGGCGCTTCGGCCCCTTTCGCCAACAGCTCCGGGCGGGCGCGCCGCGCCCGGATGCACTGCCTTTTGAAACCAGGCGGCCAAGCCCGACCTGAATGGACATGACCCTGCCTGCATGCTGCGCTTTGCCCTTCAACGCCTGCTGTCGCTGTCGATCAGCCTGATCGTTGCCAGTCTGGTGATCTTCTTCGTGATCGAGGTCATTCCGGGCGATCCGGCGGCCTATATGCTGGGCATGAGCGCCCGGCCAGAGACCGTGGCCGCGCTGCAGCGCGAACTGGGTCTGGACCAGCCGGTACTGGCGCGATACCTGTCCTGGGTGGGCGGCATGCTGACCGGCGATTTCGGCACCTCCTATACCTACCGCGTGCCTGTCAGCGACCTGATCATGGCACGGCTGGGCGTGTCACTGCCGCTGACTGTCTATGCCTTGCTGCTATCCACGCTGATCGCCTTTCCCGTGGGGCTGATCGCTGCCGCCCGGCGGGGCTCGGCGCTGGATGCTGGCATCATGGGCGGCACACAGCTGGGCATCGCGGTGCCGAACTTCTGGTTCGCCATGCTGCTGGTGCTGCTTTTCTCGATCACGCTGCAATGGTTCTCGGCCGGTGGCTTTCCGGGCTGGGACCGGGGGTTCTGGGTGAACATCAAGGCGCTGACCCTGCCGGCGGTGGCGCTGGCCCTGCCGCAGGCATCGATCCTGGCGCGGGTGATGCGTTCTGCCGTGATCGAAACCCTGGGGCAGGATTACATTCGCACCGCCCGTGCCAAGGGCCTTTCCGAACGTCAGGCCGTGGTGCGGCATGCGCTGCGCAACGCGCTGATTCCGGTGCTGACCATCATCGGGCTGCAGTTCAGCTTCCTGCTGGCTGGGGCCATCATCATTGAAAACGTGTTCTTCCTGCCGGGTCTGGGGCGGTTGATCTTCCAGGCCATCACCCAGCGCGATCTGATCGTGGTTGAATCGGTGGTGATGCTGCTGGTCTTTGCCGTGATCCTGGTCACCTTTCTTGTCGATCTGGCCTATGCCGCCGCCGACCCCCGGCTAAGGCGGCGGGCATGAGGGAACACCCATGAATCGCCTGCCGTTTACGCTGCTGGCCGGTGCAGCGCTGACCGCCGTGTTCGCGCTGGCTGCGCTGGTCTCGTTTGTCTGGACACCGCATCCGGTGGACGGCATGAACATCGGCGCCCGCCTGCAGGCCCCCGGGGCCGCGCACTGGTTCGGCACCGACCATTTCGGGCGCGACATCCTGTCGATGATCATGGTGGGCGCGCGCACGTCGATCGCCGTGGCCGTGATCGCCGTGGGCATGGGCATGGCACTGGGCGTGCCCCTGGGCCTGCTGGCCGCGGCCAACCGCGGCGGCCTGATCGACGAGATCATCATGCGCGGCAATGATCTGATCTTTGCCTTTCCCGCGCTGGTCATCGCCATCCTGATCACCGCCGTCTTCGGCCCCTCGGCGGTGAATGCGATCATCGCCATCGGCATCTTCAACACGCCGGTCTTTGCCCGTGTCACCCGCGGCGGCGCGCTGAGCCTGTGGACGCTGGATTACATCCGCGCGGCCGAGGTGGCGGGCAAGGGGCCGGCGCGCATCTCGGTCGAACACATATTGCCCAATATCGCCAACCTGCTGATCGTGCAGGGCACCATCCAGTTCAGCCTGGGCATTCTGGCCGAGGCGGCACTGTCCTATGTCGGCCTTGGCGCCCAGCCGCCCATACCCAGCTGGGGCCGCATGCTGGCCGAGGCACAGACCATGATTTCCTTTGCGCCGCATATGGCCGTGATCCCCGGGCTGGCCATCGTGCTGACGGTGCTGGGTCTGAACCTGATGGGCGACGGGCTGCGCGATGTGCTGGACCCAAGACTGAGGCGCACGCGATGAGTCTGATCGCCATAGAAAATCTGTCGCTCGATATCCACGGCTCTCCGATCCTGCGCGATGTCAGCTTTGCGCTGGAACCGGGCAAGGTATTTGGCCTGGTGGGCGAATCCGGTTCCGGCAAGTCGATGACCTCGCTGGCGCTGATGAAACTGCTGCCCGAAGGCGCCCGGCGCAGCGGCCGCGCCATGATGGATGGGCAGGACCTGTTCGCCCTGAATGAACAGGCCATGTGCGCGGTGCGCGGCAACCGGATCGGCATGATCTTTCAGGAACCCATGACCGCCCTGAACCCGGTGCAGACCATCGGCGATCAGGTCGCCGAGACGCTGGTGGTGCATGGCGCCGCCAGCCGGGGCGCAGCGCTGCGGCTGGCGCGCGAAAAGCTTGACCGGGTGGGGCTGGACGCCGCGCGCTTTCCGCTTGACCGCTATCCGCACGAACTGTCCGGGGGTCAGCGCCAGCGGGTGTGCATTGCCATGGCCATTGCGCTGCGCCCGCGCCTGCTGATCGCCGACGAGCCCACCACCGCGCTGGATGTGACCACCCAGGCGCAGATCCTGGACCTGCTCAAGGGTCTGGTCGATGACGAGGGCATGTCGCTGCTGCTGATCACGCATGATCTGGCGGTGGTATCGGGCCTGGCCGATCATGTCGCGGTGATGCAGCATGGCCGGATAGTCGAACAGGCACCGACCGAGCGGCTTTTCCGTACCCGGGCGCATGACTATACGCGCAAGCTTTTCGCGGCGTCATCGCATGTCCCTTCGCGCCAGGCGATGACCGAAGACGCGCCACTGCTGGAGGTGCGCAAGGTGGTGCGCGATTATGCCCTGCCGCGGCGCAGCCTGTTCGGTCCCGCCCCGACGCTGCGCGCGGTGAACGGGGTCAGCCTGACACTGCGGCGCGGCGAAAGCCTGGGCCTGGTCGGCGAATCCGGCTGTGGCAAGTCCACGCTGACCCGTGCCATTCTGGGGCTGGAACCCGTTCAGGCGGGCGAGATCGTGCTGGACGGGCACCCCGTCAAGGCCGGCCGGCAGATGCCGCCGGCGCTGCGGGCCTGCGTGCAGGTCGTCTTTCAGGACCCTTACGGCAGCTTCAACCCCCGCCACAAGGTTGCCCGTCTGGTCGCCGAGCCCTTTCATCTGGCGCCCACCGATGCAGGATCGATGCGCGCGCGGGTGGCGGAATCGTTGCAGGCAGTGGGGCTGCAAGCCGCCGACATGGACAAGTACATCCATGAATTTTCCGGCGGCCAACGCCAGCGCATCGCCATTGCCCGCGCGCTGATCATCCGGCCACGGCTGATCGTGCTGGACGAGGCGGTATCGGCGCTGGATGTACGCGTGCGCGCGCAGATCCTTGATCTGCTGGCCGATCTGCAAAAGCGCTTCGGGCTGTCCTATCTCTTCATCAGTCATGACCTGGGCGTCGTTCGCGCCATCACCGACCGCGTGCTGGTCATGAAATCCGGCGAGATTGTCGAGGAAGGGCCGACGCAGACCGTATTCAACGCCCCCAGCCACCCCTATACGCGCCAGCTGGTCGCCGCCACGCCGATGATTCCCGCCGACTGGATGGCCAGCCCGGCCCTGGCACCTTAGGCGGGCCCGTCTGCCCCCGTCCCTCAGCCCCGAACCCACATGACATGACAAGGACCCTGACCGCATGACCCGCCCTGCCCCGCTCTGGTTCGATCCGGCCGAGCTTTTCATCGGCGGCACATGGCTGCCCGCCCCTGCCACCCTGCCACTGGAAAATCCGTCGACCGGACAGACCCTTGGCCAGATTGCCCGGGGCGGCGCTGCCGAGATCGACGCGGCGGTCACCGCCGCCGAGGCTGCGCTGGCCGGCGACTGGGGCCGCCTGAGTGCTGCCGAGCGTGGGCGCTTGCTGACCCGTCTGGGGCAGCTTGTGGCCCAGCGCGCCGATGATCTGGCCGCGCTGGAGGCCCTGGACGTGGGCAAACCCCTGCGTCAGGCGAAAGCCGATGCGCTGGCTCTTGCCCGCTATCTGGAATTCTATGGCGGTGCCGCCGACAAGATCATGGGCGAGACCATCCCCTATCTGCCCGGCTATACCGTCTATACCCTGCGCGAACCCCATGGCGTGACGGGTCATATCGTGCCCTGGAACTATCCCATGCAGATCATCGGCCGCTCGGTCGGTGCGGCGCTGGCCATGGGCAACGCCTGCGTCCTCAAACCCGCCGAGGAAGCCTGCCTGACCGCGCTGGCCTTTGCCCGGCTGGCCGATCAGGCCGGGTTGCCGGCGGGCGCGCTGAATGTGGTGCCGGGCTTGGGCGAAGAGGCCGGTGCGGCGCTATCGGCGCATCCCGGCGTGCAGCATCTGTCGTTCACGGGTTCGGTGCATGTGGGCGCGCTGGTGCAGGCGGCGGCGGCGCGCAACGTGGTGCCGGTCACGCTGGAACTGGGCGGCAAGTCGCCGCAACTGGTGTTTCAGGATGCCGATCTGGACGCGGCGCTGCCGTTTCTGGTCAATGCCGGCATCCAGAATGCCGGGCAGACCTGTTCGGCGGCCTCGCGCATTCTGGTGCATCGCAGCCGGTATGACGAGGTCGTCACCCGCATGGCCGAGCGCTACACCGCCCTGCAGGTGGGCCCCGCCGATGCCGATCTGGATGTCGGCCCGCTGATTTCGGCCCGGCAGAAAGAGATCGTCGAGGGGTTCATTGCCCGCGGCACCGATCTGGACAGGGCCGCAACGGGCCGGATCGTCGATCAGGCGCCGGCGGGCGGGTACTATGTGGCGCCGACGCTGTTTGCCGGCGCCGCGCCCGAGCATGTGCTGGCCCAGCAGGAAATCTTTGGCCCGGTGCAGGTCGTCATTCCCTTTGACACCGACGAACAGGCCGTTGCCATCGCCAATGGCACCGATTTCGGGCTGGTTGCGGCGGTCTGGTCATCCGACGGCGCGCGGCAGATGCGGCTGGCGAAACGGCTGCGCGCGGGGCAGGTGTTCCTGAACAATTACGGCGCCGGGGGTGGGGTGGAACTGCCTTTTGGCGGGGTCGGCAAATCCGGCCACGGCCGCGAAAAGGGGTTCGAGGCGCTGTACGGCTTTTCGGTCCTGAAAACCGTTGCGGCACATCACGGCTGAAGAAGGAACGAGCAATGAGACTTGAGGGCAAGACCGCCGTTGTCACCGGCGCGGGTTCGGGGTTCGGCGCCGGTATCGCGCGGCGTTTTGCGGCCGAGGGGGCGCAGGTGATGGTGGCCGATATCAACGCCGATGCCGCCGCCGCCGTGGCCGCCGAGATCGGCGGGCTGGCACAGGCGGTGGATGTGGCGCAGGGCGACAGCGTCAAGGCGATGGCCGAGGCCGCGCTGGGTGCCTGGGGCCGGGTGGATATCCTGGTCAACAATGCCGGCGTCACCCATATGCCCGCGCTGATGGAAGACATCAGCGAGGCCGATTTCGACCGCGTGCTGTCCGTCAACGCCAGGTCCGTCTATCTGACCGCGCGCCATCTGGTACCGGGGATGAAGGCGCAGGGCGCAGGCGCGATCCTGAACATCGCCTCGACCGCCGGGGTATCGCCGCGCCCCCGGCTGAGTTGGTACAACGCCTCGAAAGGGTGGATGATCACGGCGACGCGCGCCATGGCGGTGGAACTGGCGCCCTTTGGCGTGCGGGTCAATGCGCTGAATCCCGTGGCCGGCGAAACCCCACTGCTGAAAAGCTTTCTGGGCGAGGACACCCCCGAGATGCGGGCGAAATTCCTGTCCACCATCCCCATCGGGCGGTTCTCGACGCCGCAGGACATGGGCAATGCCGCACTGTTCCTGTGTTCTGACGAAGCCAGCATGGTTACCGGCGTGGCAATGGAAGTCGACGGCGGGCGCTGCATCTGATGGCCATGCACCCCGGACCGCGCAACCTGATCACCGATGTCCCCGGCCTGCGGGTGGGCAATGCCGAGGATCACGCCATCAAGACCGGCTGCACCGTGCTGCTGGCCGATACGCCCTTTGTCGCCGGCGTGAACGTCATGGGTGGTGCCCCCGGAACGCGCGAAACCGACCTGCTGGCACCGGATCGGCTGGTGCAGGCGGTCGATGCGCTGGTGCTTTCCGGCGGTTCGGCCTTTGGGCTTGATGCCGCCTCTGGCGTGGCGGATGGCTTGCGCGCGGCAGGGCGCGGCTTTGCGGCATCGGGGGCGCTGGTGCCCATCGTGCCGGGCGCAATCCTGTATGACCTCAACAACGGCGGCGCCAAGGACTGGGCGGATAACCCCTACAAGGCGCTGGGCCGCGCCGCCCTGGCCGCTGCACGGCCGGATTTCGCGCTGGGCACGGCGGGGGCCGGCACCGGGGCGATGACCGGCTGGATCAAGGGCGGGCTGGGCTCTGCCTCGGTGGTGTTGTCCAGTGGCATCACGGTGGGGGCGCTGGTGGCGGTGAATGCGCTGGGTTCACCCATGATCGGCGAAAGCCGGCATTTCTGGGCAGCCCCGTGGGAAATGCAGGGTGAATTCGGCGGGCTGGGCTGGCCCGGCGAATTCGACCCCACGCTGGAACCCCGGCCGGGCAAGGCCATGCGCGAGGCCACAACCATTGCCATCGTCGCCACCGATGCAAACCTGTCCCAGGCTCAGGCCACGCGCATGGCGACGGCCGCGCAGGACGGCATGGCGCGTGCCCTTTCGCCGGCGCACACGCCGCTGGATGGCGATCTGGTCTTTGCCGTGGCGACGGGGGCACAGGCGCTGACCGATCCGGTGGCAGACACCTATCAGCTGGGCCATGCCGCCGCCGTGTGCCTGTCGCGGGCCATTGCCCGCGCCGTCTATCTGGCGCGGCCCATGCCGGATGACCGGCAGCCGTGCTGGGCTGATCTGTAGCGGCTCCGCACCCTGCCGGGAACAGGTCATGGCTTGCTGGTCCTGATCGCCCGCGTCACCCCTTAAACCATCCCCCTGGCGCCCGCATCGCCGGGTGCAAGTGCCTTACCCCGCATCTGCGCACAGATACCGCGCGCCAATGGCGCTGTTCACGCCTGCCGCGCCCGCCTATCTGACACGGCATCCCAACAGCGCAAGAGGCAGCATGACAACCGATCACTACATCGCCGCCACCGCCCCCGGCCAGCCGGGCACACCGCTGGTCATGGCCTTTCACGGCACTGGCGGCAATGAACGGCAGTTGTTCGATCTGGCGCAAGCGCTGGTGCCGGGCGCGGCAATCGTCGCCCCGCGCGGCGATGTGTCAGAGCATGGCGCGGCGCGTTTCTTCCGCCGGCACGCCGAAGGGCGCTATGACATGGACGATCTTGCCGCCCGCACCGAACGGATGGCGGGTTTCATCGACGCGCACCGGCGGGCGCAGCCAGGCCGGCCGGTTTATGGGTTCGGCTATTCCAACGGCGCCAATATCCTGGCGTCGGTGGCCATGGCGCGGCCTGACCTGTTCGACCGTATCGGTCTGCTGCACCCGTTGATTCCCTGGCACCCCGCGCCCGTTCCCGGCCTGTCTGGCCGGCACGTGCTGATCACGGCGGGCCGGCAGGACCCGATCTGCCCCTGGCCCTTGACCGAGGCACTGATCGGCTGGTTTCATGACCAGGGTGCCGATGTGCAGACCTTTCTGCATGATGGCGGGCATGGCCTGACGCAAGACGAGATCGACGCGCTGGCCCGGCTGCTGGCCCCGCCGCACGCCACCCGCTGACCACAGCCCCGAAAGGACGACCTGATGAGCTGGAACCCGACCCCGAACCCCGATTGCCCGGATGGTCACGGCGCCGCGCCGGAGACCCTGATCATTCCCCGCGCGCGCGATATCGGCGGGTTCGAGGTGCGCCGTGCGCTGCCTTCGCCCAGGCGGCAGATGGTGGGGCCGTTCATTTTCTTCGATCAGGTGGGGCCGGCGGATTTCATCACCGGGCAGGGCATCGACATCCGGCCGCATCCCCATATCGGCCTGGGCACCGTGACCTACCTGTACGAGGGTGCGTTCGAACATCGTGACAGCCTGGGCACGCATCAGATGATCCACCCCGGCGCGGTCAACTGGATGGTTGCCGGGCGCGGGATCACCCATTCAGAGCGAACAAGCGCCAAGGCGCGCACCGGTCGGCATCGGCTGTTCGGCGTGCAGACCTGGATCGCCCTGCCCGAGGACCAGGAAGAGATGCCACCGCTGTTCGAGCATCATGGCAAGAACGACTTGCCCGTGATCACGGATGGCGGCGCAACGGCCCGGCTGATCATGGGCCGCGCCTATGGGCAGGAAAGCCCGGTCAGCATGCTGTCGGACACCTTTTATCTGGATGTCCAGCTGGCGCCGGGCGCCGCCTTCCCCCTGCCCGATGACCACGAGGACCGGGGCATCTATGTCACTGAAGGGTCGATCGAACTGGCCGGCGATGTATTCGAGGCCGGGCGCATGATGGTATTCCGCCCAGGCGACCGGATATCGGCGCGTGCGGGGGCGCAGGGGGCGCGGCTGATGCTGCTGGGTGGCGCCACGCTGAACGGACCGCGGTATATCTGGTGGAACTTCGTGTCGTCGTCAAAGGACCGGATCGCACAGGCCCGCGATGACTGGCAGCGCGCCGACTGGCAGGACGGCCCGTTCCGGCTGCCGCCGGGCGATGACGACAGCTTTATCGCCATCCCGCCAGAGCTGGAAAACACCCGCCCGCGCGACCCGCGGCCCCGCTGAAGGCCAGCCGGATCACAGGCTTTCAAGCGCGTGCGACAGCGTGTTCATGCTGACCGGGCCATCTTCGGTGATCTCGATCTGGTCCTCTATGATGAACCCGCCCAGGCCAGTGATGTACCAGGGGCATTCAAAGGCCAGCACCATCCCTGCCGCGATGCGGGTATCGGCATCGGCGGCAATGAAGGGCCATTCCTCGCTGCCCGGTCCGGTGCCCAGCCCGTGGCCGAAATGCCCGCGCGCGTAGTGATCGAACCCCTGCGCACGGATGGCGCGGGTGGCCGCCTGATGCACATCGCGCAGCGGCCTGCCGGGGGTCAGGCAGGCCATGCCAGCCTGAAAGCCGGCCATCAGCGCAGCATGGATCTGCTGCGCCGCCCTGGGCGGGGTGCCCAGTACGAAGGTGCGCCCGGTATCGGATGTATAGCCCTGCACCAGACAGCCGACATCGACCTTGACCAGATCGCCGGGCCGGGCGCGGGCATCGCCGCCCCAGGGGTCCGGCCCGACCGAGATGTATTCCCAATGCCCGGTCAGGTCGGCACTGGCCGCCGCAGTCACTGCCGATTGCCAGACCCCGGCCAGTTCGCTGCGCGCCACACCGGGCGCAACGGCATCGCGCACCGCCTTGATGCCGATTTCCGCCAGCCCCGCAGCCTGCCGCAGATAGCCGATCTCGGCGGGTGACTTGATCGCCCGCAGCATGCGCGCGGTGTCGGTGCCATCGACCAGCCGCGCCGGACCCAGCGCCTGCTGCATGCCCGGCCAGTCGCGCGCCGATAATGCCGCCATTTCCACCCCCACCCGCGCCCGCGCCAACCCGCGATCGGCCAGCGCCTCGCGCAGATGGGCCCATGTGGCGCCGGCATCAAAGGTGGTGGGACGGGCAAAACCGGCGCCGCGTGCCTCTGCCTGCCACAGCGCGCGCATCTGGGCCACGGCATCGCCCGCGGGGTCCATATCCGGCGCCGCGCCGGCCTCAACCCAGATAGGGCTGGTGCGCAGGTCGGTGATATCGCTGGCCTGCCGAAAGGCAGGCGCGAACAGGTCGCTGGCCACCGCCATTGCGGACAGGCCGGCATCAGCGGGCACCAGCACGGCCACCGCGCCGGCCTGCCGCCACATCGTGGCAACGCCGGAGGGCGCGCCGGTGGCGTGGCGAAACGCCTCGGGTGACAACAGGATCAGCGCGTCCAGCCCGGCCTGCTGCATCAGGCCCTGCGCAAGGGAACGGTCAAGATGGGCAGGCATCGGCACCTCTGTTTCTCATGGCATGATCAGCGCGGGCAGCCACAGGACAATGCCCGGAAAGGCCACCACCAGCACGATCAGCGCCAGCAGCGCCAGCCAGTAGGGCAGCGCGGCCCAGGCCGCCTGACCCAGCCGCACCTGACCGCCTGTCATGCCCGTCAGCACAAAGATGTTCATCCCTACCGGCGGGGTCAGCATGCCGATCTCGATCAGCAGCGTGATCAGCACGCCCAGCCAGATCGGATCATGCCCCAGCCCCACCAGCAGCGGAAAGACAATGGGCAGGGTCATGATCATCATCGACAACCCGTCGAAAATCGTGCCCAGAATCAGGTAGATCACCACCACGATCATCAACACACCCAGCGGCGTGATACCCATGCCGGTAATCTGGCGCAGCAGTTCCTGCGGCAGGCCCAGCACGCTGATCGACTGCGCCAGCACGACCGCGCCCATGAACACCATGCCGATCACGCAAAAGGTGGTCAGCGTGTTCATCAGCGCCTGCATGATGCCGCGCAGCGTCAACTCGCCCCGCCAGTACCCGATGACAATGGCGGCAGCCACGCCAACGCCCGCCGATTCCGTCGGCGTGGCGAGACCCGCAAACAGGCTGCCCAATACCGCGCCGATCAGCGCCAGCAGCGGCCAGATATGCACCAGGCCCAGCAGCGCACGGCCCAGGCCGATTTCAGGCGCCGGTTCCGGCGCCAGATGCGGTTTGCGCCAGGCCATGAAGGCGATCCAGGCCATGAACAACAGCGCCGCCAGCAGGCCCGGCACGATGCCGGCCAGAAACAGCCGCCCGATCGAGGTTTCGGTAAAGGCGCCATAGATCAGCAGGCTCAGGCTGGGCGGGATCAGCAGGCCCAGCGTGCCCCCGCCGGCCAGACTGCCCACCACCACGGCCTTGTCATAGCCCCGGCGCGTCATCTCCGGATAGGCAACAGACCCCACCGCAGCCGCCACCGCCATGGACGAGCCGCTGACCGCGCCGAACAGGCCGCAAACGGCGATATTGGTATGCAGCAGCCCGCCCGGCAGGCGCGCGAAGACCGGTGACATCGCGCGGTAGACCCCGCGCGCCAGCCCCGAGGCAACAAGCAGTTCCCCCAGCAGGATGAAAAGCGGGATCGCGGTCAGGGTGAAGCTGTTGAACGTGTTCCAGACCGCCTGCACACCCAGGCTGGTTGCCCCGCCAGACCAGAAGTGCAGGATGACAAAGCCGGTCAGCCCCAGCGCCGAGCCCAGCACGGCGCCGGTCAGCACGGCACCGACCAACGTGCCACCCATCGCCAGCCAGATCACCGGGGCGATCCCTGTTCGGCGCCCGAAACGCGGTCGGCGCCCGTGATCGGCTCTGGCGTGTCGGCCAGAACCGTGCCGCTGGGCGGCGGGCGCAGCATCTGCCAGGCCGCCACCAGCCCGGCCAGCCCCACCCCTGCCACCATCAGCGCCACGAAGGGGGCCAGCTGGATACGCCCCACTTCGGAGCGCAGGTTCAGCATCTGGGTAAAGCGCAAATCGGCCAGCGCATCGCGGAAAAAGATTGCCGCAAAGGCCAGAAAGACCAGTTGCCCCATCAGCCACAGGCTTCGGCGCAACCAGCCTGTCGTGTTGTCATAAAGCAGGCCCACCCGGATATGGGCATGCGTGGCCAGCACAAAGGGCATACCCAGGAACACCGCGCTGACCATCAACAGGCCCGCCATCTCTTCGGTCAGGGCAAAGGGGGCGCCGACGGCATAGCGCATGATCACCGCCAGGACGACCAGCGCAGCCATGCCGGCCACGCAGGCCGCGCCCAGCGCAGCCAGTACCCGGGTCACCCAGACCACGCCAAGATCAACCCAGCCGGCGAACCGCGCCATGATTGCGCCCCCCTGTCATTCGCGCCCGTTCGCGTCGTAAGCGCCGCCTTATTCGCCGATCAGTTCCAGAATGCGGGCGCGATAGGCCACCGCCGCATCGCCGCCTTCTTCCGACAGGGTCAGCCAGGTCTGGGCCGCGGCTTCGCGGATGGCGTCCTGATCGGCCTGGGACAGATCGTCATGCCAGGTCACGCCGGCCTCGGCCAGATCGGCACGCGCGGCGGCTTCGGCCTCGGCGTCGCCGTCGAACTGAAACGATTCTTCCTCCAGCACGACCAGCGCCTGATCCAGCGCCTCGCGGTGCTCGGTGCTCAGCGCCTCCAGGCTGCGGGCATGGGCGACGATGGCATAGGGCGCGGGCGGGAAGGGAAAGCCGGTATAGGTGGCATGTCGCGCGACTTCCTGCAACGAGATCGACCGGGCAAAGCGCGCGGCATAGAGCGCACAATCCACCACGCCGGTCTGCAGCGCCGAATACAGCTCGTTTTGCGGAATGATCTGCGCGGCGACGCCCAGCGCGGTAAAGGTTTCCACCTGCTCGCGCGAGCCGACGCGCAGCCGCAGGCGGCGCAGTTCGTCAAGCGTCTGAACCGGCTCGCGGCAGAAAAGCGTGGCGTCGATGATCGGCAGCGCCATGAAGCCGATCACGGGAATGTTGCGCTGGGCAAACCCCTCGGTCAGCGCCTCTTGCACGGCGGGCAGCGCGCGCAGATGCTCTTCGGCGGTAGAGACCGAGCCATAGACATACAGATTCGCCAGATCCGGCGCATCACGGCCAATGAAGGTGGGCCAGATGAAGGCAATCTCTGGCGTGCCGGTCTGCATCCAGCGCAGCGCATCGGCATCGCGCAGGTTCATGCCGCCGCCCTCGATCACGTTGATGGTAAAGCTGCCACCCGAAAACTCGGCCACATTCGCCGCCAGATTGCGGATATGCCCGGATTCCGGCCGCGTCGGCGCGTAATTGTTGTTGAAGCGCCAGGTGACATCCTGTGCCAGCACAGAGGTGGCAGAGGTGGCCAGCGCAACAGCCGCAGCGGCCAGCGTTGAAAACGGTTTCATGTAGACTCTCCGGAATGTGGTTGCATGGTCAATCCGGCGGGCAGTGATCGCCACGCGCGCCGCAGTGTGGCATCGTGGCGCATGACCGCGCGCGCGGCAAGGGGAACCGGACCTTAAAGCGACATCGTTGCGGGCATATCGGCGCGGGGGGTAAAAATGGCGCGCGCGGGGTCACAATCGTAGAGCGGGGCCAGATCCGGGGCGCGCATCGCCAGGTCGCACACTGACTGCAGGATGAAATCGACCTTCGATTCGGGCATCAACGCGCTGAGGTTCAGCCGGGTAAAGCCGGGTTTGGCGGTTTCCTGCCCGGACAGGATGGCCGCACGCAGCGCCGCCGATTCTGCTGGGTCGATGCACAGCAGCCGGTGCACATACGGCCCCGCACAGGCACAGCCCCCGCGCGCCTGAATGCCGTAGAGATCGCTCAGCAGCCGCGTGACCAGTTGCTGATGCACATGACCGCCGCGCCCGTCGCGCAGCCGGAAAGCGGCAATCGGCAACCCCGCCCTGCCCTTCGCACCCAGCAGGTCGATGCGGGGATGGTGGCGCCATGCGCCCTCGATCCGGGCGCACAGGGCGGCGTGGCGGCGGTCCAGATGGTGCTGCCCGATGGCCTGCTTGACCAGAAACACCAGCGCCGCGCGAATGTCACCCGTCAGGTTGGGGGTGCCGGCCTCCTCGCGCGCTTCCAGCTGCGCGCTGTAGTCATGCCCTTCAGGCGAGACGAAACGCACCGTGCCCCCACCCGGCCATGACGGTGCCGAGATGCGCACCGCATCGCGCCGCACGATCATCACGCCCGATGCCCCCGGCCCCCCCGGAAACTTGTGCGGCGAAACCACGATGGCATCGATCGGCGCATCCGGCGCGGGGGTCATGGCGATGGGCAGGTAAGGCCCGCCGCCGGCATAGTCCCAGACCATTGCAGCCCCCGCCGCCTTGACCTGACGGGTCAGCGCGGCCACATCGGCCACGATGCCCGTGATATTCGAGGCAGCGGAAAAGGCACAGATCGTGCGCCTCGGGTCCGTGGCCAGCAAACGGGCCAGATGCGCAGGGTCTGGCCCGCCCTCTGGCGCCTCGTCCAGTTCGATCACCTCGGCACCGCATTCGCGCCAGGGCAGGATATTGGAATGATGCTCGTAGGGGCCAACCAGCACCCGCACCCCCGGCCCCGCCGCCAACAGGGAAACAAGACGGTTGATCCCGGCGGTGGCCCCTGCCCCGGCAAAGATCACCGCATGTTCCGGCCCGGCACCACAAGCGTCGGCGATCACGCGACGCGCGGCCTGACGCAGGCGCGTCATGTGACCGCCACAGAAAGACGCCTCGGTATGACTGTTGGCATACCAGGGCAGCACATGCTCCATCATGAATCGCTCTACCTGGATCAATGCCCGGCCTGATGCCGTGTAATCGGCATAGACCAGCGCACGCGGCCCGAATGGCCCGTCGATCTGCGCCCCCTCGCCGATCAGACCGTCCCGCAGCACAGACAAGCGGTCATCGCCACCCAGTTGGGCACGGAACGCGTCAAATGGGTCTTGGACACAAGCAGAGATAGCGGGGCTGAACGTATCGCGCATCGGGGCATCCTCGATCAGAAGTCCCCTCAATCAATAGCACGATAGATCGTGCCGTTTTCACCAAAATCATTGACAATCATGTTTGTTTTTGGGTCATATGACCCATATGAAGGCCAGTATTGATGAAATTGATAGACGCATCCTGACAGTCCTGCAACGCGATGCCGGGTTGTCACAGCGTGAGCTGGCAGAACAGGTGGGCCTGTCACAGAACGCCTGCTGGCGGCGGCTGCGCCAGCTGGAGGCTGCGGGTATCCTGAAAGGGTCGCGCGCCGTGGTTGATCTGGCCGCGCTGGGGCTGGACCTGACGATTTTCGTGATGATCCGCACCCGCCACCACGCGCGCGACTGGGCCGACAGCTTTGCCCGCCATGTTGCCGCCCTGCCAGAGGTGCAGGAATGCCACCGCATCGGCGGCGACTGGGATTACATGCTGAAGGTCGTCACCAGCGGCATGGCCGGCTATGACACCTTTTACCAGCGGCTGATCACCGGGTTCGAGTTCGACACCGTGACGGGGCTGTTCTCGATGGAAGGCATCATCCAGCATCGCGCGCCAGACCTGAGCCGGCTGATCTGAGACAGCGCCACCTCTGCGCAGCCAGCCGGCGCCGCAG
>JAFIED010000140.1 GCA_020832805.1 Pararhodobacter sp.
GGGCCTGCCGTCCGAGCAGCGGCTGCAGGGGATGGGCGTGTCGGCCTGCGCCACCTGCGACGGGTTCTTCTATCGCGGCAAGGAAGTCGTGGGCATTGGTGGCGGGAATACAGCCGTCGAGGAAGCGCTGTTCCTGACCAACTTTGCCTCGAAGGTCACGCTGATTCATCGCCGCGACAGCCTGCGCGCCGAAAAGATCATGCAGGACAGGCTGTTCCGCAATCCCAAGATCAATGTGATCTGGGACCACACGCCGGTAGAGGTGCAGGGCACCGACATGCCGTTGGGTGTGACCGGCGTCAGGATTCGCCATGTGCAGACAGGGGCTGAACAGGTGGTGCCCTGCGACGGGTTCTTTGTTGCCATCGGGCATGCGCCCGCGTCCGAACTGGTGAAGGACCAACTGACGCTGCACAATGGAGGCTATGTGTGGGTCGAGCCGGGCAGCACGCGTACCTCGGTGCCGGGTGTGTTCGCAGCGGGCGACATCACCGACCATGTGTATCGTCAGGCCGTGACCTCGGCAGGGATGGGCTGCATGGCGGCACTGGATGCCGAGCATTTTCTGGCGTCGCAAGATGCCGCAGATTCGGCTGGCGCCGACTCCCCGGCTGCCACGGTTGAAACGGCCTGATCATCGTCCCATCCGGGTGGGGGGCCGCCCCACCCGGACCAACTGCAGCCATGCGTCTGCCTCATTTCAGTGTTAATCTTGTTGTGATCTCGTTCATGGCACATTGTCGACGATCGTGCGTCGGATGGCTGAAAGGATGGGGATGGCGCGTTTTTTCCAGCGAGAGAGCGGCGACCCGCTGGGTCTTTTCACAGCGGCGTCAGCCAGCAAGGCCGAGTTTCAGATCGGCTATTCCGCCGGGCGATATCTGTTGTTGTGCTTCATGGGGTCCAGCGCCGCACCGGGCTGGCAGGCTGCCCATCGCTGCCTGACGGAACGGCGCAGTCTGTTTGATGACCGTTTTGCCAGTTTCTTTGGCATCAGCGTCGACCGCGGGCAAGACGGCCCCCGGAAAACGATACCCGATGTTCTGCCGGGTATCCGGTTTCTGATAGACGCCGATTTCAGCGCCAGCCGCGCGAATGGGGCGCTGCCGGTTGATGCGACAAGCGACAGGTTGCAGCCTGTCGGGTATCGGCGGTTCTGGATGCTGGTCGATCCGATGCTGCGCGTGATCGCCACCTTGCCCTTTTCCGGCCCGGATGGCGGGGCCGGCGCGGCGCTTGACCTGCTGGCCGCCCAGCCGCCGGTTGATCGCTATACCGGTATCTCACAGCAGGCGCCGATCCTGTTTCTGCCGCGCGTGTTCGAGCCTGCATTATGCGACGATCTGATCGCGCGCTATCAGGCAACGGGTGGCGTGCAATCGGGCTTCATGCGCGCGGTCGACGGCAGGACGGTGGGCATGCATGATCCTTCGTTCAAAAGCCGGCGCGATCTGTTGATCGAGGATGAACCGACTATCGAGACGTTGAAAAACCGTGTCCTGCGCCGTGTCGTGCCGGAAATCGCCAAGGCTCACATGTTCAATGCCACGCGGATGGAACGCTATCTGGTGGCCTGCTACGATTCGCGTGAAAAGGGCCATTTCGCGCCCCATCGTGACAACACAACACCCGGTACGGCGCACCGGCGCTTTGCCATTTCGGTCAACCTGAACGATGACTTTGACGGCGGCGCGGTGTCGTTCCCCGAGTTTGGGCCCAAGGGCTATCGCGCACCCAAAGGCGGCGCCGTGGTTTTTGCCTGCGCGCTGCTGCACGCGGTTTCGCCTGTCACGCGCGGTGCGCGGTATGCGTTCCTGCCCTTTGTCTATGACGAGGCGGCAGTGGCCGTGCGCGAAAGGAATTTGCACACGGTCGATAACACCGGCGCACTGCCTGAAACGGGCGCCGATCAGCGCAATATCGGTTCCAGCGGGTCATAAAGCGGCGCGCCTGCGGGCGGGCCAAAGGCGACCTGCGGCAGGCTGTCCGGCTTGAACCGAAGGGCGCGCAACTCTGCCTCGGTCACCCAGCGCCGATTCTCGACGATGCCTTCGGGGTCAGTCCAGGCGGCATCAGGATCGCCACCCGTGATGGCAGCGCGAAAGTAGATGTCCACCTGATGGAAGTCGCTGCCCGGATCATGGAATTCATTGATCAGGCAAGGGGCGCCGATACTGATGGACAGGCCGGTTTCCTCGTGGATCTCGCGCGCCAGATTGGCATGCAACGATGCACCCCGCTCTACCCCGCCACCCGGCGCGCACCACAGATCGCTGACCCCGCCCGGCCAGGCATTGACGATCAGCAGCCGGCGACGGTGCAAGATGATGGCGCGTGCAGACAGGCGCGGCGAAAGGGGGTGTCGCATTATTGTGACAAAGCCTGTGGCGGAACCGTCGCGGCCGTGATGGGTTTCACCGATACTGTCCCTTCATTATCCTGACCGGAACCATATATGCATCGCATGCGCGTCTTGACGACCCTACTTTGCCTGTTCGGAACGCCGGCTCTGGCCGATTGCGTGGTGCTGCTGCATGGCCTTTCGCGAACCGAACACTCGATGCTGCTGTTGGGCGAGGCGCTGGAGTTTCACGGCTATCATGTCGTCAACGAAACCTACCCGTCGAACGATGCACCGATCGAGGCGCTGGTCGGCCATGTCGGCAATGCCGTGGAAAACTGTGGCGATGACGAGACGCTGCATTTCGTGACCCATTCGATGGGCGGTATCCTGCTGCGTGCCTGGCTGCGCGACAACCGACCGGACAGGCTGGCCCGGGTGGTGATGCTGGCACCGCCCAATCACGGGTCAGAGATCGTGGACAACATGGCCCAGTTCGAGACCTTTCCGGCGCTGCGCGATGTTCTGGGCTTTCTGCAGGGGCCAGCGGTTCTGGAATTGGGAACAGATTCAGCGTCGGTGCCCAGCCAGTTGCCGGCAGTGGATTTTGAGCTGGGCGTGATCGCCGGCAACAGGGCGCTGAACCCTTTGGGGCCCATCCTGATCGATGGAGAGAACGACGGCACGGTATCGGTGGAAAGCACGCGGGTCGAGGGGATGACCGACCATATCGTGCTGCCTGTCACGCATACGATGATGATGATGAATCCGCTGGTGATCGCCGAGGTGCTGGAATTCCTGCGCAACGGCGCCTTTGATCATGGTATCACCATCGGCACGGCCCTGCGCAAGCTTGCCAACCCCTGAGGGGACGTGTCACCGGCGGCAGACGGCCGATGGGCAAGTCCCTGTCCTGATGACCTGCGGCCGCCGCCCCGCTGTGCAGCGGCCGTGGTGTCTGACCTGTCGCCCCGGCTCAGGTGCCTTGGCGGTCGATCAGACGGTGGTATCCGGGCGCTGCCGGCATTGCCCGCAGCCGCCCCGGCTTCAGGCCCATTCCCAGGGCACGGAAAATTCGCCCAGCCGTTCGGCCACCGCCGCCTCGTCGACCTCGCCGGTACGCGCGATTCGGGCAACCAGCCCGCGCTTGCGATCCTCGACAACCTCGGCCACCCGCGCGTTCAGCTTGTTTTCGGCAAACAGTGCGTCATAGACCCGCGTGATGGCCATGCGCCGCAGATCGGGCTTGAAGACCTTGCCGACAGCGGTCTTGGGCAGTTCGGCCATGATCTCGACATGCTTGGGGATCGCCGCCCGTTCGGGGATGCGATCAGCGGCGTGGTCAAGCAGTTCCCTGGACGTGACACTGGCGCCGGCAACGAGTTCCACATAACCGCAGGGCAATTCACCCGCCTTGGCATCGGGCTGGCCAATGGCACCAGCAAAGGCCACGGCCGGGTGGCTGAGCAGCGCTTCCTCGATCATCGCGGGGTCGATGTTGTGCCCACCACGGATGATCAGATCCTTGGCCCGCCCCGTGATCCACAGATAGCCATCGGCATCGACGCGCCCCAGGTCGCCGGTGCGCAGATAGCGCCCGTCGGCATACAGCCCCAGGTTCTTGGCGTCTTCGGTATAGGTAGAGCCCTCGTAGATGCCGGGCGAGGCAACACAGATTTCGCCGATCTCGTCGGTGCCGCATTCATGGGCGATATCGCCATTGCCGCCGAAACGCAGGATACGGACGTCGGTATATGGAAAGGGCAGGCCCACGGACCCGATCTTTTTCAACCCGTCCACAGGGTTGGCAGACACCAGGCAGGTGGCTTCGGTCAGGCCGTATCCCTCGACGATCGACACGCCGGTGGCTTCCTCGAAACGTTTGTAAAGTTCAACCGGCAAGGCGGCGGAACCTGAAAAACCGTTGCGCAATGTCGAAATATCGGCATTCACCTTGCGCTGCATCAGCGCCGCCAATGCGGTGGGCACGGTGATGATGAAGGTGGCGCGCCAGCGTTCAACCAGTTTCCAGAAATTGTCAAAAACGCCATCTCCGCGGTAGCCTTGCGGTGTGGGGAAGACCACATGCGAGCCCGAACAGACCGCCGCCATCATGACCGGGTAGGCGGCAAAGACATGGAACAGCGGCAACGGGCACAGGGTGACATCCTCGGGCGAAAGCAGCAGCTCGCCCCCCAGCCAGCCGTTGTACAGCAGGCCCGAAGCCTTGTGCTGGGCGACCTTTGGTGTGCCGGTCGTACCGCCGGTATGGAAATAGGCGCAGACGCGGTCCTGCGTGGACAGATCAAAGGTCAGCCGGTCGGCAGGCTGGCGCGCCAGTTCGGTGGCGAAATCCAGCACGCGGGCGGTATGGGTTACCGGGTTCTTGGGCCGGATCAGGGGAACGATCCAGCTTTTGGGCGGGGTGAGATAGCGCAGCAGGTCAATCTCCAGCACCGTCTTGACATCGGGTGCATTGGCCACGGCCTCGGCCACCTTTTGCGCCACATCGGTCTTTGGAAAGGCGCGGATCGTCACCACGACCTTGGCCTTGGTCTCGCGCAGGATGCCGGCGATCTTTTCTGGCTCAAGCAACGGGTTGACGGGGTTGACCACACCGGCAGTCATCGCGCCGAACAGCGTGATCGCGGTTTCGTTCACCGTGGGCAGCACATAGGCCACCGTGTCGTTTTCGCCGACGCCCAATGCGCGGAACAGATTGGCGGCCTGGGTTACCTTGTCATGGAACGCCGCCCAGGTCTGGGTTTCGGCCTTTGCCTGCGGGTCAGAAAAAAGCTGAAAGGAAATGGCATTGCGCGATCCGTGCAGATGGCGGGTGCGGGCGATCTGCTCATAGACCGTCGTGGGCAGGTCGCGGTCGGCCCAGGGCATTTCCTGCTGAATGGCATCGCGGTCCGCGATCGTGGCGAATTGTCGTGTCATCGGATCCTCCCGGTGTTGGCACCGTCCCTGAATGCGCAGCATGACGGTTTTGCCCTGCAAGAGCAACGAAGTCCGGATCACGTTGGTGTCGTGCTGACGTTTCGTCAGCCATGCCGGTGAGCGGAAAAATGCCGCATCCGCCGGGTAGTGCCGGTGTTCAGGCAGCCTCGCCCGTGGTGAACTGCAGCCGCGCCAACCGGGCGTACAGCCCGCCTTGCGCGATCAGCGCGTCATGTGTGCCCTCGGCCACGATGCGGCCCTGATCGAACACAACAATCCGGTCGGCCTTGCGCACCGTGGCCAGCCGGTGCGCGACAACCAGTGTGGTGCGCCCCTGCGCCAGCCGCTCCACAGCGGTCTGCACGGCCCGTTCGCTTTCGGCATCAAGGGCCGATGTGGCCTCGTCCAGCAGCAGCACCGGCGCGTCGCGCAAAATGGCGCGCGCAATCGCGATACGTTGCTTCTGTCCGCCTGACAGCATGACCCCGCGTTCGCCCAGTTCGGTGTCATAGCCCAGCGGCAGCGCATCGATGAACGCATGCGCGGCCGCGGCGCGGGCGGCTTCTTCGATTTCGGCGTCGCTGGCATCCGGGCGGCCAAAGCGGATGTTCTCGCGTGCCGTGGTGGCAAAGATCACAGGGTCTTGCGGTACCAGGGCCATGGCGCCCCGCAAATCGCGCCGTGCCAGGTGCCGGATGTCGATGCCATCCAGCATCACCCGCCCGGCCTGCGGGTCAAAAAAGCGCATCAGCAGCTGAATGATCGTGGTCTTGCCCGCGCCAGACGGGCCCACCAGCGCCACGGTCTCGCCCGGGCGCACGGTCAGGCTGACGCCATCCAGCGCCGACTGACCGGGGCGCGAGGGGTAGTGGAAGCGCACACCCTCGAAGGCTACGGCGCCCGCCACCTGTGCCGGCAGCGGGGTCGGTGTTTCAGGGTCGGTCACGCTGTCGGATGCCGACAGCAATTCGATCAGCCGTTCGGTGGCCCCGGCTGCGCGCTGCAACTCGCTCCATGTTTCGCTCAGCGCACCGACCGATCCGGCAACGATGACCGAATAGATGACGAACTGCACCAGTTCACCCACGCTCATGGCGCCTGCGCGCACATCCAGCGCGCCGACCCACAGCACGCCGACAATGCCGGCAAACACCAGAAAGATCACGATGACCGTCATCACCGCCCGGGTGCCGATCCGGCGCAAGGCAATGTCATAGGAACGCTCGGTCACGCTGTTGAACCGCTCGGTGCTGGCCAGCTCATGGGTAAAGGCCTGCACCGTCTGTACGGCACCCAGCGCCTCTGACGCATTGCCAGAAGAGGCCGCGATCCAGTCCTGGTTTTCGCGGCTCAGCCGGCGCAAGCGACGGCCCAGCACCACGATGGGCACAATCACCGCCGGCACCACCAGCAGGACAAGACCTGTCAGCTTTGGCGAGGTCAGGGTCAGCATCAGCAGCCCGCCGACCAGCAGCAACACGTTGCGCAGCGCGATCGACACCGATGACCCGATGATGGACTGGATCAGCGTGGTATCGGTGGTCAGGCGTGACAAGACCTCGCCGGTCATGATGCGTTCATAAAATGCCGGGCTCAGGCCGATGACCCGCTCGAACAGTCTGCGCCGGATATCGGCGACCACCCGTTCACCAAGGCGCGTGACCAGGTAATAACGTGTCGCCGTTCCCAGTGCGAGCAGCGCGGCAATCACCAGCGCGCCGGCGAAATACTGGTTCAGCAGTGCCAGATCACCATCCTGAAACCCGTCGACCACGCGGCGCACGGCCAGCGGCAGGGTCAGCGAGACAATGGCCGTGACCACCAGTGCCGTCAGTGCTGACAGCAGCAGCCCACGATAGCGGGCCAGAAAGGGCCAAAGGCCCGTCAGCACGGCCAGCCGCTTTGACGGCGCGCGTTCTTCGCTTGACGGCGGGGGGGTGTCGGTCATCCGTGCCTTCCGTATTTCCCTGCCCGGGTTTAGGCGAGGAGGCCGCAGGGAGCAAGAAGGCGCGGGCGCGCATCCCTGTGTCACGGTGGCCGGGCTGCCGCCGGCACGGCCCGGCCGGGGAAGAGAACACTGGTCAGAGGCCGGGCGATGGGCTATCCGGGGTGGCATTTGATCACATATCCCGGACCGGCGCCGCCCAATGGACAGAAAGGCCCAACCCGCCAAGACACCAGAGCATGAAACCACCTACCGGCGGTTGCGCGACATGGTGCTGTATGGCTGGCTGGCGCCCGGCCAGCGTGTCACGATCCACGGTATCGCCAGCGCGCTGGATGCCGGCATGACCCCGGTGCGCGAGGCCATCCGGCGCCTGACGGCCGAGGGCGCGCTGGCATTGCATGACAACCGCCGTGTTTCGGTGCCGCATCTGACCCCCGCACAACTGGACGAACTGGCCTTTGCGCGGTTGACGATAGAGCCGCAACTGGCCCGTCTGGCGGCGCGCGAAGCTGTGTCGGGGCCGGGTGATTTGGCGATACTGGCCGGGCAGTTGGCGGATATCGACGGCGATGTCGATCTGGCGATCGAACGCGGCGATGTTCAAGGTTATCTGTCCGGCAATGCCCGGTTTCATTTCGCGCTGTACGAGGCCGCCTCGGCGCCGATCCTCTTGTCGCTGACCCGCGCGTTATGGCTGCGTTTTGGCCCGTCGCTGCGCGTGGTGATGGACAACGGCGGCCCCTCGGGCCCGGATTTGCACCGACAGGCCGTGGCGGCCCTCAGGGCGGGTGATGCAGCCGGGCTGGCCGATGCCATTGCCCAGGACATCGAACAGGGCCTGACACGTGTCAGGCGCGCATTGAAAGGCTGATTGCCGATTACAGGTCTGAGGGCGCCGCCAGGGCGGGAACCGCGCACCGCCTCCCGTGCAGGATCAGAAAGGCAAGGGCAGGCCATTCAGCAGCACTTGCCCACCCGGGGCGATGCTGACCTCCGAGCGCAGATGATCAGGCCCCATGCTGCGCCCCAGCATACCCATCATCATGCGGGCAAAGAACATCTGATCGCCGGTCAGAAAACCATCATGGCCCAGGGCGGTCAGCAAGGCCTCGCCGCCCTGCAGATCAAAGGTAAACGTGCCGGCCCCGTTGACCATGCCATCATCGGTAAAGGGGCTGTCGGGGTCCAGTTCCAGCGAACCCTCGCCATCCAGCCGCGCCGCGCCCAGCCGAAACATCAGGCGCTCCAGCGTGATCCCTGACAGGTCAACCGGGGGGGCCGCCAGATCGGGGTCGAAGAGTTCGGCATGCAGGCGCAGCTGCGCCGATGTGGCGAACGCGATATCGGCCAACTCACCGGCCAGCGAACCGGCGTTCAGTTCCGCCAGCGACTCTGGCGTCAGGCTGAAGCCCCGCAGGCTTAACTGTGCCCCAAGCTGCTGCAGTGCCTCGTCGGGCAAAAGTGGTACCTGCATGCCAAAGGCCATCGTCTGCCCCGTCAGGCCAAACGGCTGGCCATTGACCAATCCATCCAGGCGCAGATCCTGCCCGTCGGCATCGATGGCGAATATCCCGTCTGCAAGGGTCATCGACAGCGTCGAAAGACCGGCGTCGCTATCCAGATCCATGGTCAGAAAGGGCGATTGCTGCTGCGTGCGGCTGTCGGATTCAGTGACTGCAATCGACATGTCCAGTCGCATGCCACCGTCAAACGCGCTGGCCAGCGGCAGGGCAGGGTCCTGCGCCAGCAGATCCAGGCGTAACAGGTCGAATTCCAGTGTCACACCGGATGCGCGCGCGTCGCCGGACTGGCGCGTCCGTATCGGAAAGGTTTGTTCCTGATCCAGCGTATAGGCGAATGCATCCAGCGTCAGGCGCCCGGCCAGGCTGATTTCCGCGCCATGGGTGACCTGTATTTCACCGGCAATGCCGTCCACGGTGCCGCCGATTGCTGCCCGGTCCGCTTGCGGTGATGCGCCATCGGGCGACGGGACAGGCGTAAGGCCCAGATGCGCGAACGCCACCGTCAGCACAAGGCGCGGGTCATCGTCCGTGCCGGCGGGCAGATAGGAAAGCACGCCGTCATGCCGGGTGGTGAAGTGCAGCATGTCCCCCAGCGGGGTGGCAAGCGCGATCTGGCCGTCAGCCGAGGGCGTCAGCGCAACGCGCCCGTCATCCTGCGGGTCGATTCGCAGCGTGGAAAGCGACAGCGTGGTGCCACCGGTGCCGCGTATCGGGGTCAGCAGGACCGATTCCAGGATCAGCGCGTCGCCATCCATGTCGATGCCTTGCGCCGCAATCCGCAATCCGGCCTGGGTCGCGGTTTCGCGCAGCGTGTCCCAGGCGGCCTTTGCCGGGGTGCTGGCCAGCGCGGGCGCGTGCGTCAGGCCCAGGAACGCCGAACTTGCCAGCGCAATGAACGTCGCGCGAAAACCGGGGGTAGGGGCAGGCAAGGGGGTCGAGGGCATGGCGCCGTTCCGTGCAATGGGTATTGCCTGCAGTGTCGGGCTTGCGGGGTATGGGGTCAAGCGACTTGGATGTCGGTGCCGGGCGCGGGGCGATATCGCCGGCAAACACCCGCCTGCGCCCGTCAGGCGGCCAGTTGCACGATGACGGCACCGGCGGCGATCAACGCCATCAAGGCCAGGCGCCGTGGCCCTGTCCGTTCGCCCAGCATCAGCCAGCCGATCAGCGCGGCAAAAACGGTCGATGTCTCGCGCAGTACGGCGGCCTGGCCGACGTTGCCCAGCCGTGTCGCCAGCATGATGCCGCCGAAGCTGGCAAAGGCGACAAGTCCGCCCACGATACCCCGCCGCATCAGGCCCGCGATCTGATCCCGCGGCAGGCGCGACCAGCGCTTCCATGTCCACACGGGCATGAAAATGCCGTCGATGAAAAAGAACCACGCCAGAAAGGTGAACGGATCTGCCGTGGCGCGAATGCCATAGGCGTCATAGGTCGTGTACAGCGCCACAAAGAACCCGGTGGCCACCGCCAGCCCCAGCGCGGGGACCATCGTGTCACGGTCCAGGGTGATGGTGCGCATGTTGTACAGCGCAAAGCCATAGATGCCGATCAGCAGTACCACCAGCCCTGCCCATTGCCAGGCGTTGAAGGTCTCGCCAAACAGCAGCCATGCACCGATCACGGTAAACAACGGCCCGGTGCCGCGCACCACCGGATAGACCACGGTATAGGCGCCACGGCTGTAGGCCATGGCCTGCAGAACCTTGTAGGCAACATGGATCAGGAACACGCCGGCAAAGATCGGCCACATATGCGGTTCAGGCCAGGGTACGACAAACAGTGCAAAGGGTGCGGCCATCAGCCCGTAGCTGGCATCGATGGCCGCGCGCGATAGCCAGGGGTCATGCCTGCCCTTCTGCAAAGCACCGAAGACGGCATGCAGGATTGCCGCAGCCAGCGCAAAGGCCAGGGCGACGTTCTGCCCCGCTTGGGTCCCTTCAAGCGCGATCAGCCATTCCGTCATGGCTGCGGTCCGGAACCGTCTGAAAGGCGCAGGCGTTGATCCCCGCGGTGCATGATCGAATGGGTACCCTGCATGCTGGACAGCCTGATCGAACAGTCCTTTTCAGGTACCGAACCCGTGGTTGCCCTGGTGCGCCTGGTCAGTGCGGTGATCCTGGGCGGGGTGATCGGGTTCGAGCGTTCGATGAACGCACGCACCGCCGGCTTGCGCACACATATCCTGGTGTCGTTGGCATCCTGCCTGTTTGCGCTGCTCAGTGCCGAGATCCTGGCGCGATTCCATGGCGAAGTGGCCGACCCGCTGCGCCTGATCGAGGCAGTGACATCAGGTGTTGCATTTCTGGCCGCGGGTTCGATCATCGTTTCCGGCGGGCGCCTGATGGGGCTGACCACCGGCGCCGGCATGTGGCTGGCCGGGGCAATCGGGCTGGCATGCGGCATTGGCGCGCTGGCCCTGGCGCTGATGGCAACGCTCATCGTCGTGCCGGTGCTGTGGGTGTTGCAGGGGCTGTCACACAGGATCGAAAGCACACGCCGCGGCGAGGCGCCACTGCCGCCTTCGGGCTATCACCGCACATAGGCCTGCCGGTTTGCGCAGCCTTCACGCACCGGCCTCGTCTGTGGTCTCTGACCCTGTCAGGGCCGCGGCGAAGTCGGCAGGGTCGAAAGGGGCCAGATCGTCGATCTGTTCACCCACGCCAATGGCATGGATCGGCAGGCCGAAGCGGTTTGCAAGCGCCACCAGCACGCCGCCGCGGGCTGTGCCGTCAAGCTTTGTCATCACCAGCCCCGTCACATCGGCCATCTTGCGGAAAGTTTCGACCTGGCTCAGCGCGTTCTGGCCGGTGGAGGCGTCAAGCACCAGAATGGTGTTGTGCGGGGCGGTTTCATCCTTCTTGCGCAGAACACGCACGATCTTGGCCAGTTCTGCCATCAGGTCGGCCCGGTTCTGCAGCCGCCCGGCGGTATCGATCATCAACAGATCGGTGCCTTCGGCCTGCGCGCGGGTCAGTGCATCAAAGGCCAGCGAGGCCGGGTCAGAGCCTTCGGGGGCCGTCATGACCGGTACGCCAGCCCGCTGACCCCAGACCTGCAACTGTTCGACCGCCGCGGCGCGGAACGTGTCGCCGGCCGCAATCATGACCGATTTGCCCGCCCCGCGAAACTGCGATGCCAGCTTGCCGATGGTGGTGGTCTTGCCTGCCCCGTTCACCCCCACCACCAGCACTACCTGGGGCCGTTTGGCATAGATCGGCAAGGGGCGGGCGACCGGATCAAGAATGCGCGCGATTTCGGTTGCCAGCAGCGCCTTTATCTCGGCTGTGGTCAGGCGCCGGCCCATATGCCCCTCGGCGATATGGGCGGTGATGGACAACGCGGTTTCCACCCCCATATCGGCCTGGATCAGCAGTTCCTCCAGCTCTTCCAGCATTGTATCGTCAAGAAGGCGGCGCGGGGCGGCCGGTGCCGCCCGCCCCGTCAGGCGCGCCAGAAGTCCGGTTCTGGGGGCAGGGGCGGGCGCGGCCGATGGCGATGCGGGGGACACGGATGCGCTGCCCGTGTCAGGGGGCGCGCCACCCGTATCGGGGGTGCGGGGTTCGGATGGGCTGGTATCCACCCTGTCTGTATCCGGCTGCGCGTGATCTGATGCGGTTTCGGCCTCGACCAAAGCATCCAGTCCCTGGTCAAGCTTCGAGGAAGATCGAAACAGGCGCTCGCGCATCTTGCTGAGAAATGACATGGCAGGCAGCCCTTTTCGGCGTCGATTTGTCACCTTCCTGCCCTAATGCAGCCGAACGCATATGGAAAGAGTGCTGGTGTCGTGGCATGCTTTCATCGTGTGAGGGAAAGGCAATGGGTATTGCGCAGACCATCAACAGGGACCTTGGCCATACGGTAGGTGGCGTCCTGTCGGCTTTCCTGTGCCTGGGCCCGGTGGTGCTGCTGACATTGGGCAGCTTTGTCGATCCACTATGGTTCTGGCCGGCGCTGATGTGGATGATCCTGCTGGCCCCCGCGATGGACCGGCTGATCCCGGAGGCACCCGAGCCGGTCGTGGGCGAGGGGCCGGACTCCGGCATGACCCTGACGGTTGTTCTGGCCGCAGTCCTGTTTCCGCTGATGGCGATGGCAGTCTGGGTGCTGGCGAACACTGCCTTCGGGCTGCAATGGGTGGTTACCTTCTTTGCCTTCGGCCTGATATTGGGGCAGGTGGGCATGGTTGCGGCGCATGACCTGATCCACCGCCGCCACCGCTGGGCGGTCTGGCTGGGGCAAGCCTATTTCACCCTCTGCGCCTTTGGCCATCACGCATCGGGGCACAAGCTGGTGCATCATGTCCATGTGGCCACCCCGCGCGACCCCAATTGCCCCCCGCGCGGGCGTACGATCTATGCCTTTGTGCCACGCGCCTGGTGGGGATCGTTCCGCGCGGCCTGGTATGCCGAAAGCAGGCGCCGTGATTTCGGCTTTCCCACGCCCTTTGCGTTCTATATCGGCGGTGCCCTGGCTGTCGGTCTGGCGATGTTCCTGTGGCAGGGCTGGGCTGGGCTGTTGCTGTGGCTTCTGCTGGGTTTTTACGCCGCCAGCCAGATGCTGGGCGCCGACTACGTGCAACACTATGGCCTGCGGCGCAAAAAACTGCCGAATGGCAAGTGGGAGCCGGTCACGCCGCGTCACAGCTGGGATACGCCGGGCGCCTTTACCGCCGTGATGATGTTCAACGCCGGCCGCCATGCTGATCACCATGCCCATCCCTATCGCCCCTATCCGGCGCTGCGTGACCGGCCCATCGCGCCGGTGCACCCGTTCTCGGTGGCCATGATGGTGGTGATTGCCCTGTTCCCGCCCTTGTGGCGCAAGCTGGTGCACCCGCGGCTGGACGCATTCCAGGCCGCCCAGGCGAAAGGCGGCTAAGACAGGCCTGCCCTTGTGCTGCCCGTGGTACCTTGCCTGCCGCTCGCGGCGTCGTGAGCAGGCGCACTGGCTGGGCTGTCTGGTCAGTCGCGCCGGGCTCTGGCACTCTGGCGCCAGTCAGCAGGAGATCCGTTCATGTCAGCCTTTGCCCGTTCCACCCTTGCCGCTGTCGTGTTTGCCCTTGGGTCGGGGGGCGCCACCCTTGCCGAAACGCCGATGGATGGCGCGGCGTTCGAACGCTATACCACGGGTCGCACGCTCAGCTTCAACGCGGGAGGGGTGCCCTACGGGATCGAACAGTACCTGCCCGGCCGGCGGGTGCTTTGGGCCTTTATCGGCCAGGAATGCCAGGAGGGCATCTGGTACGAGCGCGGCGACATGATCTGTTTCGCCTATGAGGACTACCCCGAAGACCAGTGCTGGCATTTCTTCGAGACAGACCGCGGGCTGCGCGCGGTGTTCCAGGGGCCGGACGGCCCTTCGACCGAGCTTGTCGAGGTCGAGCAAAGCAGCGTTCCGCTGATCTGCGAAGGGCCCGGTGTGGGTGTCTGACCGCGATACCCGTTCGCCAGCGCGGTCAAAGGGGCGCACTGGCCCCTGCACCCGGCGGCCGTCTTGCGTACCGTCCGGGTTTACTGCCGGGCCGGTACGCGGGTAATCCGACCGCCCAGCGCGTTCAACCGTTCGTCGATGCGTTCATAGCCCCGTTCGATCTGCTGGGCGTTGTTGATGACGCTGGTGCCCTTGGCGCACATGGCAGCGATCAGCACGGCCATGCCGGCGCGAATGTCGGGGCTTTCCACCCGCGCGCCCCGCAGGTTTGACGGGCCGGCCACGATGGCGCGATGCGGATCGCACAGCACGATACGTGCGCCCATCGCAATCAGCTTGTCGACAAAGAACATCCGGCTTTCGAACATCTTTTCGAACATCATTACCACCCCGTCGCATTGCGTGGCGGTCACCAGGGCAATCGACATGGTATCGGCCGGAAAGGCCGGCCATGGCTGGTCGGAAATCACCGGGATGTGGCCGCCGAAATCGGCCTGAACGCGCATTTCCTGATCTGGCGGAATGCGCAGGTCGTCGCCCGACACCTCGCAGCGGATTCCCAGACGTTCGAAGTTCATCAGCGTCGAGCGCAGATGCTCTATCCCCGCACCGGTGATCGTCAGGTCAGACCCGGTCACGGCGGCCAGCCCGATCAGCGAACCCACCTCGATATGATCGGGGCCAATTCGATGCGTGCAGCCGGTCAGCGGCTGGCCACCGTGGATGGTCATGCAGTTCGTGCCGACCCCGTCGATCCGCGCGCCCATTGCCATCAGGAAATGCGCCAGATCCTGTACATGCGGCTCTGATGCGCAGTTGCGCAGCACCGTCACCCCCTCGGCGCAGACCGCGGCGCAGAGGGCGTTCTCAGTGGCGGTGACCGAGGGTTCGTCCAGAAACACATCTGCACCGCGCAGTTTTTCGGCGCGGAAGTGATAGGCACTGTCGGTCACGATTTCGGCGCCCAGCTGCTTGAGCGCAAGAAAATGCGTGTCCACCCGCCGGCGCCCGATGATATCGCCGCCCGGCGGTGGCAGCACCACGGTGCCGCACCGCGCCAGCATCGGCCCGGCCAGCAGGATGGATGCCCTGATCCGGGCGCACAGATCGGGGTCCAGTTCGGCGGGCCGCAGGGTGTGGGCGTGAATTTCCAGCGTGTTGCGGTCAATCCAGCGGGTCTCGGCGCCGACCGATGCGATCAGTTCCACCAGTGCCTCGACATCGCGAATCCGCGGCACGTTGTGCAATTCGACGCGCTGGTCCGTCAGCAGGGCGGCTGCCACGATGGGGAGGGCTGCGTTCTTGTTGCCGCTGGGTGCGATCGTGCCTTTCAGGCGATGACCGCCCTCGACAATGTACTGAACGCTCTCGCGTGGATTTGCCTGTGCCATGGTGTTCTTTCGGGTCTGCTGCCGCTGTTGGCCCTGCATAGCAAAGCCCGCACCGCGCCGGAACCTGAAAACCCCGGATTGTGCGCCTTAACGCCGCCCCGCGCCGATCTTCGGTTCGGTTCCGGCGATCAGCCGCGCGATATTGGCCCGGTGGCGTTCCCAGACCAGTAGCGCCAGCACCACCGCCATTACCACGGCCTGCGCCTGCCCGGTCAGTGCCAGCCAGATCGGTGCAGCCGCAGCCGCGGCCAGCGCCGATGCCGACGACAGGCGCGTCAGCGCGGCCACCACCAGCCAGGTGGCACAGGCCAGCAGCCCGGCAGGCCAAGCCAGAACCAGAAGCGTGCCCAGAAAGGTGGCCACGCCCTTGCCCCCCTGAAAGCGCAGCCAGACCGGAAAGAGGTGCCCCAGAAAGGCCGCCAGCGCGGCCAGCTGTGCCGCATCCTCGCCCAGGGCCATCCGGGCGATCAGCACCGCAATGCCCCCCTTGCCGGCATCCAGAACCAGCGTGGCCAATGCCGCGCCCTTGTTGCCCGTGCGCAGCACATTCGTGGCGCCGATGTTGCCTGATCCGATGCTGCGCAGATCACCCAGACCAAGCAGCCGCGTGACGACCAGGCCAAAGGGCACCGAGCCCAGCAGATACGCCCCCAGCGCCACAAGGGCCAGCGCCAGCGGGGCCGTGGTGACTTCCGGTAGCAGTGTCATGCGGTTTCCCTTGTGTAGACAGGGGCCCCGCCAACCCAGGTACCCAGCACCCGGCCCTCCATGCGGGCGCCGTCAAAGGGGGTATTCTTCGACTTCGACCGCAATGTGAAACGGTCCAGCACAAAGGGCGCATCGGGGTCGAAAAGCACCAGATCGGCCGGCGCGCCCGTGGCCAGCGTGCCGCCTTCAAGCCCCAGCCGCCGCGCCGGGTTCAGCGCCATCGCGCGCCAAAGCTGCGGCAGGGTCAGGGCGCCGGCGTGGTAAAGGCGCATCGCGGCGGGCAGCAATGTCTGCAGGCCCACCGCGCCGGGTGCCGCCTCCTCGAAGGGCAGGCGCTTGGACTCTTCGTCTTGCGGCGTGTGGAAGGAGCCGATCACATTGATCAACCCGTCGGCCACCGCCTGCACCACGGCGCGCCGGTCATCCTCGGACCGCAAGGGCGGGGTCAGCTTGAAAAAGGTGCGATAGTCGCCGACATCAAATTCATTCAGTGTCAGATGATGGATCGATACGCCTGCGGTCACATCGAACCCGTTGGCCTTGGCGCGTTCCAGCGCCGGCAAGCTGCGGGCGCAGGTTATCTGATCGGCGTGATAGCGCGCGCCCGTCATCTCGACCAGCGCCATGTCACGGTCAAACCCCATGCGCTCGGCCATGGGGGACACGGCAGGCAGGCCGCGCAGGCTGGCAAACTTGCCAGAGGTTGCCGCCGCCCCCGCGCTAAGGCCCGGGTCCTGCGGGTGGCCGACGATCAGCGCGCCCAGACTGCGCGCATAGGTCATGCAGCGTGACAGCACGCGCGTTTCGCGCACCACATGGTCGACATCGGTAAAGGCCAGCGCGCCCGCATCCATCAGAAAACCGATTTCCACCATCTCGCGCCCGGCGCGGCCACGGGTCAGGGCTGCCATGTGGTGAATGCGTACCGGCGTTTCGGCCTGTGCCCGGCGGCGCACGAATTCCAGCACCTCCGGGGTGTCGATGGCCGGGTCGGTATCCGGCCGGGCGATCACCGTTGTCACGCCGCCCGCTGCCGCCGCCAGACCGGCAGAGCGAAAGCTTTCCTTGTGCCGCGCGCCCGGTTCGCCCAGTTGCGCGCCCCAGTCCACCAGACCGGGCGCCAGACATTTGCCACCGCAATCCACATGTTCGGCCCCGTCGGGGGCGGATTCTGCATTGCGCGCCACGATTCGACCCCCTTGAACGGTCAGCGTGCCCGTGGTGTCGGTGCCTGCATCGGGGTCGATCAGCCGGGCATTGGCAAAGTACAGGGGTTTGTCAGAGAGCGAGGCAAGGGTCATGTCGGGGCGGTCCGCGCGCAAGGTCTGCGCGCGTTATAGCCGCGCAATCTGCCGGGCGCTACAGGGCGGCGGTGGATTTGCACGGGCCGCGCGCGACGGTGTCAGCGTGCGCGTTTCGCCCGGCGCGCCCTGGTATCCTGGATGCGCGCCACGGCGGCCGGCGTATCGGCCAGGTGCTTGATCAGATACTTGTCGCCACCGCGGGTGATGATCTGCATGTCACCCAGCAATCGGCGCACCGTGTCGATTTCCAGTACCATGACCGAGCGCTTGCCATCGGGCAGGATCAACCGCCGGTCGGTCAGGTGCCAGACCATCCCGGTCTGTTCCCGGTACAGATAGGCGCCGCGCACGGCCAGCGCCAGAATCGCGCCCAATGAACCGATGGCAACATGCTCGCTGCCGATCAGCCACAGAACCACGCCGACCCCGGCCATGCCGACCAGCGCCAGCAGCGCATGGTCGCGCCAGTACCGGCCCTTGTCGGCCTGAAAACGGGCAACAATCTTTTCGCCCTGTTCAAGCGTCAGGGCGGCAGAGCTGTCAGACTGATGGATGGCGGTCATGGGTCAGGCTGCCGCTGGGTTGAGGCGATAAGGAAAACCGCCCCCCGCCAGGGGCGGGCGCGCCCAAGGGCACGTGAGGTTAACCAAACCCGCGCCACCGTGCCCGG
>JAFIED010000177.1 GCA_020832805.1 Pararhodobacter sp.
CCAATGGTACTGCGTCTCAAGACGTGGGAGAGTAGGTCGCCGCCAAACCTGGAAAGAAACACAATACCTCTCAACACGACAAAAAAAACCAGCGCGGGGTGGAGCAGCCCGGTAGCTCGTCAGGCTCATAACCTGAAGGTCGTAGGTTCAAATCCTACCCCCGCAACCATTTCTTCCCAATATATCAGTGGCTTAAATCTCGAGCGTTTCACTCGTGTACAGGCCCGCGCGTTTTACCTCAACGCCACCTCAACGTTTCACGAGTCCCCCTTCGCAAGGGGGCTTTTTGCGTTTTGCGGGTGCGATGATCCGATGCGCAGGCATCACGCCCCCATGTTCCGGGCGTGCCGGGCGGCAATCCACTGGCTCAGGGTCTTCACCTCGGCCGCGCTGAAGCCCGTCGACATGGCATCCGAGACTCGGTTCATCATCGCCCGATCGTCCGGTGCCGTCGATTTCGCAGGCCAGGATGCGCGGAAGTGCCCGCAGGCATAGCTGAACCCTGCCGCCCAGTCCCGCATCGCCATCTTGCTGCGCCCGGACATCGCAGTTGCGAATTCGGCGGGTGCACTTGCATGGTCAACGCAGGCGTTGGCCCGCATCAGGATCAAATCGGCGAAGCGCTGGATGCTGTCCGGCGTCAGGCTTGCCACGGCGCTGCCGAGGATCTCGGGAAGCCACCTGTTCGGCGCGATCATCTTCGGCGCGAGGGTGACCGCCATCAGGAAGCCGTCGATCCAGTCCGCCGTGATGGCCGCGCCCTTCAGGAGGCGTGCAAGCTCGCCCTTGCGCTCTGGCTTCGGGGACTTCGGCTCCGCCTCCCCGACCCATTCGTCGAGCGTGGCACCCTGATCCGTGTCCGGGTCGTCGAACACCCATGCCTCGATGGTCTGCTCATGCACATCCAGCATCACCGGGATCTTCTTCAGGTCGCGTCCGTCAAGGAGCGCCATTGCAGTGGCCGTGAAGCTGTCGGCGTCCGGGTCGCCCGCTGCTGACAGCACATCCGCCGCCCGCGCCACCACGCGCGCCCAGTAGTCGCGCCTTGTGTCGAGCCATCGCCAGAGTGCGGCCTCCACGCCGCGCGAACTGCGTGTGCCCTCCAGAACCTCATGCGCGGGATCGCTTTCCTCGAACCAGCTCTGGACGATCTCGTGACGATCCCACCACCCCTCGCTGGCATTGATCAGCCTGCCCCGCGCCTGTGCCGAAAGGCTGAGAATGCGCTCCGTCGCGGGCAGATTGGCGATCAGGGTTTCAGTCGGGACGGCTTCGGGGCGCAGCAGATCGAGTCCGCAGAGTTCCGCCACTTCGATGAGACCCGGGGCAGGGGGCAGCCCCGCTGCCAGTCCATCGGCCAGTGCGCTGGACAGGGCGCCCTCGATCCAGGTGGCAGGCACGCTGGCAGCGCCAGTTTCCTGTCGGATGCGCTGGACAAGGGCTTTCTGTTCGCTCGCCGAGTTGCAGGGGATGGTATAGGCGTCCTTGACCCCATGGTCCTGTTTCAGAAGCAGCATCGCCACCTTCCGGCTGCCGCCCGATTGCAGCGCCATCATGATGCTCTGCGCGCCGCCGCCGTCGGGCAGCGTGGCCAGGATGGAACGCAGGGTCCACGGCTTGGGCGCGGCACCCGCAGTCAGTCCGGATCGCATGGCCAGCTTCACGGCCTGATCGACCTTCGCACGTGCCTCGTCCCTGGGCATCCAGTTACGCAGGACCACCATCTTGCCAGCCAGTTCGGCCGAAAGCGCGCCGTCGACGGCCCGATCGGCAAGCGCGCGGGCAGCCGCCGCGCGGATCGCGGCGTCCCTGTCCAGCAGCCAGAAACAGCACAGCTTTGCAAGGATCGGCTCGGGGCGTTCCGCCGACAGACTGATGACATATGCACGCATGTCGGCGGGCATCGCCGGGAAGGTCTCGGCCAATGCCGCATGCAGCGCGAGCGCATCGCCCGCACTCTGCTCGATCAGGTTGCGGAACAGATCGTCCAGCATGGCCTCCGCCTCGGCGCGGTTGCGCATGCCAGGGGCAAGGCCCGACGCTTCGATGTCTGCTGCAGGGATCTCCAGAGCAGCCGGTGCGGGCAGGCCGTTCCGCGCCCAGGCGCTCGCAATGAGCATGCGATGGAACGGGGGGAGGCGGTCCTGACCAGCGGCCAGTTCCACGGCATCTGTCACGGCTCGCAGGAACGCGTCGCCGCGCTTCTTGCGGTTCTCGCTGGCCATGCGGGCCGCATCCAGCGCCGATCCCAGCAGTTCGGCGAGTGGCTCCAGTTCCGGTGCGTTCTCCTCCGCAGCACAGATCCGCGCGACCACCTGGCCGCCCAGCGCCGGCCGATGGAGCATCGAGAAACTGGCCCTGTCGAGCACCTCGCGGCGCGCGCCATCGTCGTCCCGCAACCGCGCCAGTTCCGCCAACAACGCCTCAAGCTGTCCGTCCGCCACGCAGCCCCGCTTCCTGAATCACGCCCTTCCTTGCTGCCACCCTATGTGGCGGTCGTGGAATTGTCACCAAGACGCATTCCGACGCCAGCGCCAGCTGCGCCAGACCATGACACGCTTTGGTCTCGCGGCGCACGTGCGCCCCTAATTGGAGTGCTGACGTAGTATCTGGCGCAAGCTATGGTGCCCCATGAATTTTGCCTTCTACGATCTCGAAACCACCGGCCTCTCGCCCGCCTTCGATCAGCCCCTGCAATTCGCGGCCATACTGACGGATGGCGAGTTTCAGGAGATCGAGCGGGTCAATCTGCGTTGCCGCATCGCGCCGCACATCATCCCATCGCCGTGGGCGCTGGCGGTGACTGGCGTGCGCCCGGCGCAGCTGACCGATCCCGCGCTGCCGACGCTGTTCGAGTTCACCCAAGCGATCGCCGCCCTGATCGAACGCTGGTCGCCCGCCACATGGACCGGGTTCAACAGCATCCGCTTCGATGAGGAGATGCTGCGCCAGGCGTTCTACCAGAACCTGCATCCCGACATCTTCGCCACCCAGTTCAATGGCAACATGCGCTTCGACGTGCTGACGGCACTCTATGCCGTCTGGTATCGCCAGCCTGATCTCTTCGACTGGCCCGTCGATCCTGATGGCCGGGTACGCTTCAAGCTGGACCGCATCGCGCCTCTGAATGGCTTTGCCACTCACAATGCGCATGATGCACTCGGGGATGTCGAGGCGACCCTCCATATCGCGCGTCAGATCGCCCAGCGCGCCCCGGAACTCTGGGCCGAGCTTCTGTCCAACCGCGACAAGGCGCATGTCCAGGCCAACCTCCAGAGTTTCCGGCCCATGGCTCTTGTCGAGCGCGTCGCAGGTGGACCGCCCCGCGCGACGATCGGCTGCTTCTGCGGCATCTCGGCCAGCAACCCCAATCAGGCCGCCTTCTTCGATCTGGATGCGGCCGATCCGGCAGCGCTGCTCACAGCCGATGACGCGGCGGTCTTCGCCGCTGTCGATGCCACGCCCAAACTCATCCGCGCCATCGCCACCAACAAGTCTCCCGCATTGCTGCCCGTCGCCGCGCCCAGCGCCGAACAGCTGCGCCGCGCCGCGGTGATCGCCCATGCGCCCGAGTTCCGGGCGCGAGTGGGACAGGCTCTCGCCGCGCGCTTCCCCGAAGACCCCGTTGCACCCGCACCTCCGGTCGAAAAGCAGATCTACGGCGGCTTCTACAGCCATGCCGACAAGGCGCTCCTCGCGGAGTTCCAGCGCGCCGACTGGCCCCGCCGCCAGGAGATCGTCGCCAGCCTTGCCGATCCCCGCCTGCGTCAGCTCGGGCGACGTCTGGTGGCGTTTCATGCGCCGGAGCTGCTCTCGACGGAAGAGCGTGCGCAGTTCCAGGCCTGGTTGCAGGAGCGCTGGTCCGCGCCGGAGACCGAGTGGACCACCCGGGACCGAGCCCATGCGGCACTGGACGAAATGCGGCGGAATGGGATCGACCCTGGGCTGGCGTCCGAGATTGCGTTGTACTTGCAAGGCTTTGATGTAGCCCGGTGCTGATCCGCGCCGCCAAGTCCTTCACAGGAATCATCTTATTGCGAGGGACTATTTTCTGATTTTATACTGCAGGGCAGGGTCAGGAAAGGAATCGGGTGGCGGGCAGGAAGGCGAAACAGCCGAACTGGAGCGCGTCGAGGCGCAACGCGTTCATCGAATTCCGGGTGTTCTGGCACGGCCGGATCAACCGCGCTGACCTGATGGACACCTTCGGTATCTCGCTGCAGCAGGCATCGCTCGACCTGACACGTTACTCGGAACGCTGGAAGCGGAACCTTGTCTACGACAAGAGCCAGCGCGCCTATGTCCGCGGCAAGGCCTTCAAGCCGCGCTTCATCACGCCCAGCGCCGAGGACTATCTCGCTCAGCTGCGCGCCGTCGATGTGGGACTGGTCTCGCGTTATCAGAGCTGGATCATCGTGTTTACGGTGTATGGTGCCACGGCTACAGCTTCGCGCGGGGTCGCGCACGAAACGCTGCGCGAAGTTCTGGCCGCGATACATTCT
>JAFIED010000145.1 GCA_020832805.1 Pararhodobacter sp.
CCCCCCCCCCCCTCTTCTGTCATTCGGCGCTATAGGCCCTGGCCACGCGCTCCAGATGCCACAGGCTGTCCCCCAACTGATGATCGATCATCACCAGACGCTTGGCATAATGCGACACGGCGGCCTCCCAGGTCATGCCAATTCCCCCGTGCAACTGAATCGCCTCCTCCGACCACTGCCGCGCCACCTGGCCGACCAGCGCCTTGGCCATCGAGACCGCGCGCGGCCCCTCCGGCGTGTCCAGCGCATCGGCCGCCCTGATGGTGATCGAGCGCGCCTGCTCAAGTTCGACACACAGGTCGATGAAACGGTGGCGCAGCACCTGAAACTTCGACAGCGGCACACCGAACTGCTTGCGGGTGCGCAGATGCTCGGCCAGCAGGCCCTGTACATGATCCATTGCACCCACGGCCTCGGCACACAACGCCAGCGTGCCGCGGTCGATGGCGCGGGCCAGCACCGCGCCGCCCTCCTCGACCAGGCAGATCGCCGGGCATTCGTCCAGCGACACCTCGGCGGCACCGCCCCCATCGATCATGGCATAGGGCGCAATACCGGCGTCACCGGCATTGACCAGGAACAGCCCCAGCCCCTGGTCATGCGCCGCACTGACTACCAGCCGGTCGGCAGACCCACCGCCCCAGACCACCGACTTGCGCCCGTCCAGCCGCCAGGCCTCGCCCGCGCGCTGCGCCCTTGTCTGAGGCGGCTCCATCCCGCTGCCGCCGCCGGGCTCGCCCAAGGCCAGCGCCAGTTTTTCCTGACCGGTCAGCGCCGCCTCTGTTTCCTGGCCGGTATCGGCCAGCACGCTGAGTCCCATCAACTGCGCCAGCATCGGTTCCGGGCACAGCGCATGGCCCAGCGCCTGAAAAACGGTGGCAATGTCGAATCCCGCACCGCCGAAGCCGCCCTTGTCCTCGGGCAGCAGTGCCCCGATCACGCCCAGATCCGCCAGCGCTTCCCATACGGCCGGATCGTGAAAGGGGGCATCATAGGCGATCTTGCGGCGGTGATCATAATCGCAATGCCTGTCCAGATAGCGCGCCATGGAATCGGCCAGCATGCGGCGGGTATCGGTTTGCTGGAAATCCATGGTTCAGCCTCCCAGCATCTGTTTCGCAAGGATCTCGCGCTGGATCTCGTTTGATCCGCCAAAGATCGACAGCTTGCGATTATTGAACGCCGCATGCGCAGCCCTGGCATATTCGGCGGGCGCCGGATGCGGCATGTTGGCGTCCAGCAGTTCAGACGGAAAGGGCGCCGCCGCCGGCCCCAGCGCCCGGCGCGCCAGATCGTTGATCTCCTGCCGGATCTGCGTGCCCTTGATCTTCAGCATCGATGGCGCGCTGCCTGCAGCGCCGCGTTCCTGCGCCTCGATCAGCATGCGCAGGTTGGTCAGACGCATGGCCTCCAGCGCGCATTCGACCTGCGCCATGCGGGTGGCGAACAGCATGTTCTCGGCCAGCGGGCGCCCGTCGCGTTTCTGGCTGCGGGCCAGACGGCGCAATTGCTCGAACGCCTCCTGGCTGTAGCCGACCCCGGCGATATTGGTGCGCTCATGCTCCAGCAGATATTTGGCAATCGTCCAGCCCTGGTTTTCAGCGCCCACCAGATTTTCAGCCGGCACGCGCACATCGGTAAAGAAGACCTCGTTCACCTCGTGCCCCCCCTCGATCAGGCGGATCGGGCGCATCTCGATGCCGGGCGTGTCCAGATCGACCAGCAGAAAGCTGATGCCCTCTTGCGGCTTGCCCTCGGTGCCGGTGCGTACCAGACAGAAGATCCGGTTGGCATAATGGCCCAGTGTGGTCCAGGTTTTCTGGCCGTTGACAACGTAATGATCGCCGTCGCGCACCGCGCGCGTGCGCAGGCTTGCCAGATCAGACCCGGCGCCGGGTTCGGAATACCCCTGGCACCACCAATCCTCGCCGGAAAGGATGCGAGGCAGGTAATAGGCCTTCTGCGCGTCGGAGCCGAAGGCCATCAGCACGGGTCCCAGCATGTTGATGCCAAACGGCACGATACGGGGAGCATGGACACGGCAGCATTCTTCCTCGAAGATATAGCGCTGCACGGGATTCCACCCTGCCCCCCCGTGTTCGACCGGCCAGCCGCCCGCCAGCCAGCCCTTCTGGTTCAACAGGGCATGCCAGTTTTCCAGTTCTGCCTTGCCCAGTTCGGCACCGGCGGCAACCTTTTGTGTCAGTTCCGCTGGCACCGTGTCCTTCAGCCATTGGCGAAGCTCGGCGCGGAACGCCTCATCCTCGGGTGAAAAGCTCAGGTCCATCCGCGACTCCTCCCTGACCAGTCAAGCTGCTGAATTGGTATGGTACGCTTTGGCGCCGGTCCAATCCGACCTTGCGTCACCCAGGTGCCATGCGCGCCAGTTTCGCCTTATTCCACAACTTCCACCAGTTCCACGCGCCTGTTCAGGCTGCGCCCGGCCTCGGTCCGGTTGGTGGTGATGGGCGACATGGGCCCGGCACCGGCGGGGCGCAGACGGTCCCGCGCAATGCCGTGGCGGGTGGCCAACCAGTCGACAACCGCACTGGCGCGCGACAGCGACAGGCGCAGGTTGTAGTCGAAGCTGCCCACAGCATCGGTATGCCCGACGACCAGCAGCGAGAGCCCGGTGTTTTCCTGCATCAGGCCAGCCACGGTTTCCAGCGCGCGCGCGGATTCAGGCAGCACCTCGTCACTGTCAAAGGCAAAGAGGATGGCATCGACCACAACCCGGCCATCCGCGCCAAGGCCGCTTTCCAGTTCCTCGGCGGTCTGCTGCACGGCTTCTGTTGTCTGCGGGCTTTGCGCTGCCGGCTCTGGCTGGGCCTCTGACTGAGGCTCTGGCTGGGGCTCTGGCTGGGGCTCTGGGGCAAGCAGATCAAGCGTTTCCAGTTCCTCGACATCCACAACATTGACCATGATGCGGTTATTGCCTTGCCGAACAAAGAAACTCACGGCGACATACTGGCTTTCATCGGCATTGCGCCCCAGAATGTAGCCGGCTTCACTGGATGAACTAGGCTGGGCTGCAAAGATGTTTCGGGCCAGAAAATCGACCGAGCGACGTTCACTCAGTTCCTCCCCGATTCCGGCAAAGACGATTTCGTAGCCCTGCCCCTCCAGATGCTGCAGATAGGTGCGGTACAGGCGCAGCGCGGCAATCTCGGTGCCATCGATGGTGTATTCCTGTCGCAGATGCGCGCCCTCGACCGAGATGACAGGCTGTTCCTGATTGCGCGCATGCGGGCCGGTCGGAAACTCGATCGTGGCAAAGTCAACGAACTCGTCGCGGGTGATATAGCCGCCGGGGGGCAGTGGCACGGCGGGATGCGGCGATGCCCCCTCGATGGCCCGCTGGGCCTGCACAGGCGCGGCCACAAGCGCCAGCATCAGACTGAACAGAACGGTCAATGCCAGTGGCACAGTGGATGGAAATCTCTGGCAAACAACTGCCTTCGGCATCGCTCTTCTCCTTTGTTCAACGCAGTCTGGCCAGCCGAAACAGGATGCTGCAGATCGACACCGCCCGGACCTGCCGCCCGTTGCCTGGACCTTGCGCCACCTTGGACCGGGAGTCGTTGAAATGCAAATCGCGCCGGGGTTGAGCCGGCGCGCAAATGTCGGCAGGTCGCAGGCCATGCAACCCTGAACAGAGCCTGGCACCGTTAGCGGTCGAAGAAATCTTCCTCGGCCTCGGTCACGTCGATGCCAAGCGCCTCCAGCCCGCTTTCCAGGTTTTCGGCCAGATGGGGCATGCCCATCAGGTAGTCGGCGGTGGGTGTGGTCGCCTCGGCATAGGCGGTGGCAAGCGCGTTGTCGAAATCCTCTGGTTCGAAGGCGCCGCGGCCGACCCAGGCAATGGCGGTCAGATGTGCCTGCTCATCTTCATTGAGCGAGTCGATGAACGCATGCACTTCCTTTGCGCGCGACGCTTCGCGCGATTGAAAGATGATGTGAACAACCTTCTTGATACTGATCTCGGGTGCCATCGCAGCCTCCTTCCTGTGGCGCAAGTGTCACCCGACGCCGGCCCGGGCGCAAGCGAAACCGTCGACGGCCCGGCAGTGTGCCGCCTGTCATTTCAGGCCGGCGACAGCACAGGAACACCCGTCTAGCCGCGACGCGGGGCAAACAGGCGGAAATAGGCCCAATCCGGCAAGAATTGCGACAGGCGGAAAAGGCGCGAGAACAGCGCAGGAAAGCTCATCTTGAACCGCTCACCGCCCATGTGATCGAACATCAGCGCGGCGGCGGGATCGGGATCCATGATGAAGGGCATCGCAAAATCGTTCTTTTCGGTCAGACGGGTGCGAATGAAGCCCGGATTGACCAGCTGCACCTGAACGCCGGAACCGCGCAGGTCGGCCTGCATCGATTCTGCCAGATGCATCAGCCCGGCCTTTGACGCGCCATAGCCGATAGAGCCCGGCAGCCCCCGGAAACCGGCCAGCGACCCTGTCAGCACCACATGGCCAGCGCCACGCGCAACCATCGCAGGCAGGGCCACCCCAAGCACCCGCGCGGCCCCGGTAAAGTTGATGTCGCACATCGCCTCTACCTGTTCGGCGTTCCATTCCTGCGCAGGTTGGGGCCAATACACCCCGGCCAGGTACACCAGCCCGTCAATCGTGCCGACAGTTCTTGCGGCGGCGCGCACCGATGTCAGGTCGCCGACATCAACCGTGACCACCTGCGCCTTGCCCGGCAATGTATCGGCCAGTGCCCGCAACCGGTCGGCACTGCGCGCGCTCAGCACCAACTCGACGCCCGCGCGGCTCATCCGTTCGGCCAGCGCGCGGCCCAGGCCTTCGCTGGCGCCGATCAGCCAGTAGCGTTTTCCCTGCCATTGCCGCATTCGCGTTCTCCTTCAGACCGGCGTACGGCGCATGGTGGCCACCAGTTCGGCTACCTTGATGCCAAACTTGCGGAACTGGCTGCGGTTGATGACGGTGCCGTTGTCGGTCAGGTACATCCAGTCGGTCACGTCCAGCACCCAGCCGCCCGCACTGTCTGGCAGCTTGATGCGGTATTTCAGTTGCAGCGCAGCCCCTTCCTGCCGGCCGGCGCCGACACCGATCAAGTCGTCGGCCTCGGCCCGAACGCCACCATCATTGCCCAGTGTCAGGCGCCACTGGCGGTGTTGCTCATTTCCGCCGGAATAGCGGAAATGCTCGTCCAGCACGCCCCGGTTGCCATCCCAGCGCCCCTCCATCTGCGCCACAAAGCGCGAACTGACGCGACCAAGCGGCCCATAGATGACGCCCTCGCAAAGGATCGGCCCTTCAAGGTGGCGCCGAATATCCATCGCGGGGTCTGTTCCTGCATAGTCCTGCGGCCGCTGAGCGGAAAAACCCATGAAGCGGGACAGGGCAAACAAGGCGGCGGCCAGCAGGACAAAGCCAAACGCAAACGGGATCAGGTCAGGCATGGATCGGTGCCTCTCTATCTATGGGGGTGGTGGCCAGCAGGGCGATGGCCAGAACTTTCAGCACACAGGGGACAAGCGCATAGGCCAGCCCCAGTGCCACCAGCGCACTGGCAGGGCTGTCAGGCCCGGTGAAGCCCTGCGCCTGAAGGAAAGGCAGCACCGTGATGGCCGCCAATGCCAGCGTTGCCTTTGACACGAACGCCCAAAGCGCAAAACCGGTTGCCGCATCCGGGATGACCCGCGCCATGCGGCGGGCAAAGATGGCCGACAATAGCGTCAAGTCGGCGCCCAGCGCGGCGCCGGTGGCCACGCAGATAATGGCGAAAAGCCAGACATCGCCAGGGCCCAGTGGCGCGGCAAAGGCAAAGGCGATGATCGCCAGAAACATGGCCGAGATCAGCACCCGCCGGGCGCCATAGCGTGCCGCAGCGCGTGCCCAGAACGGTGCGGCAGCGGCGGCAGACAGGAAGAAGAGCAGCAGCAGCGGCCCCTCCCAGCCCGGCGCGGCCAGCCGGCTTTCGACGTAGAACAGGAACAGCGTGGAACTGACCGCCACGGGCGCCGCGTTCAGCAGCGCCACCAGCAGCAGGCGGCGGGCGATGGCATCGCCCAGCACGGCGCGGAAATCTGCCAATGCCGTGCCGCTGGCGGCCGCAGCAGGCGCAACCCATTCACGCCGCATCACCCACACCGTGCCCAGCACGAAGGCGGCAAACAGGATGGCAAAGGCTTCGAACGGGGGGTTTGGCCCCAGCGCCAGCAGGGTCGGCGCGGCAGCAGCAGCGCAGACGCCCAGCAGCGCGCCGGTCTCGCGCCAGGCGGCCAGGCGGATATGGCCGTTCTCGCCCATCGTCTCGCCCTTCGGCACGCCCTGGGCATAGAAACACATGGTCAGGAAGCTGAAGGCGCTAAAAAGCCCGGTCAGCGTCAGCGCGAACCAGGCCAGCGGGGCGATCGGCGGTTCCACCGCGAACAGGCCCAGCATCGACAGCGCCATCAACGCGCCGGCACCGGCCACCATTGCCTGCCGGTAGCGCCGGGTGGCATGCGCCAGCCAGCCCAACGCCGGGTCCTGCACGAAGTCGATCAGCCGCAGCGCGAACAGCACCGTGCCCAGCGCCGCCAGCCCCACGCCGTATTCATCGACATAGAATTTCGGCGCGTGGATATAGATGGGCAGCCCGGCCATGGCCAGCATGGCGGCAAACCCCGCCCAGGCCCCGGGATGGCCCGAGGCGCCAAGGCCCATGCGGGCAATCACCGCGAGACCTCTTGCGCGGGGGGCGCAGGCCGGGCGTTGTAGCGCGCGCCCTTCCACCACAGTTTCAGCGCCTGCCAGTGGATCAACGCCAGTACCCGGCGCGAGCCGAAGGGCCGGCGCAGCATCGCCGCCATCCGCCCTGTCATGGTGGCCGGGCGCCGCGCGCCCGGCAGCGTGGCGCCCCGCCCCCCGCCCCCCTCCCCCCCGGCAAGGCCGGTATCGCACCGCCTATTGACCGTGT
>JAFIED010000149.1 GCA_020832805.1 Pararhodobacter sp.
GGGCTAACAGCTTGACCGTCTTTATTTTGGTGATCGTGCCCACCACCTGCCCGGCACCCCTGGCGCGCGCGCCGGCCCGCGCGCCGGCCCTTTCGCGCACCATTGGCAGAAAGTAGCGGATCAGCGCGAAATACGCCACCATCCAGACCGCCAGCAACGCGGCCAGCCGCAGATCGATCACCATCAACAACACCACCGACCCGATGATCGAGGCCAGCGCAAAGGATACCGTGTTGATCGTCTCGTTCACCACCTCGGTCAGCGCCCGCGCGGTCTGCACCTGCTTTTGTGCGATCCGCCCGGCAAAATCATCGTCGAAAAAGGTCACCGGCTGGCCCAGTGTCCAGCGGTTCAGGCGCGCCTGAACCAGCACATTCACATTGGGCTGCACCACAATGGTATTCGCCGCCGACGAAGCGCCAAAGGCCAGCGGCCGGAACACCACAAAGAAAAGCGCAAAGGCGGTCAGCGCCAGCCAGTTGTCGGCAAAAAAGCGGCCCGGCTCGGCGCCCAGCGCCAGATCGATGACAGCACCCAGAACCACCGCCGACACCACCTCGGCCACGCCGGCCAGCGCCGATATGCCGGCCGCCACCAGCAACATCGGCCAGGCGCCCTGCAACCCCCAGTGGATAAAGGCCCACAGACTGCGGGGCGGCGGGCCATGCGCCGGCTGAAACGGGTCGATGAGATCGGCAATCTTCATGCCTGATCCTTCATTTTGCCCGAAATACTCAGGGGGGTGAATTGGCCGCCAGGCCAAGAGGGGGGCATCGCCCCCTTTCCCCGGTCTGAATGGCGCAGCAGCAACGGGTTCATTGATCCGCCTCGCCGGAATCGGTGCCGATAAACCCGCCTGACTGCCGCGCCCAGAAACGCGCATACAGGCCGCCCTGCGCCAGCAGCGTCTGATGGCTGCCCTCTTCCACCACACGACCGTCATCCAGCACGATGATCCGGTCCATCCGTGCCAGGGTCGACAGGCGGTGCGCGATGGCAATCACCGTCTTGCCCACCATCACGCCGTAAAGCGTTTCCTGAATCGCCGCTTCGACCTCGCTATCCAGTGCCGAGGTCGCCTCGTCCAGTACCAGGATGGGCGCATCCTTCAGGATCACGCGGGCAATGGCGATCCGCTGGCGCTGCCCGCCGGAAAGCTTGACCCCCCGCTCGCCGACCCGGGCGTCATAACCTTGCCGGCCCTCGGGGTCGCTCAGGCCCGGGATAAAGGCATGTGCCTCGGCCCGCCTGGCTGCGGCCAGCATCTCGGCCTCGCTGGCCTCTGGCCGGCCGTACAGGATGTTTTCACGCACCGAACGGTGCAAAAGGCTGGTATCCTGCTGCACCATGCCGATACGGGCGCGCAGGCTGTCTTGCGTTACACGCGCAATATCCTGCCCGTCGATCAGGATCTGCCCGGATTCGATATCGTAGAATCGCAGCAACAGCTTGACCAGCGTCGACTTGCCGGCACCGGAACGCCCCACAACGCCCAGCTTCTCGCCCGGCGCAATGGACAGCGTGACATCCTGCAACCCGCCCGTTTCGCGGCCATAGTGGTGGCTGACCCCCTTCAGCTCGATCCGCCCTTCACGGTAGTTCAGTGGCACCGCGCCCGGTGCATCGGTCAGGGTGATCGGCTGGGCGATGGTTTCCATCCCCTCGGCCACCACGCCCAGGTTGCGGAAGAAACTGGATATCGCCCACATGATCCAGCCGGTCATCGCGTTCAGCCGCAACACCAGCGCGCTGGCAGCCGCCACCATACCCAGGCTGGCCGCATCGCCGGACCACAGGAAAATGGCCCAGCCCACAACCGATACAATCAGAAAACCGTTCAGCATGACCAGGCACAGGTCCATGACCGTGAAAATGCGCATTTCCTTCTGCAGGGCCTGGCGGGCGTGCTCGATAACCTCTTTTGCCAGATCCAGTTCGCGCTGGTGATGAGCGAACAGCTTGACCGAGTGGATATTGGTATAGGCATCGACCACCCTGCCCGTCACGGCAGAGCGCGCATCTGACGAGGCTTTCGAGGCGGGCGTCACATGCCGGATGGTCCAGCGCACAAGCGCGATGTACAGCACCAGCCAGATCAACAGCGGAATCACCAGCCGCGGGTCGGCGCCTGCCAGAAGAATGGCAGCGCCGACGACATAGGCGATGGAAAAGCTCAGCGCATCGAATATCTGAAAGACCGCCTCGCCGGCGGCAGGGGGTGTCTGCATGATGCGGTTGGCAATGCGACCGGCGAAATCGTTCTCGAACCAGCCGACAGACTGACGCAACACCTGCCGATGGGCCCGCCAGCGGATGATGGTACCGAAATTGGGCAGGATGGCATTGTTGATCAGTCCCACATCGACCAGCTGCAGCACAGGCCTGATGCAAAGCACGAACAGCGCCGCCAGCGCCAGCTCCCAGCCATGCGCGGCCCAGAAACCGGCCGGACCTGTTGTCTCCAGCAGGTCCACCACGCGGCCCAGATACCACAGCAGGCCCACCTCGACGAAAGCCACCACCACCGACATCGCCGCCGCAGCCACAAAGACGGCCCGAAACGGCCCGGCATACTGGCGCAGAAAAGGCCACAGCCGCTGGGGTGGGCGATCGGTTTCGGTGTAGGCGGTGTAGGGATCCACCAGCCGTTCGAACCGCCGCAAGAAATGAGATGCTGCGTTTAACATGTGCAGCGCAATCTAGGTTGCGCGGCAGGCGAAGGAAAGCCCGCTGCGGCAGAGGCGACAGGTTCCGGCATGTACCGGCCAACGCGATTGATAATCGCGTTGCAAGCGCCTTTCTGCAAGGCGCTTGGGTCGGTGCCCGTGATTGCCCGCGCATTGACAGGGGGCAGAGACATGCGGCAGAAAGGTCAGTAATCCATACCTTTCATGAGCGCCAAGATGATTCATGTCCTGATCCCGCTTTCGACGGAACAGATGGCTTCGCTTGTCATCCTGGCCTTTGCGTCCAGTTGGACTCCCGGGCCCAATAACGCCCTGCTGGCGGCATCCGGTGTTAACTTCGGGCTGCGCCGCAGCATGCCGCATGTCTGGGGTGTCTCGCTTGGCTTTACCCTGATGGTCTTTCTCGTCGGTCTCTTCCTGGCAGAGCTTTTCCGCCAGAGCCTGCTCCTGCGCGAAGGTCTGCGCTGGGGCGGGGCTGCGGTGCTGTTATGGGTCGCCTGGCAGATCGCACGGTCCGGCGGGCTTCCCTCGACCAGCGGCGAGGCGCGACCGTTTACCTTTCTTCAGGCCGCCGCCTTTCAGTGGATCAATGCCAAGGCCTGGGTCATGGCCGTGGCCATTTCGGCGCAGTATGTGGGCGCGCTCAATCCCTGGTCCAGTGCGGCGGTTGTGGCGCTGGTTTTCCTGCTGGCGGGGGCGACCTCGTCTTTCGCCTGGGCCTGGGCCGGGCAGGCCATGCGGCGCATTCTGGCCACTCCGGCCCGCGTGCAGTTCTTCAATATGGCAATGGGCGCGCTTGTGGCTTTGGGGGTTGTGTGGATCGTGCTGGACTGACCATATTCCCCGAACGCCGGCGCAAGGCTTTCCTTTTTCGGCGCGCAGTGCCAATCTGCCAGTGCAAACGATCGAAGGGGGAGATCATGTATGACACCATCGTCATCGGCGCCGCGCTTTTCACCGAGGGCAGCACCACGCGCAAGCTGGTCGGCAAGGCTGCCAATCTGCTGAACCCCGGCGGCCGGATCATTCTGGTGCATGTCACCGAACCCATGCCTGGGTTCTATGCCGTCAGCATCCCGCGCGCGACGATCGAGCGGCGCCGCAAGGAGGTCGAAACAACTTTGGCGTCGCTGGCCAGCGCCGCCAAGGGCAAGAAGGTGGAAACCGACCTGCGCACCGGCAACCCGGCGCATGAAATCCTGGATTCTGCCACCGACAACAATGCCGATCTGATCATGCTTGCCTCGCACAATCCTGACCTGCGAGACTATTTCATCGGCTCTACCGCCGCGCGCGTGGTGCGGCATGCCCAATGCTCGGTACTGATCTCTCGCCAAAAGCGCTGACCCCTCTGGAACAGGGAAATCCATGGCCGGTTTGCTGACGTTCGAAACACTGGGGCAGGCTGTCGAATCCGGCCAGATAGACACCGTGCTGATGGCCGCGGTCGACATGCAGGGGCGGCTGATGGGCAAGCGCTTTCACGCCGTGCATTTCCTGAATGGCGGCTGGCGTGAGACGCATTGCTGCAACTACCTGCTGACCGTGGACATGGAGATGAACACGGTGCCTGGCTATGCCTCGGCCAGCTGGGAACAGGGCTATGGCGATTATACGCTGAAGCCGGACATGGCCACGCTGCGCCGCCTGCCCTGGCTGCCTGGCACTGCTTTGGTGCTGTGCGATATCCTTGATCACCATGGTGTTCGGGAAGTGTCTGTTTCGCCCCGCGCCATTCTGAAACGGCAGATAGCCCGTGCGCAGGCACTGGGCTTCACGCCGATGATGGCAACCGAGCTGGAGTTCTTTTTCTTCGAGAACAGCTATGACGCGCTGCGGGATGGTGGCATTCAGGGCCTGAAGCCGGTTTCGGGGTACAACGAGGATTACCACCTCTTTCAGACCACCAAGGAAGAACCCCTGATGCGCGCCTTGCGCAACGGGCTCCATGGTGCCGGCATTGCCGTGGAAAACACCAAGGGCGAGGCAGAAGCGGGCCAGGCGGAAATCAACCTGCGCTATACCGATGCGCTGGCCATGGCCGATGCGCATGTGCTGGTCAAACAGGCCACCAGGGAAATCGCTCATGCGCTGGGCAAATCGGTCACCTTCATGGCGAAATACGCCAGTGACCGCGCGGGCGCGTCCAGCCATGTGCACCAGTCTTTGGCGCGTGGCGACGGCAGCCCGGCCTTTCACGACCCCGCCGATCCGCATGGCATGTCGCCGCTGATGAAACACTATCTGGCCGGGCAACTGGCCCATGCGCGCGAGGCCACGCTGTTGCTGGCGCCTTACATCAACAGCTACAAGCGCTTCACCACCGGGCTGTTCGCCCCCACCAAGGCGGTCTGGTCGCGCGACAACCGCACCGCGGGTTTCCGCATCTGCGGAGAGGGTTCGGCGGCTGTGCGGGTTGAATGCCGCATCGGCGGGGCCGATCTGAACCCCTATCTGGCGCTTGCCGCGCTGCTGGCCGCCGGGCTGGACGGGATCGAGAAAGGGGCGGAACTGGAGCCGGAGTTGCGCGGCGACATGTACCAGGCCGAGGCCGTGCGCGAGGTGCCGAAGACATTGCGCGAGGCCGCCGATCTG
>JAFIED010000151.1 GCA_020832805.1 Pararhodobacter sp.
AAGGCCCCCAAGCCCCCCAAAGCGAATAAAAAACACATGCTTACGTTTGGGGGCCTGGGGGGGGACCTCAAAATGAAGGCCCCCCAAGGCCCCCACGCCCCAATTGGCTGAAGGAGCTGGACCCATGAGCCCGTGAGCCGATCCCTCAGCTTCATCCGACGACGGCGGCCGGTACCGCCAAGCATCAACCGCCGTCGTCTTCCACCCGAGCAGCCCATCAGAAAAGGAGACCACCCATGGCTGACCTGACTCTCGCCGGCATCGATGCCGGCGCAACCCCGAAAATGCCGATGCCGGTCGAGCCGGTGCGCACGATCCTTGCCCTCGACCTGGGCACCACAACCGGCTGGGCCCTGCGCGAACCGAGAACTTCAAGCGAGCAGTCTGAATGGCGGCCAATCCCCGACTGGAGATCGTATGAGGTTTCGTCCGATGGGCGTGTCCGCAGGGTTCGTCAATCGAAGGGCGCGCTTGCGGGTCGAGTGCTCCGGCCGTTGCTGAACAAGAAAACTGGATACCTATCAGTCTGTCTTTGCGAGCGCTCCCGGATGAAGCGAGTAGACATTCACAGGCTCGTTGCGCTGGCGTTTCATGGGCCTGCGCCGTCCTCAAGACACGTCGTTGCACACAACAACGGAATTCGAACAAACAACACAGCTGAGAATCTCAGGTGGGCAACGCAGGCGGAAAATCTCGGAGACTGTTGGGCTCATGGCACCGCAATGGTCGGTTCAAGGAATCCATCATCATCCATTTCTGAGCTCGATGTACTTGCAATACGGCGAATGAAAACCTTTGGCATCCCGCGAACGGTCATCGCGGAAGGCTACGGCATGCATTTGCGCTCGATCTTCAGGATCCTCTCCAAAACCAGCTGGGAGCACGTGCAATGAGCATCTTGGCATTGGACCTTGGAACCCGGACAGGATGGTCGCTTTGCGACGGCGAGGGACTAATCACCAGTGGTGTTGTCGAGTTCAAGCAGGACCGTTGGCAAGGTGGCGGAATGCGTTTCTTGCGCTTCAGGGCTTGGCTGGACGAGATCCACCGTCTTTCTGGTGGCTTTGAACAGCTTTTCTACGAACAGGTACGTCGGCATGCGGGGACCGACGCCTCTCACCTATATGGAGGCTGGCTAGCAATCCTAGAAGTCTGGTGTGAACAAAACTCCGTCGCCTATCAGGGCGTGCCAGTTGGCACCATCAAGCGCCACGCCGCCGGCCACGGCAATGCCAACAAGCAGGCCATGATCGATGCCGCCCGCAAGCGCGGTTTCAACCCCGCCGATGACAACGAAGCTGACGCCATTGCCATCCTGCTCTGGGCGATTGAGACGCAGGGAGGGCTGGCCTGATGGGCATGCGGTTCACCCCCAAAGGCTATGGCGGCCAGCGCCGCACGCCTGAAGAGGTCATGCGCGACGGCTGGCATGACCAGCACATGCTTGCGGTCTCGCTGCATGATCACCGGCTGACCTGGCCCGAGCGGGAACTGGTCCGTCAGCTGGGTGAAAAACTCTATGGCAGGCTTCCTGCAGTTCGGGAGGTGCACAATGGCTGACTGGACACGCGCCATGGTCGCCGATCGGCTCGACCTCGCGGCTGACGTCATGAAATCCCTCCCTGCGGTACGGCCGCAGGGGTATTTCAACGCCTGGCCCGAATACTTCCACAGCTTCGCAGATCGGGTGGGCCAGGAACCCCGCATGCGCAAACCGCTGCCATCGCCGCGCATGATCACCGAGGCCGATGCGGCCATGCTGTGGCTGCGCTGGCTCGAGAAGGACATCGCCGAGATCCTCTGGGCGCGCGCCAACCGCAAGGCGTGGAAGGGCATCTGCTGGGAGCATGGCATCAGCCGTGCAGCTGCAAACCGTCGTCACGAGTATGGGCTTGCCGTGATCGTCTGGCGGCTGAATGGCAAGACGCCACCGAAAAAGCGGTCGATGCAGTATGTGATCGCGCGAGCGGGGCCATGATCCTGTCAAGCAAATTCGCGATTGCGAGACAGTTTTCTGCGAGACACCGGAAGGCGTGACAGGATCGGATCAGGGCGCTAAAACCTTGGCAAGCTCGGAGTCGTGCGCCCAGAGGGCAGGGGGCCTGCGATGATGCATACGCAAGCAGACCACAGGGTCTGTTGCAGCATCCAGAATGCGGGCAGGGTGGTCCTGCGTAGTTTTACGGGTCCCTTCGTGCCCCAGCGGTATGCTGGGGGGCGCAGCGCGCAACTTCGCTAGCGTCAGGGCGATTTTTTTGGGAGTCCACCCCGGTCGGAATCCACCCTTGAGCGATTAAATTCTTTGTAAGATCAGTGGCCTATCTGGACCCCTCAGGTGGATACCTGCTGGACTCCGGAAGCCAGCCTGGGGTCCACCTGCGTAATCCAGCCGGACGCCACCCTCAGAAGCCACCGCGCCGCCCTTGAATGGGCCTGCGCACACCAACCTATCGAACAGGATCGCCCTCATGACCCTCGCCTTCGCCCCTGAGCGGATCGAGCACTGGCCGCTTGCGCGCCTGCAGCCCTATGCAAAGAATGCGAAGATGCACGGCGCCGACCAGGTCGCGAGGATCGCCGCCAGCATGGCCGAGTTTGGCTGGACCGTGCCTTGCCTCGTGGGCGAGGACGGCGAGCTGATCGCGGGCCACGGCCGCGTCTTGGCCGCCACGCAACTCGGGCTGACGGAAGCGCCGGTGATCGTGCTGGGGCATCTGACCGAGGCGCAACGGCGTGCCTACCGCATCGCGGACAACAAATTGACGGAACTCGGGACATGGGACGAAGCCCTGTTGTCGGCGGAACTGAACGATCTGCTGGCCGAGGATTTCGACCTGTCGCTGGTCGGCTTCTCGGATGGCGAGTTGGACAAGCTGCTGGCTTATTTGCCGGCAGGTGAAGGCGAGGATGGCACCGGCACCGGGGGCACAGTGCCGCCGGTGGTCATCCCCGAACCACCGCGCAATCCGGCCTCACGCACCGGCGATCTGTGGATCCTCGGTGATCACCGGTTGCTGTGCGGTGACAGCACGAACCACAACGATGTGCGCCGCCTGATGAACGGCGAACGGGCGGTGCTCTTTGCGACGGACCCGCCGTATCTGGTGGACTATGACGGCTCGAACCACCCGACCCGGAACAAGGATTGGAGTCAAAGCTACGGCGTGACCTGGGACGACAGCTCGCAGGGCGCCGAACTCTACGATGGCTTCATCGCCGCCGCAGTGGCGGAAGCCATCACCGAGGATGCCGCCTGGTATTGCTGGCACGCCTCCCGCCGCCAGGCGATGCTGGAAGCCTGCTGGGAAAAGGCCGGCGCGTTCGTCCATCAGCAGATCATCTGGGTCAAGGATCGCGGCGTGCTGACCCGGTCCCACTACCTCTGGAAGCACGAGCCCTGTTTCATGGGCTGGCGCCGGCCGAACCGGCCTCCGAAAGTCGCCGAGCAGACTCTGCCCTCGACTTGGGAAATGCCGTCCTTCGCCAAGGACGAGCGCCCCGATCACCCGACCCCGAAACCGCTGGACGCGTTCGGCATCCCGATGCGCCAGCATGTGGCGCGCGGTGGGCTTTGTTATGAGCCGTTCTGCGGCTCTGGTTCGCAGATCATGGCGGGCGAGGCCAATGGTCGGCGCGTCTATGCGATGGAGATCAGCCCGGCGTATGTCGACGTCGCCGTCGAACGCTGGCAGGCCGAAACCGGCCGCGAGGCAATTCTCGATGGTGATGGCCGGACCTTCGCGCAGGTGCAAACCGAGCGGTTGGGCGACGACGCAGCCGTCGATGTCCCGGACACGGACGCCGAACCCGAACCAGCGCGAAAGCGCAAGACCGCCGCGTGACATGCATGACCTGGCTTTACCTTCCTCCGGACGCGCTTCCGGAACCGGAGACGCATGCCTCTTCGGCCTCTCCCTCTGCTCCGGCGCGGGCGGGCTCGACCTCGGGCTCGCCATCGCCATCCCCGGATATCGTGCTGTGGGCCATGTCGAACGGGAAACCTACGCCGCAGCCACTCTCGTGGCGCGGATGGAAGACGCGTCCCTGGATCA
>JAFIED010000158.1 GCA_020832805.1 Pararhodobacter sp.
AAGGCGCAGTATTATCCCATAACCAAGTCCATCTTCGACTTGATGCAGTTCCTCCGCGACGGGCGTTTCATCGCCCTCGACGGCCGGAACCGGCTGATGATATCGCGTTTACTCGCGCTGACCTCGATCCCGGTCCGGATCGTGTTGCGGCATCGGGAATGGTCCGGATTTCGCAGAACGGTTGCGGAACATGCCGCGACCCTGCCGTCCGGGGAACTGCGCTACAGGCTCGACCATCCCGATCTGCGCGTCGTGCCTTTCACGCACAAGGACCGGCGGGTTTCCGTGATCCTGAAGGCCATGAACGGATATGACGCCAGGGGGAAGACCCTTGTCGACATCGGGAGCGATCTGGGGTCGGTTTCCCGGGGCCTGGCGCAACGGGGCTTTCGCTGTATCGCCCTTGCGGCGGATGCCCGGACCGCCAGCCTGGCCGGCCGGATATCGCGCGCCTTCGACGGCGATCTGACCGTGGCCAATGCCGATCCGTTCGATTTCCCGGACATCGAGAAGGCGGATGTCGTTGTGGCCCTGGACATCCTGGATTATCTCGTGCCGGCCGAGGCGTCGACCGAACCCTCCTCGCGCAGCCTGGCAGCATTGCTGATGCGGATGAGGACTGCGGACGCCCTGATCGTCCAGCTTCCCGAGGCCGCCTCGCCGGACCAGGCGGCGCTGCCTCCCGGCTATCCCGGCGCCGCCGAGTTCATCGGCTTCCTGAAGCATCACACCGGACTGCAGAATGCCCGCTCGGCCGGTTCGACCCAGGACGGGCGGGAGTTGTTCATCCTGTGGCGTGACGGGACGGCCCTTGCCGGGCACACCGCCGGCTGAATGAGGCCGGCCTTCGGCTGAACGGCGCGCGGCAGGGGCCGTGGGCGACCGCTGATTCCGTATCGGTCCGCTCACCACAGCCAGCATCCCGGCCGCGGCACCCGGGATGCTGCCCGGCGCCGTGGTCCCCCGCGTCAGAGGGCTTCGGGCCGTTTGTTCCCGCGCAGACGGAGGCCCCGTTGCGCGCCGCGCTGCTCCAGCGCGGCGCGTACACCCGTGGCCGTGCCCCGGCCCGATACGATCCATATTGCCCTGATCTTCTCGATGTGACAGTTACGCGACGGCTTGTTCCAGAAACGACTTCATCCCAAGGAGTTTGCCGTGATCGGTTCCTCGATCGGCCCAGCGGGCCAGGCCTTGCAAGACATTCCGGGCACGGAACCCGCGGCTGGCCTGCCAAGACGCATGAACCGGGGAAACCCGGTCATCCTGGAGCAGGATTTCGATGATCAGGCCAATGTCTTCGAGATCATCGGGAAGATCGTCGGCACCGGTACCACGGAGTTGCGCGACCTGATCCTCCATGTCGACTTCGTCGATGCCGCCGGGGCGTCCGTCGCCGCCGACGAGTCCGGGCTGGTGAAGGCGGATTCGGGGCGCTACTTCTTCTATCCTCTCGGAATCGTCGAGAAGGATACGGGGCGCTTTGCAAAGACGGTGTTCGTGCCCGCTGCGGCGTGCCGGGCCACGATCACGCTGTCGGTCTGGCGTTTCCGCGAAGAAGTCACCTACAGCGTCGAGGCGCTGGAGATCCGCCGGAGCACTGTCCGGATCCTGTCGCCGGAAACAAGCTTCGCGGGCCTTCTGGACATGCTGATCCGCCGCGGCGAGCTCGATGCATCGGGGCGGGCACTGGATGTTGCCAGCATGCTGCCCGATCCCGGGCGCACCCTCGACCCGATTGCCCGGACCTTTGCAAGCCCCGTCGACTGCCATGCCCTGTACCCCAACCCGAAACAGCGCTGGATGGATATCCGGCGGATGCGCGAAGACTGCGTTTCCTGCGTGGCTCCGGCCGGACCCTATGCGCTGATCAGCATCTATCCGCACGGCTTCGGCCTGCCGGCGCTGCTGACGCAGCTGGAAACGCTGAGCCGGCATCTGGAGCCGCAGGGCGTGGTCATCACGACGATGCCGGTCACGATGCTTGACGCCCTGCCGCGGCCTCCCGGTCAGCAGGGCCCGGGCGGGCGGCTCTCCGCGCTGAATGCCGAACTGGAAAAGGCACTGGTTCCGCTCGAGGTGATCGCCCTGGTCCCTCCGGCCACGCCCGGTGAAGCGGAGACCTGCTGGATCGCGATGCGCCAGATCGAACTGGCCCGGCTGGCTCCCGACTTCTTTCCGTTGCTGCTGGCAGACGACTTGCCCGGCGCCGCAGCGACGATGCGGCAGTTCTGCATCGAGGCCATCACCGGCAAGCGCACGCCTACATCCGCACCCTGGGCCGCCCGGTTCGAGGCCATGGTGGCCACGCTGGACACCGCCGGACGTTACGACGAGGCCCTGAACTGCATGCTGTGCGCGGCAGCCTTTGCCCCGGACAAGCCCAACCTGCGCCTGGAAGCCGCGGGGCGCAGCAGGGGACGGGGCGATCTGGCGACCGCGCAGGCCCTTCTTGAACATTTCCTGAAAGACTTTCCCGGTCACGTCGGCGCGTTGCTCAACCTGGCCCTGGTCCTGGTGATGATCGGGCGCGGAGAGGAGGCCATGGACCTTGCCGAGGACTACATCGGCAAGGCCGGGCGGAACGTGACGGTTTCGGCACGTCGCTCGCTGTCGATGCTGTTCCGGCAGTTTGCGCGCCAATGCGCCATGGTCGGACAGGCGACCGAGGCGACCGATCCGCTGCTGGACCCCGAGATTGCCGCGGCCTTTCTCGCCGATCCCGAGGCCCATGCGCAGCTCTGGTATCGCCCCCGGCTGACCCGGCTTTTCGCTCAGGACGCGATCGATCGGCGCGCGTTGCGCGATGCCGCGCAGCGCGCGGCCGGCGCCCCGCCCGCCGACAGGCCGCTCCGGATCCTGATCATGAGTGGGGAAGCCTGGGCCTTTGTGGTCAAGATGGTCGCCGCGCTCGGACTGCGCCCGGATCAGGTCGAACTGCAGAGCTTCGATTTCGCGGCGCTCGACGGGAGCATCGCCAAGGATCATCTGCACGAGCTCTACGCGCCCGTCTCGATGGGCGGGGATCCGGACGCGGTCTGGCAGCGCGCCACTGCCGATCAGGCGATCCTGGGGCAGCTGGTCGACTGGTGCGACGTGGTCTTCTGCGAATGGGCGGTGGGTCCGGCGATCTGGCTGTCGCGCTACCTGCCCCCGCACAAGCGGCTGATCGTGCGGCTGCACAGCTACGAGGCCTTCACCTCGTGGCCCTATTTCATCAATTTCGGCGGGATCGACGGCATGGTCTTCGTGGCCGACCACATCCGCCGTATCACCGATCTGCGGTTCCGCTTCCAGGCGCATTGCCCCCGGTCGATCGTGCTGCAGAACTTCAACGATCCGTCCGTCTTTCCGACCGCCAAGGCCCCCGGTGCCAACCGGACCCTGGGGATGCTGGGATATGCCAACCGCAACAAGGACCCGCTGTTTGCCCTGCAGATCCTTGCGAAGCTGCGCAAATCCGATCCGGCCTGGCGGCTGATGCTGGTCGGCAAGGATTGGAAGGAGGACTCGTCCAGGGAGGCGGAGCAGGCGCATCTGCAGGCCTGCCGGGATTTCGAGGCGGCGCAGAACCTGGGCGACGCCATCGAGTACGTACCCTACACCTCGCGGATCGAGGAGCCGCTGTCCCGGATCGGCTTCATCCTGTCGTGCAGCCACCGCGAGGGAACGCATGAGGCGATCCTGGAGGGCATGGCCTGCGGGGCGGTCCCGGTGATCCGCCGCTGGCCGATGGTTGCCGGGTTGGGGGCGCCGGAGACGTCGTATCCGGGCCTCACCTGCATCGACACGGTCGATGAGGCCGTCGCGCAGATCCTGGCCCTGGCCGAACCGGACCGTTTCGCGGCCGCCTCGGCCCAGGCCGCCAGCTATGCCCGCCGGCAGTTCGACCTCGGCGCGACCACGGATGCCTTCCTCGAGTTCGTGAACGACATCCTGGCCGAAAGGTGAAAGAGATGACGATCCCTGCAGTTCACGCCCGTCCCGCCTCCGGAAGACGGCTCCGGATCTTCGCACTGCTGTCCAATGTCCGGCTCCTTGAGACGACCCGCGGCGACATGATCGGCGAGGCCCGGTTCCTCAGCAGTCTGTCACGGTTCGCCGATGTCTATTACAACGGTATCCTGTTCCAGCCCGACAGGCCGGGCTACGGGCTGTACGAACAGGACATCCAGGTTCCGCAGGGCGGTTACGATCTCTATTATGTGCGCAACAACCATCAGGTGTTCCTGGCCCTGCCGCACCCGAAGATCACCATGGCCTATCCCTACGACGAGGCGGTCTACCGCGCCGCCGATGCGGTCGTGGTGACAACCGAGGCCTGGAAACGCGGGCTCACGCCCTATGCGGCGACGAACATGTTCAGCGACTGCATGCGACACTGGTACGGTGCGCAGATCGTCCAGCCCCGGAAGGTGATCAACATCCGGCAGACGCTGAACGAGGATTTCCTCCCCGAGCCGAGCCCGCGGAAGGTCATGGAAGCGCATATCCGCATGGGCATGCGCAAGACGCTCAGCTTCCTGGGCCGGATCGACAGCAATACCTTTCCCGTGATCGCACTGGGCAGCTATCTGCGCCTCTTCAAATCGGATCCGGATATCCGCCTGGCAATCGGCGGCACCGTCCGCATTCGCCTGAACCCGAATGTCGTGCAACTGCCCCGGTTGCCCCATGACGACATGCCCGCCTTCCTTCAGGCCTGCCGGGTGACGCTGACCGACGAAGGCGCCGATGCCAGATTCCTGGGTTCGGGCAAGGTGCTGGATTCCATGGCACGCGGCGTTCCCGTTCTGGCCTACCGGACCGACACCCGGCTGGAACAGCTGGGCGAGTATTATCCGCTGTATTACGACGATGCCGAAAGCTGCCATGCGGCCATGCGCATGGCGCTCTACGATGATGATGTCTGGCAGGAAGCCAGGCGCCAACTGCTTGCTCGGCAACACTTCTTCCTGCCCGCGACCCGGGCTGCGGAGCTGGAGCTGGAGCTTTCCCAGATGATTGCCCTGTGCCGTCCGCCCGAAACGACGACCGCTCTTCCCGAGGCTCGAGGATGATGAACACCGTGTCTGTTGACGCCACGCTCAAGAAGAAGTTCCAGGATCGCACGGCCATCATCGGGATCGTCGGAATGGGATATGTCGGCCAGCCGCTGGCCCTGCGCTATGCCGAGGTCGGCTTCAGGGTCATCGGCTTCGACATTGACCGGGACAAGGTCGACGGGCTCAATGCCGGCCATTCGGCGATCGAGCACATCTCCAACGCCGCAATTGCCGCCGCGGTCGCGGCCGGGATGGAATGCACCACCGACTTCGCGCGGATCGCGGACGTGGATGCGATCATCATCTGCGTGCCCACGCCGCTCAACCGGTACCGGGAGCCCGCTCTGAGCTTCGTGACCAGCACCTGCGAAACCATCGCGCCGCATCTGCGGCCGGGGGGGGGGGGGGG
>JAFIED010000162.1 GCA_020832805.1 Pararhodobacter sp.
CCCCCCCCCCCCCCCGCCCCCCCCCCCCCCCCCCCCCCCCCCCCCCCGGCCCAAGCCCTGTTGCTGCATCCTTGATGCAGCCGCAGGGCGCGGGAGCCCCTCTTGCCCGTTGTCCCGTACCAGGTTGCCAGTGCCCTGTGCGCCTATTCGCGCTCATGTCGCAGCGGGCGCGACAACAGCAGCGATACGGCTTCGTTCAGGCTGACCGCGTTGCGCAGAAAGGCCGATACCATCGCGCTGACCGGCAAGATATCCGCAGCACGCTCTGTTGCCTCGACAATGGCATGGGCGGTCATCACACCCTCTACGGTCTGGCCTTCGTCAGGGGCTTGCCCGCTGCCCAGTGCCACGCCGTGGCGATAGTTGCGGGATTTCTCGGATGTGCAGGTCAGCACCATATCCCCAAAGCCGGACAGGCCCCACAGCGTGGCCGGGTCGGCGCCCCGTGCCTCGGCCAGGCGGACAATCTCGGCAAAGCCGCGGGTCATCAGCGCGGCGCGTGCACTTTCGCCCAGGCCCGCCCCGATGGTGATGCCCGCGGCGATGGCGATCACGTTCTTCAGCGCCCCGCCCAGTTGCGCGCCCGGCACATCGTCGCTCAGGTAAAGCCGCAGCGAGGGGGTGGCCAATCGTTCCTGCAGCGCAGCCGCATCCGGCATCTGGCTGGCCAATGTCAGCGCTGTCGGCTTTCCGTCGGCGACATCGGCGGCAAAGCTGGGGCCTGTCAGCACCGCCGTGCGGGCATCCGGCAGCACGCTTTCGATGACCTGCGTGGGCAATAGCCCGCTGCCACGTTCCACACCCTTGCTGCAGGCCACCAGAACCCGGTCTTGCAACAGCGCCGCGTGTTCCTGCACCAGTCCGCGCAGCGCTTGTGTGGGCACACTCAGCAGCAGCACGGCTGCATCCTGTACCGCCCGGTCGAAATCGGCGGTTACGGCCACACCGTCCGGCAGGGCAACGCCGGGCAGCCGCGACGCATTGCAGCGTGCGCTGTTCATGGTGGCCGCCTGTTCGGGGTTGCGCGCCCACAGGGTCACCCGGTGCCCGGCCCGCGCATGGGCAATGGCCAGCGCAGTACCAAAAGCCCCCGCCCCGATCACGCCAATCCGATCCGCCGCCATGAGACCCCCTTGCTGTTGCCTGACCGTATTGACGCCCTGCCGGGGTCTGTCAACATCGGCGCCGCCGAACCGCCCTGCCATTTGCGTGTTCTCGGCGCCGGTTGTAGAAGGTGCCCCTGCTGCCCTGTTGGCTGCCCAAGGAAAGAATGCCGGTCATGGTCGACATCGCCACCCGCGTGCATAACCACAACTGGAAGATCGATCCGATCGTGCGTTCGCTGATCGATACCGACTTCTACAAGCTGTTGATGTGTCAGTCCATCTTTCGCAACCGGCGGGACACGCGTGTCACTTTCAGCCTGATCAACCGTTCCGCCCATATCCGCCTTGCCGATCTGGTGGACGAGGGCGAGTTGCGCGAACAGCTTGATCATGTCCGCTCGCTGTCACTCTCGCGCGGGGAAAGCACCTGGCTGCGCGGCAATACCTTTTATGGCAAGCGCCAGATGTTCCGCCCCGATTTCATGGAATGGTTCGAGGCCCTGCGCCTGCCGCCTTACCACCTGGAAAAGCGCGACGGCCAGTACGAGCTGACCTTCGAGGGCGCCTGGCCCGAGGTCATGATGTGGGAAATCCCCGCGCTGGCCGTGCTGATGGAGCTACGTTCCCGCGCTGTCCTGAAGGATATGGGCAAGTTCGAACTGCAGGTGCTTTATGCCCGCGCCATGGCCAAGCTGTGGGAAAAGGTAAAGCGATTGCGGCGTCTGCCTGGCCTGCGGCTGGCCGATTTCGGCACGCGCCGGCGGCACAGCTTTCTGTGGCAGGAATGGTGCGTGCAGGCACTGGTCGAAGGCCTTGGAAGCTCTTTTTCCGGTACATCCAATTGCCGTATCGCCATGCGGCGCGATCTGGAGGCGATCGGCACCAACGCGCACGAACTGCCCATGGTCTATGCCGCGCTGGCCGAGGATGACGATGCCCTGGCCCAGGCCCCGTATCGCGTGCTGGCTGACTGGCACGAGGAACACGACGGCAATCTGCGTATCATCCTGCCCGACACCTTCGGCAGCGACGGTTTTCTGAAACGCGCGCCCGAATGGTTAAGCCGATGGACAGGCATTCGGGTCGATTCCGGCGATCCCGTGCAGGGCGCCGAACGCGCGATACGCTGGTGGCAGGACTGCGGCGAGGATCCGCGCGAAAAGCTGGTCATCTTTTCCGACGGGCTGGATGTTGACCGGATCGAGGATCTGCACGCACGCTTTTCCGGCAGGGTAAAGCTGAGCTTTGGTTGGGGCACCATGCTGACCAACGATTTCCGCGGTCTGGTCGAGGATGACAGCCTCGCGCCCTTCTCGCTGGTCTGCAAGGCGGTTTCGGCAAACGGCCGGCCTACGGTGAAACTGTCCGACAATCCGAACAAGGCGATGGGACCGGCCAGCGAAGTGGCGCGATACAAGCGGGTCTTTGGTGTGGGCACGCAGCACGCGTTGCCAGTAGAGGTATGACGCAGCAAAAGCTGATATGCCTTGGGCCGGTTTCTGCGCGGGGTGGTTACCACCTGTCCTTGAAATAGCGGCGCACCAGGGCTGCATCGCCCGGGTTTCCGACCAGCGCCGCAGCCTCGGCCGGTGATTTCCAGTATACCGAATGCCCCGGCTCGGTCGGCGGGCCCCGCCGCAGGACTGGGCGTGCCAGATAGATCATGCACAGCTTTTCTGCCCATAGATCATATTCCGGCATGTAGACGTAGCGGCGAAATGCCCCCAGTCTCCGGGGCGCGGCGATGCACCAGCCAGTTTCCTCGAACACTTCTCGGTGCAGGGCATGCAACGGGCTTTCGCCGGGGTCGATACCACCGCCGGGCAACTGGAACTCGTCATGCGGGGTTTTCTGATGGGTCAGCAGCACGCGCCCTTCGCGTACCAGCAACGCATAGGCCCCCGGCCGCAGGCGATAGCGTTGTCCTGTCTTTCGCGTGCCATAGACCGGAATCATCTGCGCCCCTTGTTCGTCGTCCCCCTGTGTTTCAGAAGTCAAACCATGGCGCAATGGGCTGCCGCAAGCCGCGTCAACCGCTGCCCGCCCTTGGCATTCAGCCAGGAACGGTTATATGCGCGGGTGATCTTGCATGAATGAAAGCCGCCATGACCCTGAGCGCCAAAATCGCCTGGGACGACACCGTCCTGCCCTTTCAGCTTGACCGCAGCGACATTCGCGGGCGGGTTGCCCGGCTGGACGGGGTGATGGAACGTATCCTGAGCCAGCATGCCTATCCCGCCTCGATCGAGGCGCTGGTGGCCGAGGCTGCCTTGCTGACCGCCATGATCGGCCAGACCCTGAAACTGCGCTGGCGCCTGTCGTTGCAGATACGCGGCAACGGGGCAGCGCGGCTTATCGCCACCGACTATCATGCCCCCGGTGAAGATGGCGCACCGGCCACCATGCGCGCATATGCCAGCTTCGATGCCCAAAGGCTGGATTCCCTGGCCGATCCTTTCAGCCAGATCGGTGACGGGTATTTTGCCATCATCATCGATCAGGGGCGCGACATGCAGCCCTATCAGGGAATTACCCCCATCACCGGCGGGTCGTTGGCCAGTTGCGCGGAAACCTATTTCGCCCAGTCCGAACAGTTGCCCACCCGGTTTGCCATCAGCTTTGCCCCCGAACGACTGCCGGGCGCGCGGACCAGATGGCGCGGTGGTGGTGTGATGCTGCAGCATCTGCCCAAGGCCTCGCCCCATGTGCAGGGCGATGCCACGGGCGAGGCCGGGTTGCTGGCAGCCGCCGACATGCTGGATGGCGACGAGGCCGACAACTGGCGCCGCGCCAACCTGCTGCTTGATACCGTAGAGCCGGAGGAATTGCTGGGCCCCGCCGTACAGCCCACCGATCTGCTGCTGCGCCTGTTCCATGAAGAGGCGCCGCGCGTGTATGATGCCCAGCCCGTGGCCTTTGGCTGCACCTGTTCCGAGGACAAGGTGCGACAGAGCCTGTCCATCTATTCGGCCAAGGATATTGCCAGCATGACCACCGATCAGGGCACGGTGACCGCCGACTGCCAGTTCTGCGGTGCGCATTATGTTCTGGACCCGGCAACACTGGGGTTCGAGGCCACACGCGATGGGGCAGCCGATGAGCCATGACGCCGAAGCCCTGGCACGGGCATGCGCCCATCTGAATGCCTTGCCGCAGGGGTCTTCGGACTTTGATCTGAATCCGGGCTATCGCATGCCTGCGGGGCGCCCGCTGCGTGACGCGGCGGTGCTGGTTGCGCTGTTTGACCGACCCGCCGGCATGTCGGTTCTGCTGACCAAGCGTGCCTCTGGGTTGCGTCATCACCCCGGGCAGATAGCGCTGCCTGGCGGCAAGATCGACCCGGGCGATGCCGATGCCGATGCCGCCGCCCTGCGCGAGGCGCAAGAGGAAGTCGCGCTTGACCCAGACATGGTGCGCATACTGGGGCGTTTGCCATCGCATGAAACCGTGACCGGATACACGGTCACCCCGGTGCTGGGGCAAGTGACGGGCGATTTCAAGCCGGTGCCCGAACGCGGCGAAGTGGACGAGGCCTTTTTCGTGCCGCTGGCCCATCTGGCAGATCCATCGAATTATCGTGTGGAAAGGCGCCGCTGGCTGGGGCAATGGCGCGCTTATTACGTGGTGCCATGGGGCCCCTATTACATCTGGGGCGCCACGGCGCGGATGATGCGCATGCTGGCCGAAGGGTTGCAGGAAAGCGGTGCCCGCGATGTCCTGCAAAGGCGGCGATGACCGCACCCCGGGTCAGCGGTGACTGGCTGCAGAACCCAGACACCCAGGCGGTACTGGGCATGTTGTCGGCGGCTGGCTTTCATGCGCTCTGCGTCGGTGGCTGCGTGCGCAATGCGCTGCTGGGCGTGCCGGTCAGCGATGTCGATATTGCCACCAACGCCCTGCCTGAAACCGTTGCCGCACTGGCACAGGCCGCGGGCCTGCGGGCAGTGCCCACCGGGATAGAGCATGGTACGGTGACGGTGGTTTCAGGGGGCGTCGGCCATGAGGTCACGACCTTTCGCCACGATGTCGAAACCTTTGGCCGCCATGCGCGCGTGGCCTTCAGCGCCGATCTGCGCGCCGATGCCGCGCGGCGGGACTTTACCATGAACGCGCTGTATGCGCAGGCCGACGGGCAAGTGCTGGACCCGCTGGGGGGCGGGCTGGCTGACCTGTGCGCGCGCCGGGTGCGCTTTGTCGGCACAGCAGAGCACCGTATCGCCGAGGATTATCTGCGCATCCTGCGGTTCTTCCGTTTCTGCGCGCAGCATGGCGATCCTGCGCAAGGGTTCGACAGTCAGGCGCTTGCCGCCTGCACTGCCCATGCCGGGCAACTGGAAAGACTGTCGCGCGAACGTGTGGGCGCCGAGATGCGCAAGCTTCTGGATGCGGCAGATCCCGCGCCGGCGGTTCTGGCAATGGCCGAAACAGATGTGCTGGGCCATATCCTGCCAGACGCAAAGGCCACGGTGCTGGCCCGGTTGATCGCGTTGGAGACGCGCGCGTGTGACCCCGGCGGCTGGCTGCGGCGATTGGCTGCACTGGGGGGCGAGGCCGCGGCAGAGCGGTTGCGCCTGTCACGCGCGGCTGCGCGCGACCTGCAACGCCTCAAGTCGGCGGTTGCCGGGGCAGACGGGACGGCAGCGCTGGGCTATCGGCTGGGTGCGAAACTGGCGTGCGATGCCGTTCTGGTGCGCGCGGCCCTGGCTGATGGTGACCTGCCGCAGGAATGGCGGCGCCAGATCGCGTGTGGCGCAGGGGCGGTATTTCCCTTGCGCCCGGCCGATCTGATGCCCGCGCTGAAGGGGCCGGCGCTGGGCGCCGCCTTGAAACAGGCCGAGGAATATTGGATCGATCAAGGCTTTCGCCCGGATGGCGCCGCACTGAAACAGCGGGTGTTGGGCAGACCGGCCGCAGACGACAGTGATGGCCACGCCTGAAAAGGGCCGTGTCAGACGGTATCAGCGCCCTTGCGCATGTGTCGGCATGCCTTGTACTGGTTGTCCGGGCGGTGCATTCTATTCTGGCGCCACCACCGGCTGCTCGGTGGGCAGGTCAACTGCAGGCGATGTCTCGTCGGTCGTTTCCTGTGTCCAGAATCCTGTCAGAAGCAGGATCAGGACAAGCAAGACGAAACCAAGCGGGATCATCGCAAAGATCAGGCTGCGGGGCATGCCTCGGGTCGGTTTGGGCTCTTTGCTCATCGCGGAATCCTTTGCTGCCTGACAGACCAATGCGGGGCGCGGGTCGGTGGTTCCTTTCCTGATCGGCCAACGCGTTGCGATATGTTGCTGCCAGCGCGGCCGATGTACCGCGCATTCCCGAATGTGGCGATTGCGCAGGAAAATCACCGTCATTACCGGCAGAATGGCCGTGCCAAGAAGCATCGCCCTGGCCCCGAAAGCATCAGAGGCGATGCCAGCCAGTGCCGGACCCAGCACGCTGCCCGCCGCCGCAGCCAGCAGCGCGGCGGCCAAGCTCAAGGAAGGGATCATCGGGAAAAGGCGCTCTGACCAGAAAGCCAGCACGGCGCTTGTCATCAAGACATGCACCCCTTGCAGGCCGGATGACAGGATCAGCCCTATCCAGTCGTCCGGAAACAGGGCCACAAGAACGACAGACAACGCCCCGGCCAGCATGACCAGGCGCAACAGCCATGCCAGGCCAACCCCGTCCTTGATGCGCCCGGTCAACAGACCCAGGAGGCCAAACAGGCCGTACAGTATGAAAACCAAGGCGGGCGCGGCACTTACCGGAACACCCGGCACGCCCCCGGACGTGACCACATGGTCTGCGGCAAAGGCAATATAGACCGCCGAGGTTGTCCCATAGGCAAAGCCGATAGCGAACAGCGGAACCGCCGCCGCCTGCATCAAGTCTTTCCACCCGGCGCCCTGGCCGCTGCCTGGATGCCTGGCGATCTGCCGAAAAGCCATCCAGTTGCCGATCAGGGCCAGCGCACTGGCGGTCGCAAGGAATGCCCAGCACAGCCGCCACGTGACCCCCGTCAGCGCCATGACAAGCGCGGCAACACCTGCCAGCGCTATGCCCATACCGGTTCCCGTGCTGACAACAGACAGCGCGGCTTGCCGCTTTTGGTTACCCACATGGCTGTGGATGGCGGTGTTGAACGGCGTCCAGGCCAGCCCTGCACTTGATGCGGCGATGAACACGCCAAGAGCCAGAACAGGCAGACCGGGCGCCAGGGCGACAAGGCCCATACCGATCATGGCCGCAGCCAGGCCGGATTGCACCGGCAACCCCGGGCCGCGACGATTGAGCAAGGCCTGTGCAACCAGCAGCCCGATCAGGAACCCCACAAACCCCAGGCTGGACAGAAATCCGACGGCAGAGGAAGACAGAGAGAACGCTTCCCTGAATTCGGGTACGAACAGACCGAACCCCATGCGGGCCGGGCCGAAACTGATGGCGGTGGCGGCAAAGCCGGCCGCAGACAGGCTTTGAAAATGCGTCATGCCCAAGCCCTCTCTTCAAGTTCCCAACCGCACCGCTGCAGGTCGGTTCCCTGGTCACCCAGGGTGTCAGGCACGGCGGCGCCCACGTTGTGCCGGGCAGCCACAGGATCAGCGAAATCGATCATTGCGTCATGGGCAGCGATCGGCACGAATCTGCCTGGCCAAGTGCCATTCGCAACGTAACGCACAAATGCGATACTGCAGGCGATACGGGTTCCGTGGGTTTGCAGGGTGCGCGCACCCGGCGCCCAACCATGCATGGACACCGGAATCCGTTGTTCCGCAGGGCGTTCTTGCGGTGATTTGGAACAATCCGGCGCGTCGGCAGTTTCTTCAGTACGTGCCTGCTCCTGAATGCAGGGGCTGGCACATCTGGAATGACTGAGGAGGCTCGACATGAGACTACTTATCACGACGACCGCCCTTGCGCTGATCATGGCGGGGCCCGTTGTGGCACAGACCACCACAGGCCAGCAGGGCACGCAGGCCGGCGAGATGTCAGGTCAGTCCGGGATTGACGGCACCCCCTTTACCGCATTGCAACCGGGCGATCTGCTTGCCAGCGAACTGATGGATGCCACAATCCATGCGCCCGCTCAGGCACAGGAACTTGATCAGCAACCCGGTCAGCAGACCAGCCGCTGGGCAGCGTCAGCGGATAGTGTGCAGCTGCAAGACATGGAAAACATTGGTAATGTGAACGATCTGCTGCTTGATGAACAAGGCAGCATTCAGGCCATTCTGGTTGATGTGGGCGGGTTTCTGGGCATCGGCGCCCGGCAGGTGGCCATCGGACTGGATCAGGTCAACTTTGTCACGGACCCCAACAACCCCGAGCAGATCCATCTTGTGACCTCGATGCGGGCAGATGCGTTGGAAAATGCGCCTGAATTCGACCACACCGCGCAGCAGGCTCGCGGGATGCAGCAACCAGCGACGGCGCAACAGGATGAATGGCGTGGCGACCGTCAGGGCCTTGCAGCGCCGGATGTTCAGCGCGAAGGGTTCCAGCAGGCACAGGCTGACGAGATTTCGGCAGACGATATGCTTGACGCCAACCTTTTTGACGTGAACGACGACAATGTCGGCAATGTCACCGATGTGGTGCTGGGCGCCGAGGGCGAGGCGCAGTACATCGTGGCTGATGTTGGCGGCTTCCTTGGTCTTGGTGCGCATAGCGTAGCGATCGGCTTTGACGAAGTGTCGATCATGCGCGATCAGGACAGGACCGAACTGCGCATTTACGTCGATGTTACCGAAGACACGCTGCGCAGCATGCCTGAATATGAAGCAGGCTGAGTCAGCGTCTGACTGACCGACTCTGGTCGATCCGCGGCACCTTCGTTTTTCCCTCGTGGGTGCTGCGCAGGCGACCATGGCGCGGGGGGGGGGGGGGGGGGGGGGGGCGGGGGGGGGGGGGGGGGGG
>JAFIED010000163.1 GCA_020832805.1 Pararhodobacter sp.
GGATCAGGCCCTTTGACGGGCTGGCCTTCTTGATTTCGGCAATCAGCCCGTAGCCCGTGGCCTGTGCCGTCTTCAGCGCTGCCTGAAACCCGCGCGGCGGCGGGGCGGCGGCGGCCCGGGCCTCCAGTTCGGCCATGGGCATCGTGGCCTTGGCCTTGGCGACCTCGGCCAGCTTGTAGGCCTTGATCCGATCCAGGATAGTGGTCATGCGCGCGCCTCCCTTGTGGTTCGATGGTTAGCGCGGGCGGGGCGGGAAGGGAAGCCGGAAGCGGCCCTTGGCGCCGACGCGGGGCATGGACAGTCCCGCAAAAAACTGCCGATTTGCCATATTTCGGCTACAATGCCGGGCGATCAATCGGTGCAAAGGCGCCGGATCATTACAGGCAGTCAGCGGGAAAGACATGCATATTCCAGACGTAGAGCGCGCGGACCGCCCCTTGGACAGGTTTGTGCGCAACGGCGGCCCGGCGCTGGAGACCAGCCCGCTGCTGGCGGCCATCCTGCTGGCATTCTGCGCCTTGCTGATCTGGCAGGTCGTCCGCGCGGCGCCGCATCTGGGCGACAGTACGACAATCGTGGATTTCGATGCCTTCTACATCACCGGCCTGATGATCGCCGAAGGCACGCTGACCGATGCCTATCATCTGCCCGACATGATGGCCGCGCAGCAAAGGCTGGCGGGGGCAGAGGTCTTCATGACATGGACCTACCCGCCGCCTTACAATCTGATCGTGCAGTATCTGCCGCTGCTGCCGCGCGGTCTGTCCTTTGCCCTGTTCACGGGGCTGACGCTTGCGGCCTACGGGCTGGTGCTGTGGCGGCTGGCCGGGCGGCATCTGACGGCGGTGCTGCTGGTGCTGGCGCCGGTGATGTGGGTTCAGGCGATGATCGGGCAGAACGGCTTTCTGACCGGCGCCCTGGCGGGCTGGTTCTGCCTGGCCTGCCTGCGGGGCGGTGCGGTGGCGGGCCTGCCGCTGGGGCTGATGGTGATCAAGCCACACCTGGGGCTGGGGCTGGGGCTGGCGGCCCTGGTGCAGCGGCGCTGGGCCGTGCTGGCTTTGGCGCTGGGGGTGGCCGGTGCGCTGTCGGCGCTGGCCACGCTGGCCTTTGGTGCCGAAATCTGGGCTGCTTTTCGCCGGGGCGTGGCCGAGGCGGGGCTTGTGCTGCACGAAGGCGGCTACCGGCTGCATCGCATGACGTCGATCTATGCCACGCTGCACCGCCTGGGCGTGGCGCCGGAAACCGCCGCGCTGCTGCAGGCCGGGCTGGGGATTGTGGCGCTGGCGGCCGTGCCGCTGGCACTGTGGCGCGGCGCGCGCCCGCGGGTGTTGCTGGCGGTGGCCTGTTTCGCCTCGCTGATGGTCAGCCCCTACGGCTATGACTACGATCTGACGCTGTTCGGCATCGGCCTGGCGTTGATCATCGGTGACCTGCTGGCGCGGGCGACGGTGCCGGAAAAGGGGCTGATGCTGATCATCGCGTGGATCGCCGGCGGATGGGGGCTCTACACCACCGCAACCGGGATGCAGGCCGCGGCCGAAAGCGGCACCGACGGCATGCCGCTGGTGCCGGCGATCATGGCACCGACCTATCTGCTGTTGATGCTGATGATCTGGCGGGTGATGGCACGCCCGGCACCTGCCGATGCACCGCTGCGCTGAGGCGCGGCAATGGGGGCGTCGTCATGGGCGCTGTCACGGCTGGACAGGGCGCGCAGCATGAGAAAGATAGGGGCATGACAACGCCATCCCTGCACCCCTTTCTGTCGCGTTCCCGTCCCTTTGCCTTTGCCCATCGTGGCGGCTCGCTGGAAGGCGAGGAAAACACCATGCCCGCCTTCGGCCATGCCGTGGCGCTGGGCTACAGTCATGTCGAACTTGACGTGCACGCCACCACCGACGGGGTGGTAGTGATCCACCATGATGACAGCCTGCGCCGCATGACAGGCGATCCGCGTGCCATCGGGGCGCTGGATGCGGCCACGCTGGCGGCGGTACGCACGCGGGGGGGGGCCGAAATCCCGCATCTGGCGGCGCTGCTGGAAGAACACCCGGGCCTGTTCGTCAACATCGAGGCCAAGTCGGATGCCGTGGTGGCGCCGCTGGCCGCGCTGATCGACCGCATGGGCGTGCTGGAACGGGTCTGCGTGGGCAGCTTCAGCCCGGCGCGGGTGGCAGGGCTGCGCGCGGCGCTGGGACCCGGGTTGTGCTGGTCGCCCGCGCATCTGGGCGCGGGGCGGCTGTGGCTGGCGGGATGGGGGCTGCCGGTGGGGCAGCTGGCCTTTCCGGTGGTGCAGGTGCCCACGCATTTTCGGGGCCTGCCCGTGGTGATGCCACGATTCATTCGTGCCGCGCATGCGCGCGGGATAAAGGTGCAGGTCTGGACCGTGGATGACCGGCCCGAGATGGAGCGGCTGCTGGACATGGGTGTGGACGGGCTGATGACAGACCGGCCCAGGTTGCTGCGCCAGGTGCTGCTGGAACGCGGGCAGTGGGAGGGCGCGTGACGATGCTGGACGGGATACGGATTGTCGAGATCGAGGGCATCGGGCCGGGGCCCTTTGCCGCCATGATGCTGGCCGATCTGGGCGCAGAGGTGGTGGTGGTACAGCGCCCCGGCGGGCCGGGCCTGCCCGGCATGCCGGAACGCAACCTGCTGGACCGGGGCAAGCGCACCATCGCGCTGGACATGAAATCGGACGCCGACCGCGATGTGGTGCGCGCCCTGATCGCGCGGGCCGACGGGCTGATCGAGGGGATGCGCCCGGGTGTGATGGAGCGCTTGGG
>JAFIED010000179.1 GCA_020832805.1 Pararhodobacter sp.
CAGCCAAGAAGAAATGGCGCAAACTCGACGGCCAAAACCGACTGCCCGAAATCATCCAAGGGGTTGAATTCCGCGACGGGATCAAGCACGAAATCAAAGCCGCCTGATCAGGCCGTCACCAACTTTCGGGCATAGCTCGGCCCAGATATGCATGACCAGCAGGTTCATGCTGTGCAGCGCGATCGCGTCAGCCTTCCCGGCGTCGGCATAGGGGTTTATGGGCTTGGTTTCTACGACCTGAAACTTGCGGAGGTACTCCAGCGCCTCGCCCGCTATCGCCCAGCCGGTGATCCCCGAATCGTCGGGCCACCAGGGCAGGCCGAAGTTGCCCCACTGATAGGCTTGCGGCCCTGGGAAGGCGGCGAGCGGTATCATAAGGGCGGTCTTGAGCGCCAGGTCGGCGAACAGGTTGTTCACCGACAACTCGAAGGGCATGTTGTCGAAGACAACGGCTTCCCGACCGTGGATCTTGCCCATGAAGCCGGCCAGGCCACCGCCCAGCGAATGCCCGGTGAACACCACATCATGCGTGCGGGGATCGGTGCCGTAAAGCGGCGCCGCGTTTTCTATCGCCATGACGCTGTTGTGGAAATCGATGGCGGCAATCATCTGCGGGTTCTGGTAGAAACCGCCCCCGCCGACCCAGCCGAAGAGCGGGTCGGTGAAATCGAACGTCTGCTCGCCGAAATTGGTGCCCCGGTACGAGATGACGGTCTTGCCGTTCAGGTCGTAGACCGAAGCGTAGAATCCCCCCTCAAGCAGGACCTTGGGCCGGTCGAACTGCGGCAGATAGATCGCGGGGCCTAAAAGGCCCTTTTCTTCGCCCAGTTCGATATTGGCGTCATAGCCGCGGTTGTACGAATCGAGCGCCAGAATGGCGAGCATGAAACGGTCTGAAGTATCGACCGGTGCGGGCGGCTCGGTCTCCCCCGTATCATCGTCGTCGTCATCGTCATCATCGTCGTCATCATCGTCATCATCGCCGCCGCCACCGCCGCCGTCATCATCATCGTCTTCTACCGGCGGTGGAGGTGGCGGTGGCGGGTCGTCCGGCACGCCGGGGCCGCCCGGGTCGACGGCGCCGCCACGCGAGATAGTGACGGTGACGGTTTCTTGCGCCGTTCCGTCCAGGCTGACCACGGTCAGGCTTTCAGTCACCTCGCCACCAAGGGGGATTGCAGACAGTGCCGGATTGTCGGTGTCCAACGAATAGACCCAGGCACCGCTTTGCGGGTCGAACGCGAACTCGCCGTATTCCCCGCTCAACGCGTCAGGGTCGGGCATCGCAAAACGGTCTTCGCCCTCATCCGGGTCAGCAACCGTGAGTGTGCCCAACACCATCTCGGCGTCGGGGTCGCCGATGACAACGCTGCCGCTGGTCTGGCCGCCGATACTGGCCGGGTCGTTGATGCCGGTGACCGACATCACCAGATTGGCTTGCACCGTCTCGCCATCGGTGTCGATGAATGTCAGAACAAAAACGTCCTCGCCGACAGCGCCCTCTGGCAGGCGTTCGGCGAGCGTCGGATAATAGACGAACTGCCCGCTTTCCGAGACGATCAGGGCGCCCAACTCGCCCAGCAGGAAAAGCCCATTGCTGGCATCAGCCGAACCCACCGCGGCAAGACTGAGGCCCGGCAGACCGAAAACCTGCTGAAGCTGGCCCGTTACCTGCAGGCCATCCTGAACCAGGTTGAACCGGACCTCCGGCGCCAGGGGTGCGCCGTCAGGCATCGGGTGAGCCCGCCTGTTCAGGCCGCTTGGCCTCTGAAGAACCCCCGGGCGAAGTCATCCGCGATGCGCCCATCTTCTCCAGCGTCTCGCGCGGTACAAGCCGCGAGATCAGCGGATGCAGACGCAGGTCACCGCCGCCGGCCAGCTTTCGGAAATTGGCAAGGATTGCGGAAACCGTGCGCACATCCGGCGCGATGACGTCCAGCAACCAGTTGATTGACCCGCCAGTCCAGTCCTCTGGGCGCAGCCGTACCGGAAAGACACCGGCAGCGATCTGCTCCCGGATGCGGCTGTCCGCATCTTCTGACACACTTGCCCAGATGGCAAAACCGGCAGTCTGGCCGTTTACCGGGCCGGTTGCAGGGTTTTCGTCCCTGTTTCCCTCGGACGGCGCGGCCGCCGCAATGACAAGGCGATTGCGCATCAATGGCTGCAGAACCAGGGTGTCGATTTCAGACAAGGGCAGATGGCGATAACGGGGCAGGACCGACAGCGCCATGACGACCTGCCCTACCGCCGCTTCCGCATGCATCCGCGCCAGGGCCGGCGCCATGGCACTGGCCAAGGGTTCGGCAGGGGCCGCAGACTGCGGTTCTGTTGGCGCATGCGTGCCCGTCGCCGCACGCCCCTGCCCGCCACCGCGACGAAGTCGCGTTTTGGGGTCAAGCCCGACATCTTCCTTCGTTGAAGAGTCAGAAAGCGGCGCCGATTCGGCCATCGGTAATTCCGGCCTTGCAATGAAAACACAAATCTTGTGCAAACATTCTTGCCCTGCCTGATGTGTTTACCAGCATTTTCCCGGCCCAAAGCGGGTTACCCACAGGGAATCCGACCAGATACCACCGGGAAACAGGCCTGTTACCCCAAATGGGTTAAGTGCGTGCCATGATGAAGGCGGGCTGCCCCAGCGCGGCGCCTGATCGCCATTCTGCCGGAATTCGTGCCCTGCCCGGCCATGCGCGTGCAGGCTAGGGCGATCCGGTTGCCTGGCGGCCATGCCTGCCTGCCCCCACAGACAGGCCGGCAGGAAACCATTGACATGCCCACCAAGCGGCACCACACAGGGCCGCCTTGCAGCGTGGGGGCGTTTTCTTGCATGGATGACATTCAACAATTCCTGTTGCACGGCATATCCGCAAAGGATGCAGCGCATTTCGAGCTGCGCTACAGTGATGACCAGCGCCCGTTCCACCTGTCCTTTCCAGCGGGCGCCCGGCAGTTCATGATCACGGAAATGACACAGGGGCATTGGGGGCGTGCCGCGTCACACCCGCTGCCCGCCGGGTCTGGCGGTGCCCTGCATCACAAGGCGGCGCAACACGCGGCACAGCGCCTGCCCGTGCTGGTGCACCGGCAAGGATTGCGTGTGGCGGTCTTTGCCGGCAACGCAGTGGCCGTGTGGACAATTCCGCAACAGCAGATGCGCAGCGCATGGCCGCAACCTGCCGCAGCCGGCCTGACATGGCAGGAACTTGCCCCCGCCCGGCGTGCCCATGTCACCTGGCCAGCCGATACCGCCCTGCCGCGGCTGCACGCCCTGCCCCTGCCGGGGGGGCTGGATCTGGCCCTGCCGGACCCGCCGGCGACCGGGATGGTGCTGCAGGTCTTCGATGAACTGCGGGTGCATGCCGCGCCATTGCTGCAGCATGCCGCCACTTGCCCCGCGCCCCTGGCAATCATCGCGCTTGATGCGCCGGGATGCGGGCTGCTGCTGGCACGGTTGCTGCCCGGTGTGCCCCTGCTGATCGCCCAGCCCTCGACGATCCACGGGGCGGAAGAGACCGCCACACTGGCGCAGGCCGCCGGCCTGCCTTGCCAGGTCATGCACGCCGATCACCTGACAGAGGCCCAGATCAGAGGCGCGCTGGTGGTTGGCCTGGGCGTGACGTCGCGCGCCTGGCCGGGCGCCGCGGGCGTGTACGATCTTGCCGCTGGCAGCGTGTCAGGCACGGGCATGGCGCCATCCGTCAGCCAGGCAGCAGCCACGCCTGCCACGGCACCGGACCGGGTTCAGGGTCTTGATGTGGTTGTGTCCCTTTACAACACGCGCGACCTGGTCTGCACCTGTCTTGACTCGCTTGTTGACCCGTCACGGTCGGATATCCGGTTTCTGGTCATCGACGACGGGTCGACCGATGGCAGCGGTGATCTGGTGGCACAACGCTATGCCGGCATGGCCCAGGTGCAGGTGCTGAAAAAGGCCAATGGCGGCTGCGCCTCGGCGCGAAACTACGGGCGCCTTGTCTCGGACCGGACGCATATCGCCTTTGTCGATGCCGATGACATGGCCGAACCGGGGTTCTTTGGCGCCCTGCTTGACCTGGCGCGCGGCACGGGCGCGGAACTGGTACAGGGCAGTTTCGATTTTCTGGATCCCGGCCGGACTCCGGCGCGATGGCCCTATGGCGACGACCTGGCACTGATGGAGGCCTTTGCGCAAGAAACCATCGGCGGCGAAACGGTCATGCGCATCCCGCCCCATCGGTTGTTGCGCAGCCAGCCCTCGGTCTGGCGCATGGTCTTTCAGCGGGCCTTTCTGGACGCGCATGACATCTGGTTCCCTGAATCGATCCGCGCCTATGACGATTTCCTGTTCCACCTGCGCTGCATGCTGCACGCCAGGTCACTGTTTATGGCACCAGGGCGCAAATACCTGTACCGGCAACACCCGGGGCAGGACATCCGGCAGCGTGATGCGCGCCATTTCGGCAATCTGGCGATGTGTGCAACATTGATCCGGTCACAGGCTCTTGCCAGCAACGGTGCGGCCGCCACACCCTTGCATCAGGCGGTTTTCGATGTGATCGACTGGTCCACGCAGCATATCGCACCCGAACTGCTGGGGGCCTTTCTGTCAACGGCGGCCGATTTGTGCGTGACACTGGAAAACCTGCCCGGGGGCAGCGATCTGGTCGAACCGATGCTTGCAACTGTCCGGCACCCGGATTTCGCACCCTTTCTGGCAAAGGCCCGTGCGCGCGTCGCACCAATGCCTGCCGGCGACTGGTGGCGCTGGACAGAGCCGGCACTGGTTCACCCCGGAACCGTTCAGCAGCAGCGCGCGCAACAGGGCACAGTTTGACAGGCAGATCGGCATGACACAACAACACCCGCCTGTTTCGGTGGTGCTGACGATGGGGCCGGGCGAAGGCATCGCATGCCTGAACAGCCTGACCGCCGTGCTGAATCAGCCGTTTGGCGACGTGCTGCTGGTCGATCACGGCGCATGGGAAAGCGACCGCGCCCTGCTGCCGGCAGATAACCGCCTGCGCCATCTGCGCATGGCACCCGCCAGCCGCGCCACGGCCCGAAACCGCGCATTGGCCCATGCAACGGGGCGGTGGCTGTGGGTGCTGGCGCCGGGCGACCGGCCCGCGCCCTTTGCCGCCCATGCGCTTGCCCGGCAAATCGGTGCGGCTGGGCAAACGGGCCGGGAACAGGCCGATATCCTGTTTCTGCCGGGGGTCCGGCTGGCGCCTGATGGTACGGCGCAGCCCTTTCACGGGCAGCAAGTTTTCGATTCACTGGTCTGGGGCGGGACGAACGATCTGTTGCGCCCCGCCCTTGCCCTGCTGCCACCCACAGCGCCGATGCGGCTGTTGCGGCGCGCCTTTGTCGAACGCGCCAGGCTGCGCTTTGCCGATGATCATGGCGGCGGCGCCCTGCCGCTGGCCATCGGCGCCCTGCTGGAGGCTGACACGATGGCGCTGGCTGACCTGCCGCTTTTCTGCCGCCCTGCCCAAACCCCTTCGCAACCTGCCACCGCCATGGCGGAAGTGGCGGCGGCAGGCCGCGCGCTGGCACTGCTGGGTACCAGCCGATTGTGCCATGACCCGTCGCTGCGTCTGGCTGTGCTGGGCAGCATCGGCCATCATCTGGCGCAGCACGTCACCGGGCTGCCGGCTGCGGACCGGGCAGCGGTTGCGCAGGTGACCGCCGTGATGTTGCACCGGGCGCCCGAGCCGGTGCATTGGACCCTGCAATCGGCCGACCCAGGCCGTGAACCGGTGATGATGTGGCGCGCGCCCTGGCTGGCGGAAGGGGTCGCCTTTCTGGTTGCATGCCGGGCAGACCGGCGCGTGTGACACGGGTTTGTCGACCGCTTGAAGCCTAGCGCGACCGGCACAGGTCAGCCCACAGCGCCTGTGCGCGGACCACTGTATCCTGCTGCGCCGCACCCGGCGCCCTGCCCGCCTGCCGCATGGCCTGCCAGTCCAGCACGACATGCCAAAGCGGCTTTTCGGCAAGCGCGGCCAGCGCCTTGGCCGCGCTGTCATCATCACGCCGATCCGGGCCAAGCCGGCGGGCAAACGGCAGGGCTGCGGTTGCATAATCCCAAAGTTGCCAGAACGGCACCGAGGCCAGATCACGCGCGACGCCAGACAGCAACCAGTCATGCGCAGCGCCGATATCGGCGCTGTCACCGCCGGCCCGGCTGATCAGCCTTTCCAGCGGGTCGGCCAGCGCGAAAACGGCTTCGGGGCTGTCCTGTTCGGGCGGCGCACCGAACAGGGTCGTGCAGGTCACGCTGCCGATGGGCCCGTGCACCTGCCGCGCGCCCAGCACCGCACGCCAGAAAAAGGCGACGCGTTCCAACCCCGCTGGTGCCTCGGGCAAGGGCAGGACAGCACGTTGCAGCAGATGCCACCGCAACAGCATCAGGCCGCCTGCATCGACCGCCAGATCGGCGCCTGCGTCCAGCGCGGCGCGCAGCCCGCCCAGCGCG
>JAFIED010000180.1 GCA_020832805.1 Pararhodobacter sp.
CGTGGTCTTCCACTTCGCCAGTTTCGTGACCTGAAGCACCCCGGCCTTTTGCCCGAGGAACTCGCGCAGCCCCGAGACGAACACCTCGCGGAACAGGATCACCGTGGCCGGCAGGATCAGCCAGGGGTTCATTCCGGAATAGCCGGTGATCACGAGCAGGGCTATCACCACCATCGCCTTGTCCGCAATCGGGTCAAGCATCGCACCGATGCGGCTTTCCTGTTTCCACAGGCGCGCAAGATAGCCGTCGAAGAAATCGGTGACCGCCGCGCCGATGAACAGCACCAGCGCCAGCCAGTCCGCCCAGGGCCGGTTGAAATACAGGAACATGATCGCCACCCCGGGCGCCGCGAGCAGGCGCAGAGTCGTCAGGATATTCGGGACGGTCCAGATCATGCCCGAAGCCATAGCCTGAAGGCAGACCAAGGGGAAGGGCAGAACAGGCCACCATACCTGCGATCACCCGGCGTTGAAGAAACCGTATATCTTTTCAGCCATCGCCGCCGAAATACCCTCGACCGCCTGAAGGTCGGCCAACCCGGCCCGTGAAACCGCCTTGGCACTGCCGAAATGTGCCAGCAATGCCCGTTTGCGTGCCGCGCCGATACCGGGGATTTCGTCAAGCGGGGTCGCCCCGACCGACTTGGCGCGTTTGGCCCGATGCGCGCCGATTGCGAAACGATGCGCCTCGTCCCTCAGGCGCTGGATGAAGTATAGCACAGGATCGTTGTGGCGCAGCGCAAAGGGCGGGGCATCCGGGCGATGGAATTCTTCCTTGCCGGCGTCACGATCGACGCCCTTTGCGACACCGACCATGGCGATGTCATCGACCCCGAGATCGGCCATGATGCCCGCCACCGCCGAAACCTGCCCTGCCCCGCCGTCAATCAGCAGAAGATCGGGCCAGGTTTCGCCCTCTCGATCCGGGTCTTCGCGCAGCAGACGTTCGAACCGGCGGGTCAACACCTCGCGCATCATGCCGAAATCGTCGCCCGGCGTCAGCGTGTCGCCACGAATGTTGAACTTGCGATACTGGCTTTTCAGGAAACCGTCCGGCCCGGCGACAATCATGGCGCCCACGGCATCGGTGCCCTGGATATGGCTGTTGTCATAGACCTCGATGCGGCGGGGCGGGGCCTCCAGCCCGAAAGCCTCGGCCAGACCTTCCAGCAGGCGGCCTTGCGCAGCACTTTCGGCCATTCTGCGCGCCAGGCTTTCGCGGGCATTTCGCGCGGCGTTCTCCACCAGTTCCGCCTTTTCGCCACGCTGCGGCACGGCGAGTTCGACCTTGCGCCCGGCACGTTCCGAAAGCAGCCCGGCAACAAGATCGGCGTTATCGACCGAATGCGAAAGCAGGATCAGCCGGGGCGGTTGCTTGTCGTCATAGAACTGGGTTACGAAGGCTTCGAGTATCTCCGGTTCTTCCGCGCCTGCCCCGGTTCTGGGGTAGAAATCGCGGTTACCCCAGCTTTGGTTCGCGCGGATGAAGAACACCTGTACACAGGCCTGCCCGCCTTCGAGATGAAGCGCGATCACATCCGCCTCGGTCACACCGCGCGGGTTGATCCCCTGCACCTGCTGCACCGCAGTCGACGCGCGAATCCGATCGCGCAGTGCGGCAGCGCGTTCGAACTCCATCGCCTCCGAGGCGGCCTGCATCTCGGCGGCAAGGCTTGCCTGGATGTTGGTCGACTTGCCTTCGAGAAAGCGCTCTGCGTCCGCCACAAGGTTGGCATAATCGCGCGCGTCGATCAGCCCGACACAGGGGCCGGAGCACCGCTTGATCTGATAGTTCAGGCAGGGCCGCGTGCGGCTTTCGAATGTCGCATCGGTGCAGTTGCGCAGCAGAAAGACGCGCTGCAACTGCGTCAGGGTGCGGTTGACGGCGCCGGCACTGGCGAAGGGGCCGTAATAGCTGCCTTTCTCGCTTCGCTTGCCGCGATGTTTCTTGATCTGCGGAAAGGCATGGTTCTTGGCGACGAGGATATTCGGAAAGCTCTTGTCGTCGCGCAGCAGCACGTTGTAGCGCGGCTTGAGTTGCTTGATCAGGTTCTGTTCAAGCAGCAGCGCCTCTGTCTCGGTGCGCGTCGTCAGGAACATCATGCTGGCAGTTTCGCGGATCATCCGCGCGATCCGGGGCGAATGGCCAGCGGGGCGCGCGTAATTCGACACACGCGCCCGCAGGTTGCGCGCCTTGCCGACATAAAGCACCCGGCTTTCCGCATCGAGCATCCGGTAAACCCCGGGCGAAGCGTCGAGCGTCCTGAGGTAGGATTGCACGACGGCATGACCGTCGCGCTGCGCCGCCGCCTTTTCCGGGGTGTCTTCGTGCTCTGCCATCATCGCGCTCCGATTCTCGGCATGGGCTGCACTGACCGGGGCTGGGTTGCAAGGGAAAACATGTCCACGATTCCTGTGGATAAATCTGGTGGAAAGTTTCCGGGAGCCCGGATTTCTTGTTGAATCCGGCCCGCTTCGTTACACTGCCTGTTTTTTGGGCGTTCCAGCAAGTTGTTGAATTAAATATGTATTTTTCTGAGATAAAGATAAAGCCTTGAGAACATTGGCAGTTTTATTTCACTTTCGTGAATGCGGCGCGCGGCGTGGACAAGTCTTGCCGTTCCCAGCCGCTCGCGCCGTCTCTGGCCGCTATTCGACACCCAGGACATCGGGTGTCTGCCACGCCAGATGCTGCCCGCCATCCACGCATAACAGCTGCCCCGTCACCGACGGCGCGTCTAGAAAATAGCCAAGTGCGGCGCAGATATCATCCGGGCCGGCGCCGCGTTCCAGGATCGTCGCCGCCCGCTGGGCGGCGAAATGCGCCGCCGACTGGCGGGCGCCCTGAAGTGTCGGCCCAGGACCGATGGCGTTGACCCGTACATCCGGCGCAAGGCCCTGCGCCGCTGTTCGGGTGAACGCCCAAAGCGCCATCTTTGCGATGGTATAGGTCATGAATTCCGGTGTCGGCTTGCGCACGCGCTGGTCGATCATGTTGATGACCAACGCCCGGGCCACGGGTTCACCCGATCCATCGCGCAAGGCCCCAGGCGCCTGTGCGGCAAAGGCCTGGGTCAGAACAAAAGGCGCGCGCAGGTTCGATTCCAGGTGCCTGTCCCAACTGTCGCGCGTCGCCGTCGCGATCGTGTCATGCTCGAAGATCGAGGCATTGTTGATCAACAGGGTCAGCGGACCGCCCAGCGCCGCAACGGCGGCCGGGACAAGCGCCTGCATGTCTGCCTCTGCCGTCAGATCGGCGCGCAGCGTCTCGGCGCGAACACCCGTCGCGCGCGCTTCGTCGGCAACCTGCCGTGCCGCATCCGCCGACGTCGCGTGGTGAATGGCAATGTCGAAACCGCGACCGGCCAGGTAAAGCGCCATCGCGCGGCCAAGGCGCCTTGCCCCGCCCGTGACAAGCGCGCGCGGCCGAACGTCTGCCTCTTGCATCATGCTGCCCCCGTTCCCCAGATCAGATAACCCGCATAGCCGACATATAGCGCTGTGAACACGACCCCCCAGCCGCGCGTGATCGGCGCCGATCGCAGGATGAACGGAACCAGCAGCAGCGATGCCGCCAGCATCACCCACAGATCGAGCCGCAGCATCTCGGGCGGAACGGGCAGCGGGCCGACCAGCCCGGCAATTCCGATGATCGCCAGCAGGTTGAAGATGTTGGACCCGATGACATTCCCCATCGCGACGCCCGCCTCGCGGCGAAGCGCCGCCACGACCGTTGTCGCCAGTTCGGGCAGCGACGTGCCGACAGCGACAAGCGTCAGCCCGATGATGGCCTCGTTCACGCCAAGCTCTGCGGCAATGGCCACGGCACCATCAACCAGCAGGTCGGCCCCCAGCGGCAGCCCGATAAGCCCGAGGACGGTGAACGCCGCAATCTTCGTCCAGGGCATGTGCGGGTCGGCGCCTTCAAGCTCTTCCTCCGCATCGGCGATGCCTTGCGCGCGGTGCCTGCGCGCCGTGCGAAAACTGTCGAACAGCATGAGCGACAGCCCCGCCAGCAAGATCAGCGCATGGGGCCAGCGGATCGGCCCAAGAAAGGCAAGGGCAATGAAAAGAATGCTTGCCGCGATCATCGTGACATAGCTGCGCGTGCATTCATCCCGCCCCACCGGCACAGCCGATATCAGCGCCGGAATACCCAGAACCAGCAGGATGTTCGCGATGTTCGACCCGATGACATTGCCAAGCGCCAGCCCGGGCGCATCGCGCAGGACCGCCTGCACCGAAACCAGTAGTTCGGGCGCCGAGGTTCCGAAGGCGACCACCGTCAGGCCGACAATCATCGCCGGAATACCCAGGCGGAGGCTGATGTTCACCGCGCCTTTTACAAGGGCATCACCGGCAAGAAGCAGGATGATTAACCCGACAGCGACGAATACGATATCAAGGAACAAGATGTTCAACCCTTCCCGCAGGAGCAGGGCGCATCGCCCAGAAGGTATTTGCCACAGGCGCGGCATTTTGCCGGGCGCCGCAAGCCGGCCTGCGTCTTGCCGGACAACCTGCCCAGGATCTTGCGACGCCATTTTCCGAACATGCCCAGCGCGAGCATGAAGATCAGAAAAAAGACGACAATCTTTGACAGCATCCGATCAAAGCCCGAAGCGCGACCAGAGCGTGCGATCCTCTATCTCGGCGAGGGCGCCGCCCAGCAGGCTGGCGCCGAAGCGCTGCAACAGCGGGCGCCGCACGCCATGGGGGACCAGGCGCACCTTGTCGCCGTAAAGCGCCTTCAACTTCGGCGTCACATGCGCCAGACCGTCCGCCAGCCCCAGGTCAACGGCACGCTGGCCGATCCAGAAATCACCGTTGAACAGGTCTTCACCCTCCTTCAGGCGGCCGGCACGGCGGGCCTTGACCTGCGCGATGAAGGTTTCATGCAGCTGATCGAGATAGCCGCGCAACCGCGCCACATCCTCGGGCTTTTCCGGGCTGAACGGATCAAGCAGGCTCTTGGATCTGCCGGCCGTGTGCAAACGCCGCTCGACCCCATATCTTGCGATCAGATCGTGCAGCCCGAAACCTGACGAAATCACGCCGATGGACCCGACGATCGAACTCGGATCAAGCCAGATATCGTCGGCTGCCGTTGCCAGCCAATAGCCACCCGAGGCGGCCACATCCTCGACGAATGCGTGAACCGGAACCTTCTTTTCGTCGGCAAGCCGGCGGATCCGTGCGGCGATCAGCGACGATTGCGCCGGCGATCCGCCCGGAGAGTTGAGAAGCAGCGCAACCGCGCTGGGTTTGCCGCGGCCAAAGGCACGTTCGATCACCGGCGCAAGGGTTGCATCGTTCAACACAGCCCCGACACGACCCGAAGGCGCAATCGTTCCGATCAGCCGGATCACCGGCACGAATGGGTCTTGCTTCAGGAAGGGGATAAAGCGTTTCATTCGCGGCTATGTAGGCAGGCGCCAGCGCCGCAACAAGGCGCCCGTTGCGTGCCACGGCATAACGCGACATGCGCGCCACAGGAGGGCCGATGATAGACCGGCTGGAGATGTTCATCGCCCTTGCCCGCGAGCGTCATTTCGGCCGGGCCGCAGAGGCTTGCGGCGTCAGCCAACCCAGCCTTTCGGCCGCGATCCGCCAGCTGGAGGACCAGCTTGGTGTGCAGCTCGTATGGCGTGGATCGCGCTTTCAGGGGCTGACACCCGAAGGGCAGCGCGTTCTGGAATGGGCCCGCCGCATCGTCGCGGATGCACGCGCCATGCGCGACGAGATGCGCGCCGCCAGACATGGCCTGTCGGGCGTCCTGCGCATCGGTGTCATTCCGACAGCGCTGGCGATGGTGGCCGAACTTGTCGCACCATTCGCCAGCCGAAACCCCGGGGTGCGGGTCATGATCCTTTCGCGATCATCCGTCGAAATCCTGCAACAGATCGAGGCCCTGGAACTGGACGCCGGGATCAGTTATCTGGCGGGCGAGCCGTTGGGCCGCGTCTCGGCCGTGCCGCTTTATGACGAGGGGTATCACCTGCTTGTTTCGGCCACCAATCCCCTGGCGGGCCGCGCCACGGTCAGTTGGGCCGAAGTCGCCGCGCAGCCATTGTGCCTGTTGACCCCGGACATGCAGAACCGCCGTATCGTGAATGGCCTGATGGCCGCCGAAGGGGTCACCGCTGCGCCGATGGTGGAATCCAACTCCATCGTCGCGTTGATCGGCCATGTCGCGGCGGGCGGATGGGCAAGCGTCATTCCGGACCGGATGGAAACGCTGATCGCGGGCATCCCCGGAGTGCGCTCGATCCCCATAAGCACGGAGGCAGCCACGGGGCGCAGTGCCGTCGGCCTGATCGCCCCGCACCGAGAGCCGCACACACCCGTGATCGCCGCACTTCTTGACGCGGCAAGACGGTTCACGCGCGATCAGGAAGCGGATTTCTGACCGAGGCTTGATAGAAAATACCTATCGAATAACGGGCATTGATTCTTGATCTGCCTATCACGCTGCATCAAAGTCGCGACCGATTGATGGAGCATCGCATGCCAACCCGCCCGGATCCCGATTTCGTGACCTCTGAAACGTCGCGTATCCTCGCAGACCACGCCGCGACAGAGGGCGCGCTGCTTCCCGTGCTGCATGCGGTTCAGGGGGCGTTCGGCCATATCCCGGATGATGCGATTCCCGTGATCGCGCAGACGCTCGCACTCAGTCGTGCCGAGGTTCACGGCGTCGTCTCGTTCTACCATGATTTCCGCACCACCCCGGCCGGCCGGCATGTCATCCGCCTGTGCCGGGCAGAGGCGTGCCAGGCGATGGGCGCCGACAAACTGGCCTCCGAGATCCAGGCACAACTGGGGGTCGGCTGGGGCGAGACGACAAGCGACGGGCACGTGACGCTCGACCCGGTGTTCTGCCTTGGCCTGTGCGCCTGCGGCCCCGCCGCCCTTGTCGACGGCATGCCCGTCGGACGGCTGAACGCGGCCAGGATCGAGGCGATACTGTCAGAGGCCGCGTCGTGAAGCTGTATCTGTCTCAAGACGCCGCTGCGCGCGCGGTCGGCGCCGACGCGACCGCCGCCGCCATTCGTGTGGCCGCACCGACGCTTCCCCTGTTGCGGACGGGTTCGCGCGGGATGGTCTGGCTCGAACCGTTGCTCGAGGTCGATACAGCCGATGGCCGGCTGGCCTTCGGGCCGGTGACGGCTGCGGATGTGGCGGGGCTGTTTGCGGATGGTTCGCCTGATCCCACGCACCCGCTTTGCCTAGGCCCGACCGATGCGCTGCCCTGGATGGCGGGCCAGACGCGCCTGACCTTTGCGCGCTGCGGCCTGATTGCACCGCTTGATACCGCCGCCTATGTGGCGCACGGGGGGCTGCGCGGGCTGCATCAGGCCCTTTCGATGCCGCCCGACGCCATCATCGCCCAGATCACCGAAAGCGGGCTGCGCGGGCGCGGCGGCGCGGGTTTTCCGACCGGGATCAAATGGCAAACCGTGCGCGATGCGCCGGCGTCGCAGAAACACATCGTCTGCAATGCCGACGAAGGCGACAGCGGAACCTTCGCTGACAGGATGCTGATGGAGGGCGACCCCTTTTGCCTGATCGAAGGCATGGTCATCGCCGGGCTTGCCACCGGCGCGACGCACGGGTTCATCTATCTGCGGTCCGAATATCCGGATGCGGCGCGCCTACTTCGCGCCGCCCACGCTGCCCCGCGCGCCCAACCATGGCTTTGCCCGGATATACTCGGGTGGGGCCCAGCTTTACACAAAGACCAG